>CAJTAL010000002.1 GCA_910574285.1 Lachnospiraceae bacterium | reverse complement strand
AACTCTGATTCCGGGGATCTGGTAATTGTTTTAACAATGACAAAAGATCTGGAAAATAATGTCGGATCAGCTTGGCTAATTCGCAGGCAAGGTGAAACTGTTCCAGGTGTTCCCTAGCCTCTTTTCTTGTGATTTTTATTCTCGCTTCATGGTAAAACCTCCTCTCTTTTATGGGTACTGCGAAAAAATAGTTTGTCGTTAATTCTATTATCTCGTATTTCCCCGTAAAATGGGAGGTTTTTTTATGAAAATTTTTTAAGCGTCAAAGCTGAATACGAGCTAAATTATTTTTCATATTATTCTTTTCCATTACGCTTCCTCTCTTAAACTATCGCTATTTATCCCTGCATATATCAGCAACTGCCCCGAACAAAACATTTCTATTTTGCTTGGTGCTGGAATAATTATATTCGATTGTACATATAAAAGCAATACATTTCTCTCATTCAGACGGAGTGTAAACTTAACCCCGCTGCAGTGCAGCGGGGCATTTGACCCTCGCGGCATACTTCTGCTGTGCACGAGGGCGTATCCTCTTAACGAATATCTGGTTCACATGTCTTAATCTCTCCACAGGCAATCATCTCACCTGCATCTCCCGACGGCTGCGTATGAAAATCATCTGCTTTTTCGTGTATGATAACTGTACGTCCTATGACATCTTCCGGAAAGAAACGACCTGTATATACCGTCATCCAGGCAGCTCCTCCGCTATTCAACAACGGCGGAAGATCCCCTGCATGAGCCGGATGTACTGTATTCTTCGGATTATAATGCCCGCCTGCATCAGAAAACTCTCCCTGATCATCCTCCGTACATGCACCGCCTTCGTGAATATGGAAACCGTGAAATCCCCGACTTCCCTCTCCATTCTCTTCCGGCAGCCCCTTAACAGACGCCACAATTATCGTTCCTCCATATGTATCATAAAAATCAACTTTTCCTTTGATATCCGGATGATTCTTATTTCCTCTGATCACTGCATAAGCAGAAGGATTTTTCCTGACATCTATCATGCATCATCACACTCCTCACACTATCTTATGCAGCATGAGACTCAGTTATACTTCCTGCTTATATTCATCCGTCTACATCCGCATATTCATACCGCCAAAGCTTCTTTCCGCATCAAAAGATCAGTTCGCGGATGTTCTGCAATGTCTCTCCATATGCCTGTTCTTTCCCAAATAATAATGTGGTTCCCAGAACGAACCCTGCCACACCCTTCGGTGCATATTCCAGAATCTTATCCGCACTGCAGGCTCCGTCCCAGTAGATCTCAAAATCCATATCTTCCTTCATAGACAGAAGCTTCGTGATCTTCTTCCCCACGTAGGGTAGGTACATCTGTCCCGCATTGCCGGGATTCACGGACATCACGAGAACCTTCTTCACGATACGCAGCATTTCCATAACCGTTTCCACAGATGTCCCCGGGTTGATGGCGATACCGGGAACCATCCCGGCATTGATGATGCTCTGCAGTGTTGTTGACGGATGGTATTCCGCTTCCGGATGGATGTAGACCGTATCTCCTTTGCGCAGGTTATTCAGAAACAGATTAATCCGATTATTGGGATGCTCGATCATAAGATGTACATCCAACGGTTTTTCCGCCGTCTTTGCTATATAACGCATATCGTTCAATGACATGGCAAAGTTCGGCACATACCGCCCGTCCATGATATCTACATGGAAAGAATCGATACCGCCTGCTTCTAAGTTCTTTACTTCTTTCTCCAAATTACCATAATCTGCACACATCATGGATGCCATAAGTTCAAACTGCATGTTTTTCTCCCCCCTTTAAGACGCTCTCTGGCTCCTCTTCAGAATATCCTTATCTGCAGCCTCTTTATTAACATCGTCTTCATCTTCCGTCGCATCATCTAAAATATCTTCATCCTCTATATTTTTATCGTTTTCTGTCTCATCTGCAGTATCTTGCTGCAGTCTGTTTTCCGGCTGTTCATTTTTTTGACCCATCTGCTTTTCCTGCTGCGTCTCTTTTTCTATCTTTTCTTTATTTATATTTTCTTTATTTATATTTTCTTTATTTATATTTCCTTTATCTATATTTTCTTCCGCATTCTCTTCTTCCGTCTTTTCTTCATCTGCTTCTTCTGTCAGAATCGGTTCAACACGCCAGGTAACGGTAATCTTCGGAAGAACAAAAAATTTTCCCCAATCCGCATCAGAACTACACTCTCCTGTCAAGCCAAAAGAATACGTATCAAAGTCTGCATCTTCTGATGCCCCGGACAGTTTATACTCATAATCACCAGTCTCCGGATTCAGCGTATATGCATAGACGCTCTCGGGCGCTCTTTGCATCTCAACACTCATGGATACCGTCCCGTCTTCCGCCACCGGCTGTTCGTTTCCTTCATCATCAACAATCGCAAGATACATGTACGGCGAACCATCCTCCGGAAAATCTTTATCCTGTACTATCTCTATATCACCGACATCTGCAATATCGGCGGATATCGTCACCATCACCGGTATCGTACTGCGGTTTACAACAGTCAGCTTATCACTGTATCTTGAAAAATCAAACGCACCCTCCGTCTGGTTATGAAAGAGAAGATTTGCTTCTTCTTCCACGACACCGCCGCCATACGCCTCTGCACCTGTCTCAAAGATAAGATGCTGCGGATCGATGATAAAATCAAATGGACTTCCCTCCTCTTCCTGCAGCGCCGGAAGATCTACCGCTATGATATCCTGCTCTAAGACATACGTGGGAAGTACGACGCTCTCTGCTGCAGATACTTTCATCGGAACCGATACCGATATGACCAATGTAAGGATTCCTGCAAAAAATCTTTTCTTCTTTCCAACAATATCCATTACCACCTTATCTCCTTCCTACAATGAAAACTTATTCGATGAACACTTATATGATAAACATTGATTATGATAAACATTGATTATGATAAACATTGATTATGATAAACATTGATTATGATAAATACTCATCAAATTAACTCCTTAATTCCCGTCATTCTGTTAAAAAAAGGATCTTCCACAACAAGAGACAAAAAATCATCATCCTTAATCTCCAAATTATGAATCAATCCTAAAATCACTTCATCCAGCTCTTTGCTCTGTTTTCGCATACCTTCAGGCAGTAATTCAAGATATCTCCGAAAATAATCCATGATCCCTTCCTGCGCCTGGGTGAAGCAACGGATATCCTTTTCCGTTCTGGTTTCTTCCGTAAACGTCGGCATTCCATTATCGTCAAACCCACATACTCCTGGATGCGGCGCTGTCAGGATAGTCTCTAATATATAATAATTGTCATAAATACTGCTGACCTCCGTCTCGTCCGTTCCATAAAATGGTTCTATGTCCAGCCCTTTATCATTCATGAAATCTGGTTCAAGCTGTAAAAAGTAAAGTCCTTTCAGATGATGCTCAACAAGCCTTTGTACATATAACTGTGTCGTTCCCTTTGCCACGAAGTCAAAAAAAGCAATATCTCCAGCCTTAATATTCAACCTGCTGATATATGTATTATACTTCTTTCGTTCCTGCGCAGCCTTTTCTAAAATATATTTCTTATATTTCCATAAACCGGCAGGTCCCTCTGTCTCAGGCTCAGTATCCTCTATCCCAAATCTGGTCTTTAAGTTTTCTTCTAAGGTTCCGCTGAATTTCATGCTGTCCACATAAGCGATATCCGACTCATCCGTCATTCCTGCCCGGACAGCCGCCAGCCTTGAGGTTTGAAAATACACTGTCTCAACATTTGCATCCAGTATACAGTACAATTTCTGCAGCAGGTAACCGTCTCTTGCACAGAACCAGATATTTGGGATTCCATAATTTTTCACCCGCTCCTGGAACCAGAAGACAAAATCTGTGATCATCGGAGCACAGATCAGATATCCGATATCATAGGCATCTGATAACGCAATCTTCTGCTCCGGCAATTCAAACTGAAATGGACTGTTGAAAAGCCTCGCCGCGAATATTCCTGCCTTAATCCGTTCTGCCAGTCCATTTATATAAGGTTCAAATCCCATATTTCCCACCATATCCAGCAGTTCTTCTCCACTATATATGCGGTAAGTATCCATTCCTTCCCGTGACGGCGCTTCTATATCAGCCAGAAGATCATCTCCGATATGCAGATAATTTTTCTCCCCTTCCGCCTCCTTAAGTCTGCAAAATAACTTTTGATTCTTTCCGGTATGGTACTCACAGGACACCAGAAGTCCTTTGTATCCCGTCAATCGGCATCGCCTTAGGATCTCTTCGATCTGTTCCTTACGATAATAAGTATCCGTCACGATATAAACATCCTTCTTCTGCCGGATACACTCCTCAAAGATCTCGCACATCTCCTGCCTTCTTATGATAGTCTTACAATCTATCTGCCATTCCGTCTCCGCAAATTCGGCAGCAGAAGAGATACTTTCTCCTGCACTCTGTAACACGTTCCGGTACAATACCTCAAGCGTCGGAGCATCATCCTGTGACAGCCTCTTTTCTGCTTCCAGGCGCTTTGCCGCAAAACCGGCAATAATAACTCCTCTTTCCCGCCATGCCGCATCTGCCAACTCAATGATATCCGCCGAAGACAATACTTCCCGCATGATAAGCGTATCAAAAAGGTCGAAGCTTACCACTTCCGCCCGGGCGATCTTCCGGTATAACTCCTCCTTCGTGCCTCCCTTAATGCCTGCAAAATCGTAAGTAACACGTTTACGCTCCATGAGATTCTTTCCCCGGATATCCATTAGCGCGATCTTTTGCTCCCGGCAGATATCTCCGATCTTCTTTGCAATCGCCTTACAGGAACCAGGACGGGCAACCACAATAATCAACTTCACACCCTCGTCTATCACATGTGACAGAGATAGGATTTCTTTTCCATAGAGTTCTCCGCTTTCCTGAAAGCTATCCAGCAGACCTGTGATCTCAAAATGTTCTTCAAACGAAAGGAGCGCTTTTTGTGTCTCCGTCCCCAATCCATATAGGGCAATCTTCTCGCCGTAATACTCTTGAAACAGATGATCTTTTTCTGCTGACATAAGTCCGCTCCTTCCTACTACTTCCCACTACTTTCTACTACTTTCATTCTCACCTGGCAACAGGCCAGGCTGACATGCCTGCACGCCTGGCGGCTGCTGCGAAAATCAAGATTTTACATTATATATGGTCTTCAATAAGGTCTGTCAGGTGATGTTCAAAGGCTTCCATCGAGAAATATCTTTCATACACGATTCTCGCATTCCTGCCTGTCTGTTCAATCTGGTCTTTATGTTCCACACACCACTTTATCTTCTCGGCCAGCTCACCGGCATCTTCATTCCCAAACAGCCATCCCTCCACGCCGTCACGGATATAACCTGCCGTCCCGACCGCATCCGATACAATACCGGGAATCCCGCTTCGCATGGCCTCTGTAACTGCCGCCGGCATAGGGTCTTCCCTCGACGGACACACCAGGACGTCCATTCTGTCAAACATCTTATCAAACGCTTCCGTATCCAACGCCCCTGTCATGATAATTTCCGGAATGTTCCTGATCTCCTCCCTGATATCCAATGCCATCGCGGACGTATCCTTCCCTACGATATAAACCCGCAGACTCTCTCTTATATGTACCGGAAGCTGCCGGACTGCCCTCACCAGGATATCCTGCCCCTTTCTTTTCTCAACATATCCGATCACCGCGAAACAAACTTCTGGATGGAAATCTCTTTGTCTGACAGATTCTTTGTCCTTTGTCCCGTAAAGAAGCTCCCCGATCTCAAACCGGGGCACTAATTCATGCATCGCCTTTCTCGGAACATCGCCTACGGACACGATTTTGAGATGCTCCTGCGGAATACTGCAAAGTCTGTCCGCATTTACTCCGCCATAGAAAAAGGCTGAATCATGAAGCCACCACACCACAGGCACATTACAATCCCTCTTTGACAAAAATACATAGAAATTAATCGTATTACAGATCAACAGCCTGAATCCTCGTATCCAGCTTATCTCTTCCATGGTATCTACCTGCAGGTTTGCATCAACGATCACCGGTATCCCGGCGTCTTCTATTTCATCCCTCAGTTCACCGTCCACCATAGACGCAAACAACACAGAGTAACCATTTTTCTTAAAAATCTTTCCCGCGCTGAATAATACCTTCGCCGGACCCCCGACACGCAGCATATCTGTAGATAAGAGCAAGATAGTCTCTTTCTTTTTAACAGGGTCGCCGCATATCTGCCGCGCCCTTTCTGAAGCATCCGCCGGGTAAACCGGTTTTCTCCCTCTCAGGAAATCATGCAAGTCATAAAAATGCAGGATATCCTTTTCTTCTACTTTTAATCCGATCAGCTGCTTCTTCATCTCTTTTACATAAAAGCTCAGGATCACGATTTTTTCATAAGGAAGACCTACCGCCTCCTCCGGGGACATGACCTTAAGTCCATCCACTTCTTTCCCCTGCTTCTGCGGCGAGTTATCCATAAGCGCCAGGATTTCTTCCTGTGCCAGCCACTTCTTATATCTCTCGTAATAATCTCCGGCGCCAAAAATAAGTATCCTCATCTGTCAGCACCCTTTCATCCCGGAAAGGATGAACATCATCATATGGTTCAGGATCAGATGCACATCCTCCACAATCTGCATATTGTCCACTTTTACATGGATGTTGTGCTTCGCAAGTTCTTTCAGTTTACCGCCGCTGTATCCGGTAAATGCGATCGTATCCGCCCCCGACTCATTCGCGTATCGGAATGCCTTTAACAGGTTCTCGGAATTCCCGCTTCCCGAAATCCCGATCACCACATCTCCCTTTTTCAGCTTGTTTTTCAGCGGAACGACGAAGATCTCATCATACCCCATGTCATTCGCGATCGCCATCATCATAGGCACATTGTCGCTTAAGCACTCTATATCATACTTGACCTTCTGGTCATAACTGATCCCCTTATTAAAATCACATTCCAAGTGGGAAGCAGTCGACGCGCTCCCTCCGTTTCCGCAGATAAAGATCCTCCTGCCATTGATACGCGCATCCTCCAGGATATTCATAACCTCATTGATCTCATCCGGAGAAAGCAGGTCCAGAACCTCCTTCTCCATGGAAATGTAACGCTCTATCTTCTCTCTGTAGTCTTCCATATCAACCACCCTTTTCTTTTCTGTCACTCTAATATAGCTTTCCGTTCCAATGCTTTTCTGTCATTCTTGGCTACAGCGTATAGAACCGTATCATACCAGGAAAATGAATAGTGCCTCAGATAGAACTGATACTCCGGGCAATAATTCAGAAGCAATGCCGGAATTTCCCATATATCCTTTTCTTTATGATAGATACTGATCGCCAGCCTCGGTTTTTGTTCCGTTATTACCCTGGCGGCTCCCCGCAAAGCTTCTGCTTCAGCCCCCTCAATATCCATCTTGATATAAGTAATCCCTCTTTCTTTTACAAAATCATCTATCGCAGCGGAATCTATAGTTTCCTCCTGATCTTCACCTGTCTTCTCTCTGACATTTGATGCAAAATTCCCTTTCGAATCCATTGCCAGAGTTGCAGTCCCCGACCATAATGCTTTTGGTACGATCTCATAATTCGAGATTTCTTTCAGGTTGTTTCTGATAGATACCCTATTTCTTTCATCCGGTTCAAAAATGTACGAATATCCGTTGCCGCCGCACCATTCCATGAACGATGCCGTCGTTAAGCCGTCAAATCCGCCCGCGTCTATAAAAAACTCTTTTTTCCCTCCGGGTCTGCATTCTTCTAAATCAAAGTAAATCGCTTTCTCTGTCAATGTATATATAACACTTCCGGCATCCATAATTTTACTATCACTATCCGGAATACCTGCGTTTTTCAATTGTTCAAGCATCCCTCCGCCATTCTTAAAAGATGACAGAACAACGACTTCCCCGCCGTATGTTTTCACAAAGTCTTCAAAAGAAGCCACCGGCAGCCGTCCCACATATTTATCCTTAGGATTACTGTCTATTACCCCTTTCCAGCGGATGATGTCCTTCGTTTCCTGATACAAGATATTTCCCCAAATTCCTGCCCCGAATATAATCAGTTCATTGCTGCCTGCTTTTTCTTTTAAGGATTCACAAAACGATCTCCACGTCTGGTTTTGACGCAGGGTTCGATTCACCAAATCTTCGATAAAGCGCATATCTCCCGTCAGGCTGTAATTCAGCCGATTCATATAAATCATCCTGGATTGCTCGTCCGCTAAATGCCGGTATACCTCTCTGCTATGCTCAACTATGCACATATATTTATGTATCTCCTGTATCTCCTATATCTCTTATAGGCTCTATGTTTTCTACATTGATTCAGCTGATTGATATCAATTTTTCCGCTCTTAAAATATAATCTGCCGCCTCTTCAAGATCGTCTGCTACACAGTCCGGCTCTGCCTTGTACTTCCCGTCCTTCCCGGCTTGTCCGGTTCTGACCAGAATCGTCTTAAGTCCGGCGTTGATCCCCGTCTGTATATCTACGGTGCTGTCCCCTACCATGTACGACTTGGAAAGGTCTATATGATATCTTTCTGCCATACCATGAATCATTCCGACCGCCGGTTTCCTGCAATTACACGCAGTCTTATAAGCCGGATTTTCCTCTGGGTATCCTCGATCCGGATGATGGGGGCAGAATACAATATCATCTAAATATGCACCCTCTTTTCCTAATAATGTCTGCATCTTCCTGTGAATCCGTTCCACATCTTCTATCCCGCACATCCCCCGGGCTACAACAGGCTGGTTCGTCACGATAATCGCAAGGAAACCGGATTCATTTATTTTTCTGATTGCCTTCGCCGCATTCTCTTCCAGTTCAAAATCCTTTTCATCACTGATCAGTCCTTTAAACCGGTTGACCGTACCGTCCCGGTCCAGAAAAATACATTTCTGCTTTTTATCAAGGCATTTCTTCTCCCAAATCCCGGCCGCCTGTTCCATGGCAGCTTTCTTAAACCGCTCCGGCGTCCCCGCGTCTTTCACGTATTCTGACGTATGGTATCCGTACACTTCTTTCTGTGCGATCAACCTGGTCAGTATATCCTTTTCCAGATCCATTTTCCGGGGGCTTTTGAACATCTCTATAATTCTTCCGGATAAGATATACACGCCCGCGTTCACACAGTTGTCATACCAGTAATCCCTCACATGGTTCTTGGAATCTATACCTGTCACCCACCCCTTTTCATCAACACGCAATAAATCCGAGTCAAAAGGATGCGCATTGGGATGTACCAATACGCTCACTTTTCCCTTATGCTTTTCGTGAAAATCAATCATACGGTTCCAGTCAAGTTCAATCATGACGTCCCCAAAAACCAGCAGAAAATCCCTTGCGCCTGATCGGTCTTTCAGGAAATAAAGCGCTCCTGCAGAACCCAGCGGTTCTTCTTCCTTTATATAGGAAATCCTGACGCCAAGGCCTGTCCCGTCGCCGAAGTATTCCGTGATCTTTTCCCCAAGATATCCTATGATGATCACAAATTCCCTGATTCCATACCGCGCTATATTTTCAATCTGCCATTGGATCATAGGTTTGCCGTTCAGCATGAGCATCGGCTTGGGAATCTGATCCCCGGTCAATTCCCGCATCCGCGTACCCTTACCGCCCGCCTGTATAACTGCTGTATAATTTTTCATTTCCTTCCGGTTCTTCGTCTGATATGAACCCTCTGCATTCATTGCTCTCATATGTTGTTCTGAACCGTCCTTTTCACTGCTTCGTCTGAGGTCAGCTTCGCACTCCATCCCGCTGCATGGATCTTATCTGTACAGTATCTAAATCTCGGAACGTCGCCTTTCCATCCGCCCTCTCCTCCGGTATAGCTGTAGCTCACATGGTCTAATCCCATCTCTTCACAGACAATATCCGCGATACGCGTTACACCGGTCTCTCCTTCTGCGCCCACGTTATACAAAGTAACCCCTGTCTGCGCCGTATCCTTGAATCTCATAATGGCGCCGACCAGGTCGGCAACGTAGATATAAGGCTTTGTCTGCCGCCCGTCTCCTAAGATTTCCAGATGTTCCGGGTCTTTCCTTAATTTATTGATAAAATCAAAAACGACTCCGTGCGTAAGCCTCGGCCCGATTACATTCGGGAAACGGAATACCAGGGCTTCCATATCATTCATATAAGAAAACGCACTGATTAACGCTTCACTTCCCAGTTTTGCCGCACCATAGTAGGAAATCGGCGACAACCCCGCCGTCTCTTCCTCTAAAAGCACGTCTCTTTTGTCTCCGTATACTGCGGAAGTTGAAGCAAAAAATAGTTTTTTTACGCCATATTCCCTCATACACGAAAGAATCTGAAAGGTTGTCGTATAGGTGTTTCTATACTCTACTTCCGGCCTGGAGCCGCTTGCCTGAATATCTGAATTCGCCGCAAGATGGAAGACATAATCCGGTCTCTCCGCCGCGAATACCCTGCAAAGCCCGGATAATTCCGAGGCATCCGTCTCATAGACTTTAAATTTGCTGTTCCCTTCTAAATGCCGGATATTCTTCCTTGTCCCCAGGGAAAAATTATCTATGCAGACCACATGGGTCCCTTCCTCAAGCAAGGCATCGCACAAATGGCTCCCTATAAATCCTGCTCCGCCAACCACTAACGCTTTCATCTTGCATCCTCCCAATATTTGTCGCCGATATAAACCACCGAACTGCCATCATGCTCAAACTGGAATGGAAACGGCCTCAAGCGCAGCTTCTCCCGAAGAAGCGCCTGCTTCTCTCTCGGACAATAGAATAATAAGAAGCCGCCTCCTCCCGCCCCCAGAAGCTTTCCTCCGGACGCCCCGTTCCTTCTTGCGCAGTCATACAGCTCATCAATCTTAGAACTGGAGATACTCCCGGCCAGCTCCCTCTTCTTCCGCCATCCTTCATCCAGGATTGCCCCGATATCATCAATCTGGTTCTCTTCTAATGACCGTTTCATAGCTTGGGCTAATTCGCACATACGGATTAAATTCCCCGTTTTGTCAGCCTGCGTAAGATTCTTCTTCTGCTCCGACAGGATCTTATTCGCATCATGTGTGATCCCGGTATAAAACATCACAAGATTCTCCTGTAACTGTTTTAAGGTTGTCCCTTTGGTAATCACCGGTTCCACAGATACTGTATCATCCTTATGGAACGTAATAAAATTCAAGCCCCCGAAAGCGGCCGCATACTGGTCCTGCTTCCCGATGGGCGCCCCTAACTTCTCAATCTCTACCTTACAGGCTTCCTCGGCCAGCTTCCCTTTGGATATATACTTCCCCTTGTAACAAGCCAGCGTATGGAGCAGTCCCACGGTGAATGAACTGGAAGAACCAAGCCCTGTCCCGCTTGGTATATCTGCCGTGCTGCCGATCTCCACCCCGCTGATATGCTGTTCATTCAGTACACAGTGGAAAATCGAATGCCGGATGTCATTGATATCATCTACGATCTCGTTCTGGGAATACTTAAGCGCCGTCCTGCTCTCATCGAAATACGGATGGATGGTGAGATACATGTAGCGGTTGATTGTTGTGCTTAATACGCAGCCGCCGTGCTCCCTGTAAAAATCCGCCATGTCGCTGCCGCCGCCGCAGAAACTGATGCGAAACGGAGTCTTGGTAATGATCATCTTGCTCTGTCTCCTTTTTCTATACCTGACAGACTATTCGAAATTCATTCTCATAACCTGGCAGATAAATTTGAATTTTATTTTTGTTATTTCCTCAAAATTATATTAAGCACCATAACTATGCGCTGTATTCTTCTTCTCTTCATCATTTCTTGTACTTTGTATTTATTAATATTTATTCTTATTACATGCCTGTTATAGTTTTATACGCTATTCTCTAAACTAAGTCCGAAGGATTCTTGGCTTTTTCCAGATAATCTTCTCATCTTCTACACCTAATTCTTTTAATTCTGCTCTTATATTTCTATATAATTCTTCCGGTTCTACCGCAATAATTACGACGTCATAGGAAACCTCCAAAATACGATCCGGCGGGCAGACCTCATATGCCGTATCTGTCATACCGGACCAGTTTTTATCTACCAGCGCGGCGACCTCTGCATAAGAGCCGCTTTTCAGGCAGTTATAGTAGCATCTGCCTACAACTCCCGCTCCGTAAATTACCACCTTGCTCCCCGCCTTAACTAATTCGTAGGGGAAAATATAGCCTACCGACAGGCCGTACACTTCCCTTAAAGCATGCATCAACCCGCCCCAGACGAGTTGATTAACGCCTGCCTGGTTCTTATCACCGATACGCTGTTTTTTAACTTGTTTATTGAAGTAATTCTTTAGCGCCTGTAATTGCGTAAATGATTCCATATTAAAACTTGTAGACGTTGATTTTTCATGCATCCGGTAATGATAAAGGAAACAGTCGATTACTACTATCTTTCTCGCCAGCGGTACGAAACTAAAAAACCACGCATAATCTTCCCCATGGACAATACCTTGATCGACGTCTCTTATGACACCCGCTAACAGGTCGCGGCGAAATAATTTCCCACAGGCATATCCTGGGAGACCCATCTCGCCTGCCGTCCAGTTATACAGCATCCTTTCCGAAATATGCTCCTCCGCCACATGATATGTTCCTAGTGGTAAGCTCCCACTTTTTTGAAAGCTAATTCTTCCCTTGTCGCATGTCAGACCGGATACAACCAGATCGATATCATCCATAGCCTCTACCGCCCGGATAAATTCCCTAAGCAGTCCTTCCTCAATCCAGTCATCACTGTCTACAAAGGTTACATACTCCCCTTTCGCCGCCTCTACGCCCCTCTTTCTGGATTCAAGCACGCCTTTATTTTCCTGATGGATTACCCTGATTTGTCCGTGCTGGTCTGGATATTTATCTGTATAGTTGTCTGCACAATTGTCCGCATATTGAGCCGCGTATTGAGTCGCGTATTCATCCGTATATTCATCCGCATATTTATCACATAATTCACCAGATGCGTCCGTAGAACCATCGTTAATTAAGATTACTTCCATGTCCTTCGTCTTTTGCCGCGTTATGCTTTCGATACATTGTCCGATATATTTTTCCGCATTATATACCGGTACTATGATTGATAATTTCAGATTGTTCATAAGACCTCCGTCTAGCTCTGTCCAGTCATCAAAGAAAATAATCCGAATGCTACTACAAGCTCAATTCGTTAATCACCGTTTCTATCGAAATCTTTGGATAAGGTATCACTTCCAATGCTTTTTTTATCTCACTTAAAAAGTAAAAAGAAGTAATCACAATAACATCACACTCCGGCAGCGTCTCTGTTGGAAGAAAGACCGGATAGTCTACATGAAGCTTGTCTTTCTGACGGTCGATAATATACATAATATCTACGTTGCTGTCTTCCAGTTCCTCTATCAGGTGTTGACCAAAGATACCATATCCATATACACAAACCCGTTCGTATCCTTTTTTTATCAAATAACCGTCAATCCTGACATCTTTTTCCCGGAGCTTCATCCACTGGTCAAGCACATTCAGATATTTTTCAAATTTGTCACATTCTTTTTGGATTCGTATTACTTCATTTATTAGTACATCTGTACTTTGAATTTCTAAGTATTTTGCCTTTTTATCCTGATAACGACTTTTTGCCTCTTGGATACATTCCAAGAATGCATTTCCATATTTCTCATCCGGTTCTAAGTGCATCCCTTCGCCCCATTCATTCCACGCATTAATAAATACAATTTCACTTCCATTTGCTGCATTTTTTGCCATTAATTCAGTCAAAAAATGTCCAAACAATTCCGGTGAAACATTCTGAACAACAACGCCTTCCACTCCCCGTCTGGGAGTATCATCATATCCTATAAATCCGCCAAAATAAGTTTTTCTACTATTAGGGACAGAATTTAAGATCTGTTTCCATACATCTTCATAATTTACAGTAAAAACATGGTTTTCCGCCCTGAATCCGATCAATTTCCGAAAACTTTTTCCTGGCTCATGAATCAACTCCGCATCCAGTTCCAACGTTACAGAAGAGTCTACATTTCCGCCAATAAAATACAGACCTTCTAAACCAGCTTCAACTGCAAGCCTCTTCCAATACAATATCATTTCTTCCAAACAGGGTATGTCCTGGGCTTTATAAAAAACAAAAAGAGGTTTTCCCTCTATTTTTATGTATCTTGGATCCTCAAAGAACGGAAGAAGATACTCAAAATGTATTTTCCATTGTTCTTTTTCTCCATAACACTGTTCTAAAAGAACCTCCTTTTCGCCTTCTGTTTTCTTTGGTTCACTCAAATTTGACCAGATATTCCCTTTGATTTTGCTCCATGATCTTGCCCATGTCTCATTGGCCCAACAAAAGCAAAACGGCATATTGATCTCTTTCCATCTCAGTAAATTTTCGGCTGGCTTTTCAAGAATTCTTCTTCCATCTTTAAACCAATAATGATACATGCAGACACCATCAACACCATACCGCCGCATGACCTCTGACTGCCAGTCCATGGTTTTATGATCCATCATATCATAATAATTCTTATTTAACGGGACATGCGGCTGGTAATGACCGTCAAACAATGGTTCTGCCTGTCTCGTACTTACCCAATCAGTAAATCCCTCTCCCCACCACTCTTCGTTTTCTTTCACTTGATAAAATTGCGGCAAATACATAGCTATTACTTTCATAAAATACTATTGCCTCCAGAATTCCATATAATTGTATAATCCTTGCCTCTCCAGATTCTTTCTTATAGATTCTCTCGCCGCCTGTTCAAAAACAGTAATAATTATTCCGGCATCATCCTTTATACTAATTTCACTTAGTACTATAACTGATAATCCCTCTGACACTTTTTTTTCACCAGCTTCACTCACAAGATAACCGACGGGCAACAAATTCTGTTCTCTTAAGACATAGTGGCAAAATCTGCCAAGTTCTCCCGCTCCATATAAATAAAAGTATTGATTATTTTGCGCAAAATGAATCATTTTCTCGATACTTTTTTTATATGCTTCTATCATACTTATAGAATGAAACGGAAAATAATGTTGAAACTCAGCAAATATTTTTCTTGTTGAATACTGTAAGTAATTTGTCTGCTTTTCTGCATATGATGTCGTCATAACCGTTCCTGTGTCATATCCGGCATCTTGAGCCACATAAGCAAAAATCCTCTCAATGCCATAACTTAAATAATCTTCTTTCTTTAACTCTTCATCATCAAAATCATCATAACTCCATCTTTTAGCAAATATTTTTTCCAGCGCTTCTCTTCTAAACCATAACGCTGTTCCTATGGTAATTGGCGGTTTATCTATTCTCAAATCTGCTTTCAGATGCAATTCTGATGCAATCTTTCTCGTTATTCCAAAAGATCCATACCAGCCATATCCATACCACGTAGCAAACTGATCACCAATTGGATCAGGCGGGGCTAAGATACCCAATGTTTTATTTTCTTCAAACAGATTTATAAGATTATCAATATAAGCAGGACTTCCTATCATATTCACCCATAAATTCTCTATCCATAAATCTGTATCTTCTTTGAATTTTTCTTCACGTGCCTTCTTGTCATGAAGAAAACATATATATTGGTAGTTTTTTACAATTTCTAAACTTGTAATCAAAAGAGCGCTTACATCCCGCCCCCTGTTTTCTTTCAAAATATAGTTCACATTTCTGTTGGCAAAATCTCCTACATGTGTTCGGATTGCTTCCAACACTTCTTCTCTTGATGAAATAATATACATATCTATAGTATTAGGTATTACATCAATATAAGTATAGTAAAAAGAAAGCGTATCTATATAATATAAATATAGAATAACTGCTGTCTTTGTATATTTAATTCTAAGAGATTTTTTCATATCTTCTGGTAATATATAAATTAAATTTTTTTCATATCTGATATCATATACATTCTTCATCACAAAATACTTTCTCAGCTGAATATTCTTTCCCTTTAAATTTGATATTTCATCTGACCATTTCTAACCAAAGATTTTTATTTATATCTAAACTACATATATCAGGTACAAAATTATTCTTTCTGCATACATAAGGAAAACTGATTTGATCTCTGTAAGAATACTTACTTATTTCTTCCCACCAGTCCCTCATCAACTTAATCACTTTGTCATCATTATGTTTCCTGACAATACAGCCCATTTCATACAAACCATTATCATAAGGAAATTTTTCCCTATAGTAAGCCGCAATCTGTGGTATTATCTCTCTCTTTTTTCCTCTTTTCAGCCATATGCAAGCAGCCGCCTCATCATATATACACCAACGTACAGGATGTGGAAAACAGAGCATCGGCATTTGCCTTTGATATTCTGATATATACTTTCTTAAATCATTCTTTATTAAATATTTCCCATCAACCCAAACACTTGTTTCAAATTCTTTACAATATATATCTGGCATTAACTTGATTTTTTTTGCCAAATGCATATCATCCATCCCACTATTCTTTATATACTCTACATTCCATACTTTTGATTTGATATTATGATTATTTGTAAAACACACATATGTAATCCCATCATCTACATACAATGGGTCGTTCAAAAAATCATATTCTCCTGTAATTGATGTATACACGATAATTTTATCGTCAAATACTTTTCCGCATACACAATTATCTTTATTCCTATATCTACATTGATACCGGAACTGTGCTATACACTTTTTTTTGTATTCATCCAGAGAGTATATCTTCTCCTTTTCAACGTTATATTTTTTCATAAGTTCTCTTTTTACTTCATTATAATAATTACATGCAATTACTATTATATCTGCATCATAATTAAACAAACTATTCGGACTTTTTATAAGACCAAACTCGGTTTCCCGTCCCCATAATTTATCATTACTGTCAACACAACATATAAAGCAATCCTCATATATGTCTTTCTTATATTTATATTCTTCGGCAAATTCGCGGGCCATTTTCCCCGCTCCCCATATGACAGCTTGCATGAATAATGTCCTCCTCTATCAAAAGTTATTAGATATCATTTTCACTCTAATCCCCTCTATTAATACATCCAATCACGTTCCCACCAAGTTGTATAAGTTGTCGCTTTATTTCTTTTATATATCGATCTCTCGTCGCGATAATAAATGGAATACTCTTATCTATCTCCTCCGGTGCCAAACATTTAATCCCATTTATTATATCCGTTTCCCAATAATTTCTGTTATTGTCCACAAATCCAGCAATCTCTATATGTTCTTTTATCAGTTCATTTGCTGCATAAACGCCATTTATCCCCACTCCAAAAACATACACTCGATTTCCGTTTTTCTTAATCGTATCAATAATACGATTTCTATATCGACTTCCTAGTTTTTTCATCCAGCCATAAGTAGGTTCAAACTCCAATGACACATTTTCCCTGATAAATTTTAATGATTTACCATCCCATAATTCATTATTAGACAAAATACAATATGCTCCATCATCTGAAACATTTAATCTGCCACCGCAAAGCTCATTATTGTATAAAGTCGGAATATTCTTATAATCAAAACCCATTATTGAACAAACCACTCTATCAAATAAAAGTGGATCCCATCCCATTGCTATTATCCCTGGATAGATTGGAGTCGGCTCCAACGGTCCTTCTTTTTGTCCAGAAACGATCATATCTGCAACAATAAACAGTTTTCTTTGCCTTTTCTGTTGTATTACGCCTTTTTTATCTGCATATAAAAGAATTTTATTTAAATCGACAGTGGTACGCCATATTGTGTCATTCCCATACCAACTGCCTTCCCAATATTCTTCATTGGTCTGTTCCCTTCCTATATTCAACAG
Organism: Lachnospiraceae bacterium; assembly: GCA_910574285.1. Classification (GTDB taxonomy): domain Bacteria; phylum Bacillota; class Clostridia; order Lachnospirales; family Lachnospiraceae; genus Sporofaciens. The sequence continues at coordinate 231,733 of CAJTAL010000002.1, read as the reverse complement.
ATTCCCATAAAGCCGCGCTGCCAATTGCGCACTTTCCATCTGATTGTCATGCATTAATTTATTTCTCATATCCAATATCTCATTTGCCATAGACAAATAAGCATTCCCTTTAAGATACGCATCTCCGCCTTCATCTTTTCCACCTAACATATGATGAGGCAAAAACTCTTTGTTAGCATTTATACCAACTAAGTTTTTCAGTGAGATTGTAACTCCTGCTTTTCGATGCGTTTTAGGCTTTGGCATATTAATGATCACATCAGCATTAAGTACATATTGTGAAATGTTATATTCATGTTTTCGATCATAATGATGTTCACGCAATATACGCGGATCATAATTTGTGATTCTTAATCTTTCTAATTGCGTATCACTAAATTCTGCAAAGGCACTATTTTCATCTAAATGAACAATAACGCCATTTGATGCTTCGTCCTCTTGCAGATAATGCAGATCGTTTTTTTCATAGGTCTTAACATTGCGGAAATCTATCAGCTCAATATTAACACCTTTATCCTGATAATAATCTATCAAAGCATCATATCCACTTTGCCGGATCAGCTTTTCAAAATCGCATTCCTGTAACGGCGCATCACCAATAATAATTTTCCCTCTTCCCTTCAGGGCAATCCATATATAATCAATTATTGGCGCTACTACCGATGGCTGCGTATATAAACACTCTACCCCACAACCATTGACGTTCTCATCTAAAACAAGATTGGGTTTCACCAAAACACAATTGCCCGATTTGATAAATGAGCCAAAAGGATTCCATTTAGGCGTCCCATAATTTTCTATATCCATCTGCAAACAATACAACCCTTCTCTAACCATCTGATACACCTGATTGTTTTCATCAGAAATATCAGTAAAGGGATATTCCGGATATTTCACCGAAGGCCGCCCTATAATTTCCAATCTCGGGTAATTATCAACCGGTTTCCTAACTAAACAAATTTTCTCCATACATTTTCTCCTCTATAGTTAAAGCAAGATCCAATCTCCCATTTGTCTTTCATATGATACAGGTGTAAATTTTTCTGTTCCACTCCCGTGTGTGAACGTCATTTCACCAAAAAATATTCTATTATTGCAAATATACAAGTCCACCCTTACATGCTTAAAACCTTTCCCGAGTTTTTCCGCGACAATTATCATTTCCTGCAAACAATCTGGCTTTTCTACAATAACTTTAGGAGCTGTGGGATATAAAATGGAAACGGGAATGTAATTCCATTCTAAATCGTAGATATTCCTCCTGTGTTCATGCTGTCTGTCAATATCAACTTGAATCAGTTTTGCTTTCCCATTAAACACAAAAATCTTATAATCCTTAAGATCTTCCCCATTTTCTGTCAAAAGTAATTCTTCAGCCAATATTTGGGGTACAATACCTTTATAGTGCATTTCAAATCCTGAAAAAAAAGCATAATTTAAATTCATCCAATCTTCAAACTTCAATTTCAATTCGTTATAATCAATATTTGTTTTATCTTGGATAATTTCGTTAGTACCACTTCCATGATTACATTTCAAAACAAAACTATCCGGAAGTTTATCCCAATCAATTTCGTCAAACGAATCCCAGACTCCCAGACAGGGAATCAGATATTTATCCCCTATTGTCTCTTTAACATAGTCACGAACCATAACCTTATCTGCCAATCGAGTTTTTAATTCAGTATTGTCATATAATTTCAGCCATTGGATCTTCTCATTGAAGCCGATCGGATTGTCAATATCATAATTACGTTCCAAATACAGCCTGCTCCAATCAATCAGCTCACTCTTCAAATCAAGCACTTTACAATTTGAATAGTATTCATATGTCATCGGCTCTATCCAAGGGAACACAATATTTTCAAAGCCACATTCTTTCGCTGTGTTGAGAATTTCATTCTGGTATCCATAGCCTACACCAACTATTAACGCAGCATTTCTATTCGCATTTTTCATTGAACGCGCCTCAAAAACCGGCAGCCCATATAATTTGTCTATATCATTGTCCTTTTTACTTACAACAAATCCTTTAATCTCATATTTTTTAGATAGCCTGATATAATGACTCTTCCCCACCAATCCTGCGCCATATATATAAATATTCTCTGCGCAGTCTAATTGTTTCATCTCATTAATAACTGGATTGACATTTTGTTTATATGGGCGTTCTATTACTTCTATCCACTGATTCAAAATCGATTTATTGTCGTATTGACCCATATACTTCACTTCTTGAACGATCAAATCATCACATAATCTCTTATTCAAAATAATCTGCATTGCTTCTGCCAGATAATTGGTCGTACAGTCATTTTCGCTATCATCATTTGTCACAAGGATTCCCCTTTTGCATATTTTTATTTTTTCATACACAGCATCATATTGCAGATCATCATCGAGCAATTCTCTGGGACCTGATACGCAGTCTACGGCTACAATTGGACATTGCACTACCATAGCCTCCAGTAAGACATTTGGAAGTCCTTCATATTTACTTGATAAAACTAATGCCCTTGCTCTTGCTAAATATCTGAACGGATTATTCCCGTAGGCAATTATCTTAACATAATCATGTAAATCCAACTCAGCAATTAGCTGACTTAACTTTTCGTATAATTCACCTATACCAACTATCAACAATTTAATTCCAAGTTTATCCCGTTTGTGAAAAATCCCAAATTGCCTTATCAATCTTTTCTGATTCTTTTGATTATGTAAACGTCCTATATTAATGAAATATTCTGAGTTCCCCAAAAATTCTTCTACTTCTCTATCAAAGTTTTCTTCGGCGTTTACTTTTATCCTCTCCTGATTTACAAAATTATAAATCGGTGTAATCGGAAGAGTAAGACCATAAACTGATTCCATCTCGTGTTTTACGCCAATTGAACAGGCTGCCATTTCATCCGCATAGTTATAATATCTTCGAATCTGCATGTCTTCCGCATATGCCTTAGGTACAATATAAGATTGCGCACAACGCTCTGATATAATCACTCTTTCATTTGTACGAGTTCTTATATTAGCGAAATTCATCATTTCTAAGAAACTAATTGCAACATCTATCTTATATTTTTCTTTGTTGGCTTTAATGGAGTACTCAAAAAAAGGAAAGGAACTTCCTATATTTACAATTATTCCGCCATGCTCATAAATCACATTTTCTGTACTCAAAAGGAATAAATATACATTGTATATTTTCGACAGTTCTTTTGAAAGCAATCCTGCAATTCGTTCGGCTCCTCCGCTATTTAAAGATGTTGATATAATTGCTATATTTTTCATATCCTACTCCTAATTTTCTATATTCCACTCAAACACATAAAAAATATCCACCTATACGATTAAGTCTCAAAGTCGCTTATAATTCTATAAATCTCTCTTGATTGTGCCTTTTTAATCACCAATAATTCCATATAAATATGTATATTTGTTTATTCCACATCGCAATAAATTTTGTATCATCTCTGAATACTTATCAAATCCGACTGAGACTATAACCCCGCATTGATTCTTGTCAAAAGGTAACGCCTTTATTTCCCACACAGGTTTGCCACACTCTTCCTCATGTTGTTTATATCCATTTGAGACCAAAAATCCATCAAAATCCAAACTACTATTTATCAAAGATTTTGCCATCTTCTTTCCATAAAACCCATCTCCCATAATCAGTAGATATTTATGTCTCTTTACAAATTCTTTTATGTATTCTACACAGAAATCATTCTCTTTAAATCCATTAAATGCCTCAACAATCTGACAAAGAAATCTATTATATTCCATGTCCTTTTGTCTTCCCTGCTCATCACACATCTGTTTAAACTGCTCCATATCACTATCTATGTTTTCCTCAAACAACGTTATTAAAATATGATATAATTTCTCACTTACAAATTCTCTATAGACACCCTTAGTGTACTCATCAAATAATCGCAAAAAGTACATTTGATCTAATCTAATTCCATATCTTTTTCTGTCATTTCCCCAAACAGTACATGTATAAGAACCAGGAGTATTAGCTCGATAACAAGACATAATTCTGTCAAAATAGTGAACCCTTCCTTTTACAGCACAGTATAATTGCTGCTCCCAATCACCCGATGCCATTGTCCCTGCAAAAAAACCTTTTCGCACCGCATATTCCCTCTTAAAAACCATTGATGCTGTCGGAATGTTTCCATGATACCACATAAGCAACTCTTCTACTGATAAATCCTTATCACAGCCATACGGATCCATAGCTTCTATTGATATTCTATTATCAGTATACAATATCACACCATTATGAGCTGTCAGAGTACATTCGGAATGGGCTTCCATATAATCCACCTGCAATTGTAGCTTATGACGATCTAGCCAAAAATCATCACCTTCACATAACGCTACATATTTTCCTAACGTTTTTTCCTCTAAAGCCGTCGCAACAAGCAAATTAAACGACTTTATCGGCAGACTACTATACAAATTATACGGTTGAATAACAGCTTTAATTCTTTTAGTATTCATTTCTATGTACTTACTAATAATCTCATCTGTCCCATCTGTTGACGCATCATCATGAATGATAATTTCATATTCAAAATCTGTTTCCTGTCGCAAAAAACTTTCGATTGCATCTTTCAGATAATTTCTATGATTATATGTCATACACCATATTGAAACCAACGGCAGATCACTTTTCATTCACGCTTATCCCCATTCACCATATATTTTCTTACCAATACCCGTACAATTATTACTAATACTATTATCGACCAACATATATTTTAACCAACTGGCCAAATATCCTGTATCCTCATATAGTATTTTTTCTTTATTATACGAATAACTTTTCATTTGATACTGAATCAAAAAATCATTTCTTTTTTTTTCGTCAGGTATCCTTGGTTTTATCCAAAAAAACTTACCATCCGCTTTACGGATCTTCAAAAAATAATTCCCTCTACGCATCGCAAAATAATAATATTCTTCGTCTTCACAATTCCCATAATATTTTGACCACTCTATGTCATAATAAACAAAATCTACTGGATAATCATGATATATCTCCATTTCACTCGTTAATAAATTCATTATTTTAATATCTCTTCCCACTGAAGGTAAAATAATTAAACTATTTCCTGCGCTCACAATTCTGGACACGGTTTCTGTCTCAGAAAATAGCCTTTCTAGTGTCGTAATTTCTTGGATCCCTTCTTCATCAATATTCCACTTATAAAGAATTCCAAGAATATTTATAAAATAAATACTTTCACCTCTCGATATGCAGTTAATACAGTCTCTTATACCTCTATTAAAATTATAGATTTTCCATTTATTCTCCAATAAATTATAGATATATAATTTACTTCCATCCTGAGACAAAAGCCTTTCTTGATTTTTATCTCTACAAGCACACTGTATTTCTTCTTTTTCACCTAATGGGCCTTCTATTACTACTATCTTCCTATCTTTTGCATTAAATGTATAAATTTTATTTCCATACTTGGGAAAAATATAGAAATCAGAACCAATTCTCTCAAAAGCAACGAAATTTCCCCACTCATGGTAATTACAATTCAACGAAATATAAATGCATTGTTGTTTCTGCAGATCAAATATAACTAAATTGTCTCCCGTCATTTCCAAAGCATATATATCGCCTTCATATTCTTTCATAAAATCTATCACATCGCCGTCTTTCCATATAAAATTCTGAAACACTTCGCAATAGGTTAACTTTCCACTTATCGGGTTCATTATTGCCGGCAATCCGCTCTGTGTATCTATAACAAATAATTGATTATCAACCAGCACACAGTTCGAAAACAATACATCTGTCTTGCTCATACTTCCACCGTTCACTCTTCCACTTTCTTTTATTCCTATCCTTAATCTTTCGTACTCTGGTATTGGGGTACATATGCATATAGCACCGTTTCCCACATATTTGACCAATATTGACGTATATAAAAATTATACTCCGGAACCACTTTCAAAAGATATGATGCTATTTCAAGCAGATCCATCTTCTTATGATATATGCAAATTGCTAGTCTGGGCTTATTTATCCTAATTGTTTTCTCAGCTCCCTTCAGCGCTCCCAATTCACTTCCTTCAACATCCATCTTAATAAATGTAACTTTTTCCTGATTTATCACAGAATCGATATTCACTCCCTGTACTACCATATCACCATCACTATTTACTCCGCTTCCCGCTCCATTTTCAGAAAAATTCAATATTCCTTCTTCTTCCCAAACCGCCTTATTTATGATCTGTATATTTTTTATCTTTGCTTTTTCCACTTTCTCAGAAATGATTTTACACATATCTTTAATCGGCTCAAAAGCATATATTCTCTGATACCTTCCTTTTGTCCAATCATAAAAATCTAAGACCGTTCCTCCATCAAATGCTCCTGCATCAATATATATTTCATCTGTCAGCGGTTCAAATACATCAAAATACTGCTTTCCTCTTATACCTATGATTTCTTTATATTTAGGCAACAAAATATTCTGATAATAAAAACCATTCTTTACTAGTTGAATATACATTTCCTCTCCATATTTAGAAGATGCAATAATAACAAGAGCATTTCCATGCTCTTTTACCACCTCATCCACTGACAAAACCTGTCTTCCATCAATAACTTTTCCGTATCGGTAATTATCACAATAATATGATATTTTATATCCTCCCCACATTAGCAGCGTACACGCTTGTCTTCCATCATGACCGCATCCAAATAAAATAATTTCCTGATTAGATTTTAGTTCTTCTTCGATCTCTAAAATCGTCCAATCACGGTAAATGTCACTTATTGCTTTTATATAGTTATCTTTATTATTATCTAACATATATGCAATTCTTGCTTCAAAGATTTTTTTCGATTCCTCATCTGACAAGCGCTTATATATTTCTATCATCTCCTGAAAATAATTATGGTATTCTTTCATATTAGCCTTATCCCCTCCAATCTTTTATCTCACTGAAGAACTGCTCAAAACAACTTATAATATTTATCACCACTCAAAGAAAATCAGACATGCTATTCACAAGCTCTTCCTAAAGAATTCTACATCTTCATAGAAAACACGATTATTCCTGTCTTATTATTTAATCCAGAATTTATTTCTCATATCTGACCAGCGTTGTAATACCCCTCTTTTCCAAATCATCTTTGAATACTTTTAGAGAATCACCCGTATTTTCTATATTAAATATTCCAAAGAATGCCACCTTGTCCATTATGACTTGCATACTATCTTTTTTCGCATGACTTTATTTCATTATCACCATACTTAATTAATTCTTTAGTAATTGAAATATCTTTATAGGCAAACACATTATATTTTACTTTTAACCATTCTTCATTACACTTATCATTATTTAGCCATGCAATAATTGCCCTCGGCAGATCTACTCCCGCGGCATGCGTAAATGGATATCCTCCTCCAAATCTGGCATTCATGTCCAAAATATACGATTTTTCTCCGTCATAAATAATGTCTACATCTAAATTCCCAATATGCTTTAAAAGAGTTGATATCTTTTCTCCGTATTTTTCTAACCCTCTATCTTGAACTGTTATTGCACAATCTGTTTCACCTGATCTCATTGCATATTTTTTCTTTACTACATTTATCTGGAATTCCCCTTTAAGGTCATTAATAATATCCATACCATACTCTTGTCCTCTCACCTTTTCTTGAATAAGTACATTATTCCCCATTGTACTATCTGATTCAAATTTTAAATAAGTATCTTTTATTTGATTCTCGACTTTTTCATAAAGAACTCTCAATTCTAAATCATTTTCTACCGTATATACTGCTATAGACCCCATCCCCCAACGTGGTTTTAACACTATAGGATATTGTAATGTTCCATATGCTATACTCTTCAATGCCTCATCTACATTTATGTATGTATCGGGGGTATAGAAACCTTTGCTTTTTAAAAACTTATATGTTTTCCATTTATCATTACATATTTCTATTACTTTTTCACTTGAAACAATTACAGTAACTCCTATATCTACAAATTCCTTCTTATGCTTTGCCAACATTAAAAGATCAATATCAAATAGAGAAATTATAGCGTTTATATTATTATCTATGCAATAATCTTTTAAAAATTTTATATATTTTTCATCATATATAAGCGGCGTAATAACTGTTTGATCTGCATAAACAAATGCTGAACATTTTATACTATTTGCAGCATAAATTTTTCCCCCATCCCCTAATGCATCTTTAAAATATTTTACAAGATATCCTCTTCTTCCAACAGATGTTAACAAAATATGCAACTTCATTTTTCACTTCCATCAATATTTTTAAATATCAAATAATAAATGCCTATTCTTACCTCTAATTAAAACAATTTCCTTGTTTTCCTTCAAATATATGTAGGGCGGACAATTAATAAAACAATTATTAAATCCCATCGTATACGCCCCAACATGATTTATTTGAATATAATCTCCTATTTTTAATTCTCTTTCATTTTCCAGACAAACTATTCTATCTTTTTCTAAACATGTCGCTCCGCATATAATTTGTTTTAGAATTCTATTTTCACCCGACGCATACACCTTATAATCGACTTCTCGTTGAATAAAAAATGGATTAATATGCAATAAGCTCCCATCACTAGTCAAATATATTACATCTTTTACTTTTCTTATATTTTTAATTTTACTATAATATGATATAGCAGTCGCAAGCAATGCAGCACCTGGCTCCAAAATTATCATTACATTTTTAGGATCAAAATATCTTTTTAAAACTTCTGAAATTATTTTACTATACTCCTCCATCAATGGTTTTCCTTCCAAAACTCTTCCTCCCCAGAATCCACCTCCTATATCAATATATTGAATATCTGAAATCAAATTAAACTTTCTGCTTACATCACAAGCTTTTTCGGCTAATTTTTCAAAGACTTTTAAACTTCTGGTTTTTGTGCTATAATGTAAATGTATTCCTTTAATTTTCATTCGCAAATCCAATAATTTATTTATAGCTGTTTCAAACTCCCCGTTTTCGACGTTTAATCCAAATCTACTCCCAAGTAACCCCGCAGTTGTTTCACCTTCACATATTGATTCTAAATCAAAATTAACTCTCAATCCAATTCTAGGATGAAGTTGTGTAATCTCGTTATAATGTTGTTCAATTATATTAATCTCTTCTAGATTATCAATATTAACAATACTATTATTATTTAATGCATGTATTAAATATTGGCTACTTTTTTGAGGACCATTAAAAATGATTTGCTTTTTATCATACCCTAGTTTTATAGCATAATCATATTCATCATCCGACACTGCTTCCGCAACCATTCCTTCCCTTCTAGCCAATTGCATTAATATGGATTGATGATTTGTTTTTATAGAATATCCTAATAATACATTTTTCCCCCACTCTTTTTGAAAATTATTTCTAATAATGAATAAATTAGATAAAAACTGGTCTTTATCAATCAAATAGCATGGAGTACATAGTTTATAACATTCCTCACTTTTCTTTTTCATAAAATATATTTTTTTTCTGTTATCCATTATTTTTTGTTAAGCTTCCCTACACTTTCTATAATAATATTGATCTATTTTCTCTACATAAAATCTCATTATCTTCCTAAAATCTTATCCCCTTATCACTCGTAAAATTTTCTTTTGTATATCCTCTTTCATTCCTTCAAAAATTGGAAGCACTAATATCTTTTTGGTTAGAGAATGTGCCACAGGAAGTGGCAAATTTCTGTATTTATTTTTGAAACAAACCTGATCCACTGTTAGTGGAAAGAAATATTTTCTTGCGTATATTCCATGTTGTATCAATTGTTTATACAATTCATCTCTTTCCATTATATATTTCTCTGACACAACAATAGGAAAATACGCATAGTTCTGTACTATATTTTTGTCTATTTCAAAAATCCGTATCCCCTTTACCTCCTGTATTTCTTTTAAATAAAATTCATAAATTCTTTTCCTATCATCAATTGCTTCCGTTATATGTTTTAAATTACACAATCCCATAATTGCTGCAAACTCGTTCATTTTTGCGTTTGCCCCGACTGAAACAACTAATTCCTCTCCTCGGATGCCAAAATTCTTTAAATCATATAATTTTTCATAAATTCTATGATCTCTTGCTGTTACTGCTCCACCTTCTATCGTATTAAAAACTTTTGTCGCATGAAAGCTAAATGCTGATGCGTCACCAAAATTTGCAACACCTATTCCTTTATACGACTCCCCAAATGCATGAGCCGCATCGTAAATAACTTTTAAATTATATTTTTCTGCAATTTCTTGTATAGCCTCCACATTACAAATATGCCCATATACGTGTACTGGTAGAATTGCTACTGTTTTCTCTGTTATCAATTCTTCTATTTTGGTCTCGTCAATCGTACCATCTGTTTCCTTCACATCACAAAACACAGGACATAGATGATTACGTACAATAGCATGTGTTGTTGAAATAAATGTAAATGGTGTTGTAATTACTTCAGCATTTTCAGGAAAATTGAAAGACTGAATAGCTAATTCCAGCGCCATATGTCCATTTACCGTCAATGAAACTTCTGGTACATTTAAATATTTTTTCAATTCTTGTTCTAGTTTTTGATGGTACTCTCCCATATTCGTAAGCAAACGGCTATCCCATAAAGGACGAATAGCTTTGCAGTACTCTTCATATGAAGGCATCGATGATCGTGTAACAAATGTATATTTTTCCATTTACGTCTCTTTTCAAAACAGTTTTTAGCTTAATATAAGTCTTAACCTCACATTTTTGGAGCTTTTACTTCTTTTCCATGTAAAATTTATCCTTCAAATACTTTTTTTCACAAACAATTTCATATGTATTTTCATTGTAATGATCTAAACGATCAAACCAAATTTCTTCTTGCTTTCCAATACGATATAGAGAATTCAGTAAATCAATATCGGCTTTTTTCTCCGGAATCACAACAACTCCACAATCATCGCAGATCGCTATACCCCCGTCATATTTTTCACGATACTCCATTTTCAAAGATTCACTAATATCCTTCTCTGGCTTATTCTTGAAACACCCTATTGGATTGCAGCCAGTACACCAGATTGGCCAATTCTCCTGCATAAGCCCTGCAGCATCACGGACTTTTCCACGTACAATAACTGCTCTGGCCCTGCGATAAACAAATAGATATTTGCATACTAACTCACCTACAAGCGCTCGATCGAAACATTGAAAAGAATCAATAAATATAACATGATTCTCCTCAATATCCTTGATTTGATCATGAATGGTCCAGTTACTCTCTTCACATGCATAAACCCACTTTATCCTTCCGACTTGATAGTGTCCTCTATTTAGTGGCTCTATACCAGATATCGCACCTGCTTTTCCAAGCGCATCTGCAACTTCTGTTGTACTTACTTTTTCTCTTATCAAATAATCTACAATTTTATCTATTTTTTTCATCTACTCAAACTTTCATTTTTAATTTTGCGGCATTTGAAAGCCACAAGCAAATCACCTTATTTAATCATTTTTAATAAAGTTTCAAAATTTGTATTTAACATACCAATATTAGCTCCATAATATTTAAGAACTTCATTTTGATCATAGAACGGATAATCTGATCCCAAAAGAATTCGATTTCTAAATGTATGCTTTAACGAAAAGCAAATAGCTTGATGAATAATTGACAGGCCATCTTCTTCACCATATTTACCTAATACACTATGAGTTAATGAAAAATCAATCCAAATATTTTTTTGAATATTACAAATTTTGATGAACTCATTTACAGCATATCCCCCTGCATGCGCTAGGATAATCGGTGTCTCTGGAAATATTTGTGCAATTTTCCAATAATCATATGGCACCCAATATGGTTCATTTAATGTATCAATAATTACTGCTCTTGGTTGATTTATCCGAATAGAATGTACCACCTCGTCTGGAGAATATCCTTCCAATCTCGCATGATATTTTAAATATCCATGCCCAATCAAAGAGTCTATCTCAGCTTTTGTAACCTGATAAAAAGATATGTATTTTTCTTCAACTGAATGAAAAAGAAGCGCTTCTGTGTTAGACAATGTTTTCTTATCATATTTTTTTTCGAGACCAATAATAAATCCGCCCGCTTCAAGAGATTTTTTATGAATATGTGCATCGTAAAAAATCATTTATAATCCTCCTAAACCCCAATAACAATATTTTTATCAACATCACAAACTATTTTTTTCAATTCTTTCTTTGTTTCTGCCACAGCTATATAATATCCTAATCTTTCATCTCCATAGTCAGCTTTTTTAATAAAATCTCCCACTTTATAATTGAATGAATACTTTAATATTCCCTTATGCTTTAAAGCATCCACCCCGTTGATATATCGGATAATCCCAAATTGCTCTTTCGGGATCGATAAAAATTTGAGTGCAGCACATCTATTTTTAAATAGATTATTTATTTCTACTTTTTTATTTTTTTCTTCACCAAGTGAACTTTCAAGCAATATCTTTAACGTGTCAATGCCAGAAATATATGGAACAATCAGTGTTGATATAAACGAACCTCCTCCACGGGCTGCCATTTCAATAAAATGAAATTTACCATCTTTATACTTATATTCTGCATGAGTCATCCCAAAAGGAAGTCCTGTCGATTCTGCTATGTCATTATTTATTCTTTTTAATTCTTCATAATCGAACTTATCATTCCTATAACTAAAATACAGCTCCTTATCAAGGTTTTCATTATAAGAAAACGGTCTTTTTTCTGCTACTCCCAACGAATAATGCTTTCTATCAATACATATTCCATCAACAGAAAATTCACATCCATCTATGTAGTCTTCGAGCAAAACATTCTGTTTTCGTCTATTCGCATTTTGACTCATTGCAAAATTTTTTTTAATATCTTCTTCACTATTTACAGTGTAGACACCTTTGCTATCGGAACTGTCTGTTGGTTTCATTATCAGTTTACGATTTAAAGAGTGAAAAAAAGCAATCGCTTCTTCAATATTTTTACAAGATTTAAATCGTACAGTGTTCAATCCATTTTTTTCTAAGTGATCTCTCATTAAATTTTTTTCTAAGAACAACGAAATCACCCTACTAGTTACTGATGGTAATTTTAATTCATCAGTTAACTTCGCCATTACATGTAAAACTGGTTCTGAGTTCGTCACAACTCCATCAATATGTTCTCTTTGAGCCATATCTAATATCATTTCGTAATCAAAAGTACTAATCCTATAATGGACATCTGAATATACTTTCCCCGGAGGATTGGGAAAGTAGTCGCATATAATTACATAATATCCCAATTGTTTTGCTTTCTGTATTATAGGTACTTGCTTCTCTCCTCCACCCAAAACAAGTAATTTTTTTTTCATTTTTTCATCCCTTATTTATACAGCATACTTTACATTATTCGTAATATGAATGAGGACAATCATACTCTTATGCATAACCGTCCTCATCCGCCATAGACTAATTAATTTTCAAATATTTGCTGCTCCCTTTTCAAATCTAATTACAGCTTAAAATGTTGCCGAAGCGGTTTTTGTCACATTTCCTGAAAGCGTAACCGTCAAAGTCACAGATCCACATCCCTGCAAATAATCTGTCCAATTGCTGTTCATCGTACCTGATGTCTTATCTGCATTCCATGTTACATTTGGATTATTAATCAATTCTTCTGTTTGCTGACTTCCATCTTTCGTATAAGCTATACTAACACTAGTTACAGTCTGACCTGATGCAAGACCAGAAACTGTAATCGCACCTGCACTAGTAAATGCCACACTAGGTCCCGCAACATAGTCTACCGCATCCGTAGCTGCAGTTGCACCATCAGCAGCCTTTGCATAACTCCATGTAACATTCACTGTCGGAGCTGTTGTGTCACTCGCAATTTCTTTCTTGCTAACGGCACCCGTCATACTAATATTCATTGCTTTCCATGTAGTAGCATCTGCCTTTTCCTGATAAACGTATGCACCATTTTTTACTGCAATCTCAAAGTTTGTCGGACTTCCTGCAACTGTCTTTGTCACAGTTTGTTTATCAGATTTTACTGTTGTCGTATCATTTCCAACTTTTAATCCAAGATAAAGCTCTGCTGCCGTCTCTGATGGTGTCGAACTAGTCGCAAGAGTAATATCTTTAGTACCTGCAGTTGTTTCAACATCTACTGTCAGGGTTACATCACAGCTACTTTTATTAATTGCCTGAAGTGTATTACTCGTATTCGCATAAGTATTTGCCGCAGTAAGGAAATACACTCCTGTATCCCCGTCTTTTGCCGGAAATACTGTGCCTTCTGCGTATTTGTTCCCATCTGTTCCCTGAATCAAGCGCTCCGGATCCATGATATACGCAAATGGCGTAGACCCACTGTCAACAGTCGGAAGTACCATATTCAAAACTTCCTGTTCAACATGTCCCTCTGACGTACCACTACCGCTTGTACTTCCTGTGGTAGCTGTATCAGCAGCATATGCCGTAAATGTTCCACCCAACGCCATGGTTGCTGTAAGGGCTACGGCTATCCCTTTCTTCATTTTCTGCATAATTTACTCCTCCTTAATTATTTGATATTTGTATCATACTGTGTTTGCAAATCACAGTTGTTACCCTTTGACCAATTATTTTTCTACAATAATCGTAAACCCTACACGCAAAGTACTTATTGTATTCTGTTCCTCATCCACCAAATGATAAACCATCACACAATCATATGTACCGGCTGAAAGCTGAACATCTAACGCAATATTATTTAATTCACTTCCTCGCGGAAGAACAGGTGATTTAAGAATCGGTTTATTTTCATCATCTGCTAAAAACACATCAAAATATATATCATTTGTATTTTCTTCTACATTTGCGACATACGCATCCTCAGATATTGCATCACCTGTAGCAAAATGCCATGTGGTGCTCATTGACGTACTATAATACCCAGGCTCTATATAATCCTGATTCATCATATCATCAGCAACTTCCTCAATATTATCCTTTGTAACTACCACATTTCTTTTTGGTTCATCTTCTCGCCCTCTGGAAAACAAGAAAATTATTATTGCAACAAGAATGACTACAATTAATACTGCGCCGAAAATAACAATTTTTTTGTTTTTTTCCTCTGTAGCCATACCTTGTTCCCCAGCCTTTTTAGACATTTCAATATTCCCCCTATTGTCTTTTCTCGCCAAATCCTATTTTATAGTTTTAATTATTAAAATATAATACATAAACTTTTAAAAAGCCCTATCTCACACTTTAAATAGCACTGTCTTTTACTCTTATCTCTTTCATAAGAATTTAAATAAGGCATATTGGTTATCTCTTTTCAAGATAATGCGGACACTCCCGCTTCGCTCCCCGCTACGTCATGCTTTGTTATCACCCTTAGGCCGACAGCCTGCTTGCACCTCAGTGCAATTCCTTTATAACGAATCATGTTCACAGGGTCCTGGCATACCCAATACGCGGTTTTCCGAATAACCTTCGCTCCCCGCCTTCTAATGCCGTAAATTCTTTTTTATATAGCAGGCGCTCACACCTGCATTATCATGAACGCACCTCTTAGTCCTTAAGAGCCCTTCGGAAATTTCCACGATTCCCTTGTGGTTCCTTACGGTGAAACCCCGGCTCACCACCGGAATTTATCTAAATGGCTGTTCTTATGACCTTTTTACTTATAGATGACTCCGTCCCCCTGTCCCCGTTTCTTCACATTGCGCGCGGTATTCGTCTTCTCTTCCTCCTGATAACCACACACAGGACAGGTGAACATCCCTTCCGTCTTCTTCCCTCTCGCTCCGCATTTGCTGCACTCGTTACTGATATCCTTTCCGAGCACCTCTACGACCTCGACGGATTGTTCCTTACATTTCTGTACCAACCGCTTTCTGATGTATCCTCTCTGCCACTGGGCAAGGGAATGATTAATCTTCTTATTCGCCCCTCCTGCCTGTGGTTTTGGTAACTTCACAATATAGACTGTCTGAGGCTTCTCTTCCTTAAGAAATTGATTCAATTCCTGGTTGATATAACTATGAAGCTGTTCTTCCAGCCGCTGTTTTTTTGCATGATATTTTTTGCGGCCCGGATTACTGCCTCGGTTCCGGTTATAGCTGCCTGTCTGCTTCCGTATCCATTCCGAATACTCCAACTGATACCTGCCCAATTCTTCTCCATAACGATGCCCCTCGTCCGTTGTCAGCATCGTATAGAAACCAACTGCAGCGCCCACCTGATTCTGATAATCCGTATGGCTTCGCACGGTGACATTGACAGGAACCTTGATCTCAATACGGTTTTCCTGCGGATACAGCTTAATCCGAAGCTGGCACTTATACTGATTGTTATCCGTCAGCGGTACATAGACACGTTTCCGCTTCTCCTTAATGGAAATGTAGATCCCATGATCTGCATAGCGGTATGCCCGCTCCGCTATGGAGAATACATCTGCCGTATCCGTATGAAGCTTCACGTGATACTTTCGTACCTGCCTGCATAAGTAACTGTGCATCTGATCTGTATCCACCTGACCGGCCAGTTCCTGATACTGCCGGCTTAGTTTTGCTGCCAGTTCAACCGGCTTATGATTCAGCACAGCTTCAAACGCATTATTGATCTTTAATAAAAAACGAAGGTAATGCTTCTCTTCTTCCGTAAATCCCTCGTTCTTATTAATCAGCTTCACGATCTTTGACTTCGTACGCGTCCACTGGCTCTTGATATCTCCCAGTGCGTCAAAGACTGCCAGATAGAAATAGACTGCCGGCATCCCGAGTGTTTCCCGGTATCCGCTTGCCGTCATCTCATTCTGTACGGTATAACCCGGATAGATCTTCGAGAGGCTTCCTACTCCGCCGAACCTGACATACACGTAATTCTTGACCTTCCTGAAGTCCTCCGCGATATCCAGAAGCTTCTGCATATCTTCGCCGGATATCGGCTCCTTATTGTACTGGTGGACGGTCTTGCATATCTTATCTGGCGGCATCTTCTATCCCCTCATATGAATGACATAAAAGCCTGAAAAGCGGCGATTTCCCGGTATTTGAACCCATTCCGAAAAAGTGTAGGTTTTCGGAATGAGTTTGACTGGTAAAATTTTCGTCAAATATCACAAAAAATTGGGGTTAAGTTTATTGACCTTTTGCCGATAGTATTATAGAATGACTAAGATCTCAGTAAGATTTTTCATTCTGAAAACCTACACTTTTTCGGAATGAAATTGTATATATAGATTATTTAACTTTGTCTATTATCTGTTAATTTTGAGTTTTTTCTTGATTTTTTCCTGATTTTCTTATTATTTCACCAAACATATGTTTCTATTTTTCTTTTTTTATGTTATTTTTTACACGTACACCAGGCTCCTTTCACATTCATGCCAATAAACAGCCCGGAAACAACCGATTGATACCAAAGGATATCTCGTTGTATTCCCTACCAAATAATGATAAAATACAAGCAATATAAACATGCTCGTTAGGAGGTACTGTTATGGCAAGAACCGTAGGAATCGGCTATCAGGATTTTGGCGATTTAATTACGAATGATAACTTCTATATAGATAAGACACATTTTATCAAAGAGTGGTGGGAGAATAACGACGTCGTCACTTTGATTTCCCGACCCAGGCGTTTCGGTAAGACTCTGAATATGAGCATGCTGGAATATTTCTTCTCGATCAAATATGCAGGAAGAAGCAACCTGTTCCAACATCTTTCTATCTGGACAAAAGAAGAATACCGAAAACTGCAGGGAACTTATCCTGTGATCTTCCTAAGCTTCGCCAGTATTAAAGAAACTTCTTTTGTCAATACACGAAAGCAAATCTGTCAGATCATAAAAAACCTGTATAACGAATATGACTTTTTGTCAAAGAGTAATATTCTGAATGAGGATGAAAAAGAAGCGTTCCGAAAAATCTCTCCTGATATGGACGATTATCTGGCATCCGGTTCTTTAAAAACATTGTCCAACTATCTGATGCGCTATTATGGCAAGAAAGTAATCATTCTTCTGGACGAGTATGATACTCCCATGCAGGAGGCTTATATCAACGGTTTTTGGGATGAACTGGTATCTTTCATAAGAAATCTGTTCAACGCCACATTTAAGACAAACCCTTACATGGCTAGAGCTATTATGACCGGCATCACAAGGATCAGTAAGGAATCCATTTTCTCTGATCTTAATAATCTGGAGATCGTTACAACTACATCTGATCTGTATGCTGATTGTTTTGGATTTACCCAGCAAGAAGTTTGGTGCGCTTTGGATGAATACGGTCTGGAAGACAAGAAAGACAAAGTAAGAGACTGGTACGATGGATTTACCTTCGGACAGAAGAGCGACATTTATAATCCCTGGTCGATTATAAATTATCTAAAATCCGGGAAATTCTCCGCATACTGGGCGAATACCAGCAGCAACAGCCTTGTCGGGAAACTGATACGCGAAGGAAACCCAGACATTAAGATCGTCATGGAAGACCTGCTGTCCGGCAAAACTCTTCACACGCAGATTGATGAACAGCTTGTATTCAATCAATTAGATTATGATAAAAATGCTGTTTGGAGTCTCCTACTTTCCTGCGGATATCTGAGACTTATTAGTTACCACATAGATGAGGAGAATGGAACAGAGGATTTCGAGCTTGCACTGACGAATAAAGAGGTCCGAATTATGTTCCGGAAGATGATCAACGGCTGGTTTGCAAGATTTACTCCGGCATACAATGATTTCATCAAAGCTCTCCTGTCAGATGACAGGAGAGCGATGAATGCATATATGAACCGGATTGCCTTCGCTACCTTCAGCTATTTTGATACAGGAAAACATCCTTCCGCCACAACAGAACCGGAACGCTTTTACCACGGATTCGTTCTGGGGTTAATGGTAGACCTTGCCGGCCGCTATTCTGTCACTTCCAACAGGGAGAGTGGTTTTGGACGGTATGATGTGATGCTGGAGCCGTTACACGACACGGACAACGCCATCATCCTGGAATTCAAAGTCCACGATCCCGGCGATGAAGCCACTCTCGCTGATACAGTGCAGGCGGCATTAGATCAAATCGAGTATAAAAAATACTCTGCAGCATTGGAAGACAAAGGTATCACGCCGGATCGAATTCGAAAGTATGGCTTTGCATTCGAGGGAAAAACCGTTTTGATCGGATAAATAAAAATACGACGACGTTCTTGATTGAAAGAATTTTCACCTAATTTGTCGAACGATTTAAATTGACATCCATTCATATTTATATCATTATAGAATCAAGAACACGGGAATGGAGTCATAAATTTGACAAAAAGAGCGTATTTTGTATATCTATGACAGAAAGAGGTGATATGAACATGAATAACAGCATGAGGGGAAGCATGGAGACACTCAGCTCCATGCAGGTTACTTCCGACACGGAAGGACATGATATCCAGAGCAAGACGATCCTGTGCCATCCGGAGGTATTGGCGGTGATCTTAAGGGATACGACTGCAGCGTATAAGGACTACAGTTGGCAGGAGATCAGGGAATTTATAGAGACGGATACGATTACCAGTACTATGGATGTCTCGCCGGGCAGAACCAATACACCGATCAGAAAAGACAGCACAGAATACTATCATCTGAATGAGAAAACATCTAATTTCGATCTGGCATTTCGGGCCAGGAATCCACAGCTTTCCACAAAAGATATCCAGGTTAATTTACATATTGACGTAGAACCACAGAAGACATACAAGACAGATTATCCCATTGAAAAGAGAGGAATGTATTACCTTGCGAGGCGTCTGTCTTCCCAGTTGTCTCTGATCCTTCAGGGAACGGATTATAACCAGTTATCCAAGTGTTACAGCATTTTCATCTGCAGAGATGATATCCCTAAGGAAGATCGTTACAGTATCGCGGTTTACGAGATGATGAATACGAAAAACACGGCTCAGAATGCAGCAGCCAGAGAAAATTATGATTTGATGACATTAATAGTTATCAAATTAGGCGATGAGGTGTATAATGGGGACAAGGAAGAGGAAGGATACGTGCTTTTTCGCTTTCTGAACCTGATTATGTATCCGCATAAGGATGATTTTATGGCGAATATGTCAGAGTATATTGATTACTCCGACAATGAGGAGCTGTGGAAGGAGGTAACCGATGTGAGTACGATAGAGCAGATCAAGTATGAAGGAATGAAGGAGAAACTCACGGAAGAACTCACAGAACAAATCACGAAAAATGTTACAGAACAAATTACGAAAGAAGGAATCAGGATATTTATTCTGAGTAGCCTGGAGGATAATATTCCGAAAGAGAGAACTCTTGCAAAGCTTCAGAGGCATTATCATATTACAAAAGAAAAAGCAGAGCAATATTACAGGGAGTTTACGGCGGAAATATAAATCTATATAAATCTACTCCAAGGAGCTGAACTTTTCCCTAAAATGGAGAAAAGATGGCTGACAACAACCACCTTTTCTCTGTTCCATAGGGATCTATTTCCCTTTCATCTCTACTCCAGATCTACCTCTATCTTACGAACCGCAATCTCTTCCAGATAATCTTCAAGGTGATCCTGATATGCCTCATCATATATCTTTTCCTGCACTTCTGCATGTGCTTCTTCCGTCGGCGACGCCCAATAATATATCGTTATCCTGGACAGATTATACTCTGTTGTCGGAAAACTTCCTACTTTATCCTCGATGCGTTTGCCGTCCGCATCCAGAATTGTACTTTGAACAGAATCATACCTCTCATATCCTGCTTCCACTTTACTTTCATCATAGCCATATTCTATGAATGTTTCATAGGGGGTTTTTGTCACTTTCTCGATGACTTCGCCATTCGGAGCGCTTTTGTTAACCTCATACACATCCTGCTCCCCCTGGTCCACGGATACATCCGTCTCAAATTCCCATGTCCCTTCTTTAGAAAAATGCTGCTCTTCCGCCTCACACAGATTAGTCACTTTGCTTACTTTCAATTTCCATTGGAATGTGTCAGGTACTTCGAAGCCTGCGATTGGATACTCGTCAAAACTTATACGCATCGCCCCTACATAAGTGTGCTCATCTACATATTCTCCTTTCAGATCAAGGGGCGTCCATTCAAACTCCTTCCCCGGCCACTCCATCTCATCATACGTCGCCGGCGGCGTCATAAAGTCTAATTCCTGTTCTGCTTCAAGATACATATGATACCCGATATCATCTCCGTTAAGCATATTGGAATCTTTTACCCCTTCCGGAAACGGCTCCTCTGATTCTATCATCGCAGAGACATACATCGACCTTGAATCACTGTAGATCTCTGACAGCGTCATTGTAATTCCCTGATTCTCACTTACATTCCCCTCCCGGACCGGCTCAGCCACTTCGTTAAAATTCCCGGGATACAGTTGTTCCTCCTGCACCCTTTCAAAGATATGTCCGATTAATGGAAGTTTGGCCGCAAGCGCAGGATGCGAGACACATACCCCTGCCACAGTCAAAGCGGCTGCGGCTGCTACTGTTCCTTTCACCAGATAATTCCAATGCTTTCTTTTCTTATACTGTCTTTTTATATCATACATATTCTGACTGACTACCTGATCTAATTTTTCTGTCGGAACGCTGATATCGTCAAATCTAATTTGCATAAATATAATCCTCCTTCAATATTTGTTTCAACTCTTCTCTTGCCCTGCTAAGATACGCTTTTACAGAACCTTCCGGTGCATTCATTACAAAAGCAATTTCCTTTATTGTAAACTCGCTGAAATACTTCAGATAGATTACGGTACGGTATTTTTCGGACAATTGCTCAATTGCCGAATTGAGATCACATTTTTCCTCCAGGGATACTCCCGTGTAACGCTCCGGCACCTTCACATGATCTAAGTCGCTGTAAAAAACGATCTTCTTTTGTTCACTTTGCGCCGCGCGAATCAAAATTCTGGTAATCCATGTCTTAAAATACTCCGGTTCTTTCAAAGTGTGTATACTCTGGTATGCACTCAGCATCGTAGAGCCGACCACATCCAGGGCAGTATCTTCGTTTCGCACATACAAGTATGCCATCTTATACAAGTACTCCTGATGCTCTGCAATTAATCTTCCATAAGCATCCGGATCTCCCTTTACAGCCTTTTTTACAAGCCGTATCTGCTCCTCTGCATTCATGGTAAATCTCCTTTATTAAACTATCTAAAAGACGTCTTTTTCTGTACACCTATTAGTAGATAAAATTCTCTAAAAGGTTACAAAAAAATACCTTTTACATAGAATCTGTTTCCATGTAAAAGGTATTTTAATAAACAATATCAATTTTCTTATAACTTCCTTTGATAATTTTCCAGTTGATGAAAAATTCCGACTATATTCACAACATCTTCTTTTACACTAAATACGATAATATAATTCATTCGCTCCATAACAGCCTCGTGGTAACCTCTTCCTGCCAAATATACATCTCTGCTAAGTGGAAATTGCAGAGGATTTTCTTCCAGACGTTTATATATGTGTTCCATTTCATCTAACAAATGCCTGACAGCCTGCTCACTTTTGATTTGATAAACCAGATAATATAAAATATTATCAAGCAGCTCGTCTGCATGTTCTGTGACCCTTAGATTATAAGCCATATTTTTTCCTCATTCCTGACAAAGCTGTCCAAGCATCCTTTGTATGTCCTGTTTCTATTTGCTGCTCTGACACTTCAACATCTCTGTATACGGCAAGCTGGCGCATGGTTCTTTCATAAACCTCCATACCCATAATAACCATATCGCCATATCCGTTTTTTGTAATATAAATAGGAGCGTCTGATTTGTGGCACATCTCAGAGATTTCTGAAGTATTTTTCAATTCTTTAATAGGTATAATCTGTGGCATTTCATATATCTCCCTTCTGAAAATAAAATAGTTATTAGAAAGCGACTCTTTTAATAATATAAATTATACCATAATTATACCATTCTCTCAACCAAAATATCAAAACAAATCATTTCACTTCCTCCCGAAATCTTACCCGCGAGGCATATTCTCCTCCCCGGTGTATGCTGTTTCTTGCCGTCTTCATCTCTACGCTGTTGAATCCGTTCTGCATATTCCGATTCGGGAAGACGAAGTTCTTCGCTCCGGATGTAATCGTTACTCTCAGCCTGTGTCCTTTCCTAAAAGTATGCGATAATTTCGTGGTACGTATCTTTACGAGATATACCTTTCCCTGCTCCATGTATTCCGGCCGAGAGAACTGATTCCTGTAACGGACACTGATCACACCGTCGGCCAGCTTCATAGACCGTCCGGACTCATCCACATCCGTAACCCGCACCACCAGATCTGTATCCTCACAATCCGAAGAAATATAGATTTCCGCAAGGGCGTCGCCGGTTATCGTCATATCTTCTCCAAGACACTCTGTAGAATAACACAAGATATCATCTCTCTTTTCCTCTTCGGTATAATCCCCCGGAACTTCCAGTTCATTTTCCGACATATCAATAATATGAACCGATGGATTTCCCGGATCATACAGGTATGTATCCGTCCCTTTTGAACAGGGCTGCTCAAGGGATAAATGTCCCTGATTACTTAAAGCGGCATCCTCTCTGTCGCCTCCAAGATACATCACAACTTCCTTCGTCTCCGGGACAGGCCAGTTTTCTGCCGACTTCCACTCATTGCTACCCATGGTATAATATTCCACCTTCGGGGTTTTCTCTATTCCGTTATCCACTCCTTTCAGGTAATGTTCCAGCCACGCAAAGTTAAGCAGATCCAGATCATAGCGAAGCGCGTTATTCCCGAGTGCGAAGCCATGAATGTCATAGTCTGCGTTACCGCTGTGCATCCATGGACCAAGGATAACCTTCTTCTCGTCATAATCCTGATACAGATCCAGCGCTTCTGTCGTGCCCATGCCATTATCATCGAACCATCCGGACATGATCAGCGCCGGAACACGTCTCTTTCCGAAGCGTTCCTTCCAGTTTCCGCGCTTCCACATCTCGTCATAATCCATATGAGAGATCCATTTATGAAGAAACGGGACGTCATATCCCAGCGCCTTTTTCGCAAGATCTTCCAGCGGACGTATCTCCAGCACCTCGTCCCAGTCATCCCTTACCATCTTCTCCGGCGTCATGCGCTGGCCGGACACCGAGAACGCCCATGCAAGCATACCGGAATTGAAGCATCCTCCCCGCCTTGGCATATCCACAAAGGAACTTCCTGCGCAGACACTGCTCAGCATAGCCTTCAGATGGGGATTCCCGCTGGCTGCAGCCGCCCACTGGACATAACCCAGATAAGAACCTCCGGTCATCGACACATCCCCGTTGCTCCACGGCTCGCCTGCTATCCAGTTGAGCGTATCATCTCCGTCTTCTACTTCATAATACATCGGAAGCCACTCTCCCTCACTGTCCTCCCGCCCGCGGACATCCTGAACCACCAGGGCATATCCTCTCTGGACGAAACGATAGTACGATTCGATTCCTCTGGATTTTCCATAAGGCGTACGGACAAGAACCGTCGGAACGCGCCCCTCTTTCCGGGGGAGATACACGTCTGCTGCCAATCGTACGCCGTCCCGCATAGGCACCATATAAGTCTTCGGTTCCGACACCCTGCATGGTTCATCCGGATACATCTCTTTCCATCTTGGCAGGAGCGTCCGGTCCTCATATCCTTCACGGACAAGAAGAGCGCAAAAATCCCGTCCCGGCGTCACAAATGCAATAATACGCCCGTCTTCGATTAACAAATTCTCAGGATATTTCACTTCCCGCTCTACATATTCGTTCTCGTTTTTCTTCTCATAGCGCGTTCCTGCCGCTGTCTCAAAGCATTCCTTACCTTCTGCCAGAGCCGTCTCATATTCCTCCACATGGCAAAGCGCCCTGCGGACGTCCATCTTCCCTGTCCGCTGATACCAGGTTTCTTCCTTTACAAGCTCTCTCCTATCGCCAAACTTCCCTTCTTCCACAAGAAGAGGCTTATGAAAAATACGTCCTTCTTCTTTCTCACATATCCCATACCGGATACCTGACACATAAAATCCCCATCTATCCATCATTTCTCCTCCTTTTTATTTATCTTAAGTCTCTATAATCACAGATATCCCAGCCCTGACAACACGAACACCCACAGAAAGATCGTGAGAATACATCCCACAGACGTGACCGCAACGATCTCCCCCGCCAGTTTTCCGTCTCCGCCCATGGCCTGAGCCATCGGCGTCGACGCCACGGCGGTCGGAGAGGCGAACGCCGCAAGGACTGCCACCAGATCATTTCCGCGAAATCCCAGCAGTATGCCTGTAACCACCGTAACAAGCGGCACGAAGACCAGCCTCGCCAATGCCGCCGCCAGCAGATAATATCTGTGTTCGGAGATACTTCTTACAGACAGCATCCCTCCCAGCACAACTAACGCAAGCGGCGTCGCCGCTTCCCCTAATGTTTCCAACGGCCCGATCAGCAGTTCCGGGAGCCTGATATGAAAAAGCCCGGCCAAAAGTCCCAGAAGCCCCGCGTCAACCAAAGGATTCTTGAATATCTCAATCAGCAATCTGCCCGCCGGCGCCTTCTCACCCCGGGCATTCTCGAACATAATAACCGCAAGTATATTGAACGTAGGCACCACGATTGCCGTCAGGGCGGCGATCGTCGCCGTCCCTTCCCCGTCGCACAGAGACGCGGCAATCGTGACGCCGAATAACACGAAGTTACTCCTGTACATCCCCTGTACCATAGTCGCGGCAGCCGGAGGAGCCAGTTTCGTCTTTCTGCATAATGCATAAAGCAGAGCAAAGACCACGACGACACTGATCCAAACATACGCGTACAGCCCCGGCTTGACCGCACGCTCTAAGTCTGCCCTGTAGACGCTGAAAAACAACGCCAGCGGTATCATGATCCGGAATATCATGCGGTTCACTGCCTTGAACGTCTCTTCCTCAAAGATCCTCAGATACTTGATCAGCGTTCCTACTAACATATATATGAGAAGCGGCAGTACCACCGATACTGCCAGCATAAAATACTCCATTGCCTCTCCTTTACTTCTTTTTTACTTCTTTTTTACTTCTTTTTTACTCCTTTTTTACTCCTTTTTCACTTCTTCTTTACTGCTGTTCTGCCGGGATCAGTCTATCTTCAAGATCAGTTCCAGGACTCTGCGTACACAGACCTCTATCTCCTCCCGCGTGATCAGTCCCTGCTCCAACGCTTTCAGCACACGTTCCGGATACCCTGTCCCCATCTTGATATCGTTGCCGGCTTTCACCTCTTTATAATGCTCTCCCTTCGTCCACCAGTCTGTGGTGATCACACCCTGATACCCCCACTCGCCCCGGAGAATGCCGTCCATCAGATCTTTATTCTCGGAGGCGCGGTAACCATTGACCAGATTATAAGACGTCATCAGCGCCCACGGCTGCGAACTCTTCACGCATATCTCGAACCCTTTCAGATAGATCTCCCGAAGCGCACGCTCCGAGACTCTGGAATCACTGTTTTTCCGGTTCGTCTCCTTATTATTGCAGGCAAAATGCTTCACCGTGGCTCCGATATGCCGGGACTGAATCCCGTCAACCATAGCCGACGCAATCGTTCCCGTAAGTACCGGATCTTCCGAGTAATATTCAAAGTTCCTGCCGCACAGCGGGCTTCTGTGTATATTCATCGCCGGCGCCAGCCAGACCGCGATATTATTCTCTTTGACTTCTCCTGCAGCCGCATGTCCCACTTCCTTTACAAGCTCCGGGTTCCAGGTTGCCGCAAGCATCGTGGCGCATGGCCATGCCGTCGTACAGACGCCGCACTCCGGCGCGATACGAAGCCCTGCAGGACCGTCCGCCGTCATAATATTCGGGACGCCATACTCCGGAAGATTGCCGAAGCCAAAGGTATTCGCCACGCCGGTATTCGGCTGACCGCCGAGTAATTCCGCCATATCGCTGTCGGAAAGCTGCTCCATGAATTCCTCAAGATCAGCCTTTCCTTCCGCTACATCCTCCAACAGAATTCTGTGTTCTTTCGCCGCATCCTGTGTAAAAAGCAGATATCGGGGAATCTCCCGCACCGCCGGCACAACACATTCTGTCTCGTCCTCACTCCAGCCAAGTCCGTTTTCCATAAAATCATTAGGCTGCGTCAGCGGCAGCTTCTCCATAGACCCGTCAGAACACATACGTTCCTTAAGCTGCGACGGCGCCGCACGGTGCGTAAGCTTCTGTGTCACCCTGTCTTTTAAAAGCTCATATATATAATCAATCTTAACCGCATCCCGCACAGAATTTCCCACATAGAAGGAGTAGACGCCCTTCTCCAGGACGTACGCCGCTTCCGTCACCTTACCCAGATCATCGTAAGACGCCATGGCGTCTACGGGAAATGATATCGTCAATACCTGTGCTTGTCCGGGTTCCAGTTTTTCAGTTTTCTGATACGCGATCAACTCTCTGGCCGGTTTCCCAAGAAGTCCCTGGGGCGCTCCATAATATACCTGCACCACTTCCTTCCCGCTATAGTCCCCGGTATTCGTAACCTTCACACCAACGGCGATCTCTCCGTCCTTCTCGCCTGCCCATAGTACTTCGATCCGGAATGTAGTATAGGATAATCCGTAGCCGAAGGGATAGTTCACCCGGCCTTTCGCCCCCTCCATCGTCTCAAAATACCGGTAACCTACATAGATATCCTCCGTATAATCTACATAATCCGGCGATTCATGGAACCCTTCCGTGGACGGATAATCTTCAATGCATGAGGCAAATGTATCCGGCAGTTTTCCCGACGGACTTTCTTCACCAAGCAGGATATCCGCCATGGCAAGTCCGCCCTCCATGCCTCCCTGCCACGCCATCAACACGGAAGATATCTTATCCTCCTTCACAAACCAACTGGTATCCACCATGCCCCCGACATTCAGGATTACGGCGACGTCTGTGAAATTAGCGCATACCGCATCCACCATAGCCTGTTCCCGGTTCGTCAGACAGTAATCACTGTTCTCGAAGATACGCTTACTCCACTCCGCCTGTTCTATCTCGCTTGGAACCGCTCCTTCATATTCCACACTCTGCCTGTCCCACCCTTCGCCGGAGAAGCGGCTGATCACAATGAGCGCCATATCCGCATTCTGCTTCGCCTCCTGCAAAAGCTGTATCGGAACCTCTGGTTCTACCGTCATGCCAGGTATCGCTCCGTCCTGATACTGACGTTTCACGTCCTCTTTATAGAACTGCGCCAGAGGTTCATACACACTGACCGGCTCCTCCCTCATGGTCAGGCCGTCATAAAGATTGCGCACATGAGATACCGTCACGTCGCCGCTTCCTCCTCCGCCCTTTACATAGTCGAATACGCCCTTGCCAAACAACGCAAGACGGACGCCTTTTTTCACCGGGAGCATGTGATTCCGGTTCTTCAAAAGGACGATTCCTTCTCTCCCCGCGCGCCGCGCCAATGTCAGGTGCGCCGATGACGCGGTCACTTTCATTTGATCTTCTCCCAGCGGAAGATTCGGCTGAAATCTTGATCTCGCCCATTTTTTTACCTCATTCATTGATGATCTCCTCCTTCTTCGCATCAGTTAATTTCTATTATATTCCCCCATGCCGGTGTTATCAACCGGCTATTTTCTTTCCGACGTCAGATATAAATACACAAGTCGGAATATCCTGGGGAAGGCTCAGCGTACGGTAATCCCCAAGCGCGGATTCCAGGATTCGGATTCCCTGCGACAGCATATTTTCAGACAAGGCAGCCTCCTGTATCCGATAGACCAGCTTAAAATGCCTGTCCCACTCCCCAGTCTCATAGCGGAAGACTTTCACTGCCCTGTGCATGCATTCATGCTTCACAAGTCTCTGAGATATGACGGCGAGAACATTATTATAGATCACCGCATTCATAATCGTCCGGGGACAGTTTGCCTCCCACACTGTCTGGATATGAATGTCATGCGCGGACAGATACTGCTCGAAGAGCTTCCGGGTGCCGCTTCCCTTCTCCCGCATGGCGAATCTGCGGCCCTCCAGTTCAGAAGCATATACCGTATCCTTCTGGTAGAACTCATGCGTCTTCCCGCATACAAGAACCAGCGAATCTTCTACGATCGGAACGCAGATCAATTCCGGAGACTCGATGATTCCTTCCACCACCGCCACATCCAGTTCCCGCCGGAGCAGCTTCTGTTCGATCTCCTCCGTATTACTCACGAAAGAATAGATATCCATCTCAGGATGGCTCTTCTCGAGATCCGATATCACACTCGACATCAGGCATGTCCCTACCGTCAGAGACGAACCGACACGCAGAGGCATCCGTTCCTGAAAACGCCGCATAGAAAGCTCAAGATTATCAAAATTCCCCACCGTCATCAGAGCAAGATTCAAAAGCTGTTTCCCTTCCTGGGTAATAAAAAGCTTCTTATGTGAACGCTCGAACAACTGCACCTGATAATGATCTTCCAGGTCACGGATTGTCTGACTTACCGTAGGCTGCGTCAGATAGAGCCTGTTCGCCGCCACGCTCATAGAACCGGTCTCTGCCACTGCAATAAATATTTTCAAATGTCGAATCGTCATGATAGTATCCTCGCACTTTCCGTACCTATATATTGTGCGGCACACGTAATATATAGGTTTTTTCTATGTTAATAATTTGATTTTACGATTTTTCTTTGTGGATGGCAAGTATTATAATATATTTAGTAATACATAATCAGTACATACTTATGGAAAGAGAAAGGAGAGAATCACATTATGAAATATGTAATTCTTGGCGGCGTGGCTGCCGGTACAAAGGCAGCCGCAAAGCTAAAACGCTGCGACCGCAGCGCCGAGGTAAAGGTCTATACCAAAGGCGAGGACATCTCCTATGCAGGATGCGGACTCCCCTATTATATCGGAGGCGATATCCCGACCCGGGACGCCCTGATCGTGAATACCCCTGCCAAATATTCCGGGCTGACCGGAGCCGATACCTTCACCGGCTGCGAAGCTACCGGTATCGACAGCGGCACGAAGACCGTCACTTTAAAAAAGACCTCCGGAGAGACATTTACGGAGTCCTATGACAAACTCATCATCGCCACCGGCGCCGTTCCTTTTGTCCCGCCCGTGGACGGAACCGATCTTCCGGGCGTATTCTGTGTACGCACTCCGGACGACGCAGTCCGCACGCGCGCTTATGCAGAGGAACAGAAATGCCGTAAAGCCGTCGTCTGCGGCGCCGGATTCATCGGCCTTGAAGTCGCGGAAAATCTGATGGCGCTGGGACTTAATGTAACGGTGATCGACGCCGCTCCCCAGATCATGCCAAACGCCTATGACGAAGAGATGGCCGACTACGCAAAGAGACAGCTCAAGGCCGCCGGTATGCGCGTGCTGACTTCCACCAGCCTGAAAGGGATCGAAGGAGAAGGCAAAGCCGAGAAGGTTGTCACCGATAACGGAACCTATGCCGCAGATATCGTGATCATGGCCATCGGCGTGCGTCCCGCAACCGCATTCCTTAAGGATTCCGGGCTTGAGATGTTCAAGGGAATCATCCTGGTGGATGAAAAGATGCAGACCAACCTGCCTGACGTCTACGCGGTGGGCGACTGTGCCATGGTTAAGAACGCATTGACCGGACAGGGACAGTGGTCGGCGATGGGCTCCACCGCCAACCTGGCCGCCCGCGCCATGGTCAAATCCCTGCACGGCGCCGGCAACGGTTACGGCGGATGTCTGGGAACCGGCGTCGTCCGTCTGCTTCCTTCCCTGAACGGCGGACGCACCGGTCTTACAGAGGCACAGGCAAAAGCTGCCGGTTTCGAGACCACCTCTGCGGTCTGCGTGCTGGACGATAAGGCGCATTATTATCCGGGCGCTTCCTCCTTCGTCATCAAACTGACTGCCGAGACTTCTTCGGGAAGATTGCTGGGACTTCAGGTATTCGGAGCCGGAGCCGTCGATAAGATAACGGATATCGCCGTCGTCGGAGTATCACAGAATATGAAGCTTCATGACTTTGATACCCTTGACTTCGCGTATGCGCCGCCGTTTTCTACGGCAATCCATCCGTTTGTCACCGCCTGCTACATTTTGGAAAATAAGATCGACGGTCACTTTGATTCCATGAGCCCGGCCGAGTACGCGAAGAGCGCCGCCAGGGATTATATCGTACTGGATGTCCAGCCCGCTCCGGCCATTCCTAACGCGCGCTGGATTGATCTTGCTTCCGTAAACGGTCCCATCGAAGGACTGGAAAAGGACGCGAAGCTCCTGCTCGTATGCGCGAAGGGCAAACGCGGGTATTTCCTGCAGAATCGTCTGAAAGCCCTGGGCTATACCAACACAAAGGCTCTGGAAGGCGGCGCTTTCTTCAACGAAGTGAAAGTGCCCCGCAGCGGCAAGAAGCTCTCCGCCGCAGAGATCAAACGGGTCAAAGGGCTGGGATGTCTGCAGGATAAGAGATATGACGATGTATTCAACGTACGCGTCATCACCCGGAACGGTAAGCTGACCGCCGCAGAACAGCTCAAGATTGCAGAAGCCGCAGAGAAATTCGGTTCCGGCGAGGTTACGATGACCACCCGCCTTACGCTTGAGATACAGGGAGTAAATTACGATAACCTGGAAGCAATCTTCGCTTTTCTTGAGGAGGCAGGACTTAAGACCGGCGGAACCGGTTCAAAGGTTCGTCCGGTAGTTTCCTGTAAAGGCACTACCTGCCAATATGGTTTGATCGACACCTTCGCCCTCTCCGAGAAACTGCATGATCTTTTCTACACCGGTTACCATGACGTATCCCTGCCGCACAAATTCAAGATCGCGGTAGGCGGCTGTCCGAACAACTGTGTAAAGCCGGATCTCAACGATCTTGGCATCATCGGCCAGCGTGTGCCGGAGATTGATCTGTCCAAATGCAAAGGCTGCAAGAACTGCCAGGTTCAGAATACCTGTCCGATTAAGGTCGCCTCTCTGATTGACGGCAAGATCCAGATTCCGACCGAGGCGTGCAACCACTGCGGACGCTGCGTAGATAAGTGTCCGTTCGGAGCAGTGACAGAATCCGTAACCGGTTACAAAGTATATATCGGCGGACGCTGGGGCAAGAAGGTTGCCGAAGGACGCGCGCTGGATCGGATCTTTACATCTGAAGAAGAAGTCGTGGATGTCGTAGAACGCACGATTCTCTTCTTCCGCGACGAGGGCTTATCCGGAGAACGTCTCGCAGATACCGTCGCAAGGCTTGGATTCGATTATGTACAGGATAAGCTGCTGAACAGCAAGATCGACAAGACTAAGATCCTCGAGAAAAACGTCGTAGGCGGGGCTACCTGCTAAACTTATGATTCTTAAGGCAGAAAAAGGAGAGTAAAATGAACGGCGCAGACACATATATGTCAGATTGTACCTTGTGCCCCCGCAGATGTCATGTCAACCGGCAGGCGGGCCAAACAGGATATTGCAGGGAAACTTCAAAGCTTGCCGTTGCAAGAGCAGCCCTGCATATGTGGGAAGAAACCTGTATCTCCGGAAAAAACGGTTCCGGAGCCGTCTTCTTTTCTGGCTGTAACATGCGATGTGTCTTCTGTCAGAATTATAATATTTCCGGCGCAAAGACCGGAAAGTTAATCTCGGCCGAAAGATTGTCAGAAATATTTCTCGAACTTAAGGAACAGGGCGCCCATAACATCAACCTTGTGACACCGACACATTATGTCCCGCAGATCGCAGAAGCGCTGGATACCGCGAAAAGAAAAGGGTTAAATATTCCCATCGTGTATAACACAAGCGGCTATGAATGTAAAGAAACCCTGCGAATGCTTGAGGGATATGTGGACGTCTACCTGCCGGATTTCAAATATTGGGATGAAGAGATAGCCCGGAGATTATCTCATGCGCCCGATTATACGGTTCATGCAAAGCAGGCTCTGGAAGAAATGGTTCGCCAGACAGGCGGAATTGAGATAGATAAGAAGAGCGGATTGATAAAGCGCGGCGTAATTGTCCGTCACCTGGTACTTCCCGGACATGTGAAGGATTCGAAAGAGATTATCAGTTATCTGCATGGAACATACGGAAACCAGATCATGATCAGTATTATGAACCAGTATACTCCGATGCCGCAGGCTGAAGGCTTAGAACAACTGGGGCGCCGGGTAACAAAGAAAGAATATAAAAAGGTTGTGGATCATGCATTAGAGATCGGTGTGGAGAACGGATATGTCCAGGAAGGCGGGACAGCGTCAGAAAGCTTCATACCAGAGTTCGACGGGGAAGGGGTGTAATGAGCCACAAAACAGGGGGCTGTCGGTTAATACCGACAGCCCCTGTTCACCCGTCCGTTATTCCCTGTTTAAAGTATCTGCCACCGACATCTTCTTAATCTGCTTCGCCGGCCCTATGACAGCCAGGCACACTGAGACGAGCATAATAACCACAATGACCAGGAGCTCCCCCGCCGGGATGCTCCATTCGTCTCCCCATCTGGAAGTCACAAGGGATTGGAATAAAACCCTGTTAAGCGGCAGTCCGATTACGCATCCAAAGCCAACTCCAAAGACCGTATAGGTCATTGCCTCGCCCACTATCATCCGGTCTAATTGCCGCACGCTCATGCCGATCGCCCGCATCGCGCCGTATTCTTTCATCCGCGCCGACACACTCATGCCGATATTATTAATGATATTAAAAAATCCAATCAAAGCAATCACCGCCAGGAAACCATATAGAAACAGAGACATGGAATAACCCGCCCCTTTTACTTCTCTGTTTCCGATCCGTTTATCAGAGAATGCGGCGCCGCTTCCACATGCCTGTTCCATAGCCCTGCGTATTTCGCTGACCTGCGCGTCTGACGCATCCTGGTCAAGCTGTACGTCAAGAACAGCATAACCGTCTTCCCCTGTCAGTTCACGAAACATTTCTTCCGAACAGATAATCATTCCCGCTGTTCCCTCCGTATCGCCGCCTGCTCCGTAATTATACGGAACGTCTCCCAGTATCCCGGTTACGGATATTTCCTGATCTTTTCCTCCGGCCGATACCATGACTCTGCTGCCAGGCGCCAGCGTGCTCCCTTCCCGAAATACAGAGAGTATGCCCTTTCCATCCATCGCATCCTGAATACTCCCCTCAATCAGAGAATCCTCTGCCCACCGAAACTGCTGGTCATTATAGGAAATAGCAATCAGCCTGCTTTGCTCTGCCGACATCGAAAGCTCTGCATAACCTCTTCCAAAAGCACGCTTCACTCCTGGATATTCTTCGATCTCCTCATCAAGCCCTGACGGAATCTGATTCGAATAATCTTCTTTATATATATAAATATCCGGCGCCGACGGCCGAAGCGGCGTAAGCGCATGATGCATAAAATCAATCGCCGTACTGAACGCAAGGAACAGGATAATGCTGAATGCGAAGGAGACGGTTATCAGTAAGAAATTCTTCTTACTTCCGGAGGCATGGTGAACTCCCAGCGCCGTGTCTACCTTAAAGAGCCGTGTATTCGCCGTCCTTTTCACTGTCTGCACCGTCCCTGCATTACCGGATACAGCCGTCAGCGGAGACACCTTCGCCGCACGCTTTGCCGGAGATCTTGCCGCCAGAAGCACAGTAATGAATCCCACGAACACTCCGGCCGCTACTCCCGGAAAGCTGATTCCGAATACCGGAAGCCCTTCAAAAAGACCCGGACTTAAGAACCTCAGCATCCAGCACAATATCCATACAACGAGAATCCCTGCTGCCACGCCTGCAGGAACCGCCGATTTACACCAATTAAGAGCTTCCCTCCGAACAAAACGGGTTACTTGTTTTCCGGTAGCGCCAAGACACCGCATCATTCCAAAGAACTCCGTCCGGCGCGCGATATTGCTGTTCATGCTTGCCGTGATCATAAAGATCCCTGCGATCACCACCAAAGCCGCCAAAATCGCCGCCACAAGATAAAACTGCATCATATAAGTGTCGCCGCTTTGAAACATCAGCATGAGAACCTTCGCATTCTGCCTTACCTCTCCCTGCCCCAGGCCAAACTGCTCACAAATCTCACGAATTCCTTTCTGAATGCTACAAAACGACCTGAATTTGACATAATAGATCACTTCCTGAGCCGCTTCCGTCTCTTCTGAACGCAACGCCGAAAAACCTTCCGTGTTCAGAATCACTCCAAACGCATCATGCTCTGCCTCTAAAGCCGTATCCTTCGTAATCCCGGTAATATCATACCGCTTCGTCTCTCCCTGAGGAGTCGTCATATCGAAAGAATCTCCCACCTGCACCTTAAGCCGCGTCTTCGCACTTTCATTAAGAACCGCCTCTTCGTCATTCTCCGGAAAAGTTCCCTCCACAATCTCTGCAGCCGGGAACATCTCCAAAAGCTCCTGATCTAACCCGGCGATCACCGTTTCCGTTCCCGCAATCTGATAACCGTCTCTCAGATAGTAATTCAGGACTCCGTAACGCGCTGCATGTTCCACCTCCGGACGCTCTTTCAGCAATGCTCCCTGCTCTTCATTCATCAAAAATCCCGCGTGCCAGCTTCCGTCGCTCTGAACCGCCTGGATCATCTGGGAACGCATCTCCATATCAGCCATCCCAAAGATTACGGTAACCAGAAACACGGCCAGCACAATGCAGAGCCTGGTCATTCGGTTCTGTTTTCTGTGCTGCTTTGCTGATATCGGTATCAAGTCCAGATAATGCTTCAATCCAACACACCTCCCAATTCGCTAAGCTCGCCGTCCGTAACTTCAAATACCCGGTCTGCCAATGAAGTCAGGCTCATATTGTGCGTAATCATAAGCACCGTCTGCTGGTAATGCCGCGACGCCTTACATAAGAGATCCATCACGTCCCGGCTGCTCTGAGAATCCAGGTTTCCGGTGGGCTCGTCCGCCAGAACCAGTATCGGTCTCGTAATCAACGCACGCCCTATTGCCACACGCTGCTGCTGTCCGCCGGAGAGCTGTCCGGGCAAATGCTTCCGCCTGTCCGCAAGTCCCAGTACCTCCAGAATCTCGTCCACCCTTTCACGCTTCGGTTTCTTATAATCCAGAAGAAGAGGAAAGATGATATTCTGTTCCACATTAAGCTCCGGAATCAGATGAAAAGACTGAAAGATAAACCCGATATTCTGCCGCCGGAAAATGGTCCGTTCGTTTTCCTCCATCGCAAATACATCTCTTCCATTTAAAAATACTTTCCCGGTATCCGCCTCATCCAACCCGCCGATACAGTTCAGAAGCGTGCTTTTCCCGGAACCGGATGCTCCGACTACCGCTGCGAATTCTCCTTTCTGCATGGAGAAGGAAACATGCTTTAACGCGTCTACTCGGGCTTCCCCGCTTCCATAAACCTTGCAAAGATTTTCCACCCTTAATATTTCCAATTTCAATACCCTGCCTTTCTATATTTTCTATATTATCAGGGTAACATCTTCACCTTACATTCTGATGAACGGAAGCTTACAGATTCGTAAGGAAGGTTATCCGGAATATACTCCCTTCCCCCAATCTGCTCTCCACGGACAGACTGCCGCCCTGGCCTTCTGCGATGGATCTGGCAAGTGAAAGCCCAAGTCCTGTCCCCTGCCTGTCATTGGAAATTCTGCTTCGATAAAAACGTTTGAAAATATGATGGATATCCTCCGGGTCAATGCCGGACCCGTTATCTTCTACAGACAGACAAAAATACGCCGGTGTCCTCTCCCACGATACGCAAACTTCTCCGCCGGACTCTGTATGATCCAAAGCATTCTTTACCAGATTTCCCACCGCCTCTTTCGTCCACTCCTGATCACAATACAGCCGTTCCTCAAGCCTGCCCTTTGTAAGAATCTTCTTTCCTTCTTGCTTCGCGCGCTCCTGAAGATCATTCACTGCCTGCCTCGCTATCTCAGCCGCATAACATTCTCTTTTCTCAAACACGATATTTCCTGTGTCCAGACGCGCCATTTTCAAAAGAGATTGAATGAGCTGCTCCATCCGTTCCAGAGATTTTACAGATTTCCGTGAGAAATTCCTCACCGTCTCTTCATTTTGCGGTTCCTCTGTTATAATCTCCATATACATATTCAACGCGGCAAGAGGTGTTTTTAATTGATGCGAGATATTCGATATCATATCTCTCAAAAATATCTTTGCCTTATGTTCCATCTCACTCTTAGCCTGCAATGACATCGCAAGCTGTTCGATCGTCCCGAATAACTGATACACCGTCCCCGTTTCTCCCGCCGGGAGATGCGCTTCAAACCGATTCTCTGCATACTGGGTAATCACCGTTTCCGCGTCCTCATACATCTGTTCTCTGTTTTTCAGAAACAGACCCGCCCCGGCTAACAGCACTATTGCAAATATCACACCGACTGACAGCAGTACCGCGATCAATGGAATGGTTGTCTGCTCAATAAGAAGATACAGGTAACTCTGCGTCTGCTCCGTGTGGCCTATAGCTTCCAGCAGTTCTCTGCCCTCTCCCGTCACTTCCCTGTGATTCCAGGCAGATGCTACCAGCGCCGGAGATACGTCCTGATCCAGCAGATAAGAGGCCGCCGCAAGCTCGCGCTTTACCAGAATTTTTCTGATATCCTGCGCCTGAAAGATACCGCAGAACCCTAATATACAGCTCTGCAGCACACAGATTACCGCAAGAAAAGTGCAGAACCTGCGCGTCTGCTTTTCATACAAAAACTTCAAATCCTTCACTCCTTCCACTGGTACCCGAATCCCCGAACCGTAATCAGATGCTCCGGCATAGAGGGGTTTTTTTCAAGTTTCTCACGCAGACGCCGTATATATACCGACAGCGTATTATCATCAACAAAGTTCCCTGCCCCGTCCCACAGTTTGTCCAGAATCATTCCCCGGGTAAGAACTCTTCCGCTGTTTTTCAGCAGCAGACAGAGAAGCCTGTACTCTGCCCCGGTGAATTCCGCCGGTTCCCCTTCTAAAAACACCCTTCCTTCCGCAAGATTTACCGTCAGACTGCCTGACCGCAGGATATTCCCCTCATCGTTTTTCATGCCGCTGCGGCGCAGTAATGCCCGGATCCGAGAACACAGTTCCCCAAGTTTAAATGGTTTTGTGATATAATCGTCTCCTCCGCAGTCAAGCCCCCTTATTACACTGGTCTCCTCATCGGACGCCGTCAGGAAGATAATCGGAACCTGACTCCCGGATTCCCTGATCTTTTCACATAAAGTGAATCCGCTTCCGTCAGGCAGCGTCACATCAAAAAGAAGCAGGTCAAAGCCCGCGTCTTCTGCAATTCTCTTTTCTGCCTCCTTTATCGATCTGACCACATCTATATCAAATCCGTTTTTCTCCAAAGAATAGGTCAGACCGTCAATCAGACTGATATCATCTTCGAGAAGTAATAATTTGTGCAAACAAAACGCCTCCCTTTACTCACAGATTTTTCAAATATATTATACACGATTTATGAGAAAAAACCACCAGCGTCAGCCAGCGGTTCCGTCGTTACTATATTTTGTTTTATCCTTCGTTGTCATTCTGCGGCAGATCAGGAAACAGAATCCGAAGATAATCCCGTCTGCCGTAGAGAATACGGTCAATGTACACATCCTGCCCACTCACACGGTAGAAAACCATGTAATTTCCACTGGTGAGAAATCGGTAGTCACTTTCTATATCTGTCACAGAGGACAGCAAAGCGCCGATTTCCGAAAAATCTTCCAGTTCATCTACAGTGTCCATGATTTTGTTTACGGTGTTTTCAGCGGATTGAAGATTGCATAATTCAAAGGTAATATACTCCCAATATTTCGTCCAGATCATTCTGAGCTTCCGGGGAGTAATGGATGTTATTCTTCATTTGCTTTTGCCCGGAAATGTGCTCTCACATCCGAGGAAGAAAGCCATCCCTTTTCCTCTCCTGATTTTTTTCCTTTTGCAAGTTCATCCATGAGCTTCAGGGTGGCCCGTGTTTTTTCATAGTCCTGCATATCAATGATTGCATAACGCCCGCGTCCATTTTGAGTGAGAAAGACCGGTGCACCCACAGATACATCACGGAGCACATCACTGTAATTTCTCAAATCAGAGATTGGTTTGATGTTCGGCATAATCACATTCTCCTTTCCTGCCCTTAGTATATCCTGATTTGATGTAAAATTCAACAGCATATTTGACAACAGTATTTTGTAAAAATTTGCATCATATTGCCGGGGATATTCTGCAAAGCCTCCCCTTCTCCATCTCATATACCTCATCGCATAAAACTTCGATATCCTCCCTGTTGTGGCTTGCCATCAGGATTGTCTTCCCGCTCTCCTTGATCTTAAGGAATAGCTCTCTCATCTCCCGCACGCCGTCTTTATCCAATCCGTTCATAGGCTCGTCCAATATCAATATGTCCGGCTCCTCCATGATCGCCTGCGCGATCGCCAGACGCTGTCTCATCCCAAGGGAATACTTCTTCACATACTTCTTCGATCCGGGGTCTAATCCCACCTGCTCCATGATCCGGCTAAGATACCGGTTATCCTTCTTATTCCGGATCTGATACAGATACGCCAGATTCTTAAGTCCGCCGGCATTCCCAAGAAATGCCGGCTCTTCGATGATAATCCCCACTGATGAGAGCAATTCCCCAGGCTTCTTCTCCTTCCCGCCGATTACGATCTTCCCGCCGTCTTCCTTCTCAAGTCCGCAGAGACACTTAAAGAATACAGTCTTCCCGCACCCGTTATATCCTGTAACGCCATAGATTGCCCCTCTTCTACACGAGAGCGAGACGTCCGCCAACACCTCGTTATCCTTGAATCTCTTCTTCAAATGCTCTACCTTAATATATTCCTCCATGCCGTTCTGCTCCTTCTTAACATTCTTAGAATAATTGGTATCCTACCCCTCTTCACTCCACTCCAAATCCATTCTCTTCACTTTCCAATTGCAGACTATGACAAATATTCCCAACAGGGCAATCAATACTATTATCATATACTGCATCGTCGGCATCCGCATGATCTGTCCGCTTTTAAATACACCGATCCGCATCCAGGAAACCGGAGACACATAGTTCAACGGCGTCGCGAACAGATACGCCGCGATCCCCGGCAGGATGACCAATACGCTTCCTGCCACCGCGCTGCATATTCTTCCGGCAAAGAGACTGATACAATACATACACATCCCCACCGCCGATATCGCCAATCCGCTCAGGAGCCAGGATAACATCAAGAATTCTATCGGCTCATAATTGGCGATCGTTCCATAGGGAAGCGCGATCATTTGCTGCGTCTGCACCCCGGCGTCCGTCATAGCCAGCGTTCCGATAACCTTGCCCCACTCCGGCGCGAACCTTACCTGACCGCCAAGCAAGAGGACATTTAAACCAAATGCCGCCAACCAGATCATGAAACCGGCAATCAGGATATAGATACAGTTGTAAGTATTCCACCTCTCCCTGCCCATTCGGATAATGATGTACATCTGTCTGCGTCCCAGAAACGGAACATCCGAGAAAAAATATAACACACTCAACATAAAGATAGACAAATAATAGACGTCCGACAATAAGAACGGAAGAAAATACGGCGTAGCTTTTATTCCGACAGCGAATGCAAATGCTCTGA
The DNA here is from genome assembly GCA_910574285.1 of Lachnospiraceae bacterium. Classification (GTDB taxonomy): domain Bacteria; phylum Bacillota; class Clostridia; order Lachnospirales; family Lachnospiraceae; genus Sporofaciens. Next base: position 191,117 of record CAJTAL010000002.1, on the reverse strand, counting down.
CCGGAGCCATATAGATATCCATATAAACCAGGTTCAGGCACAGCCATACGAATGTTTTCCCACTTCCGAAACGCCAAAGAAGCATTTCAGACAGATATCCTCTGTGATTCATCATACCCTCCGTATCTCTTCTGTTATCTTCTTGTGCATCAAGAATCCGGACAGACCTGCAAGCAGGATTCCCACTGCCAAAGCATACAGGAAATCCAGCCATTCCCTGCTCCATATCTGGTAGAAGCTGCCAAATATATAGCAGATCGTCGTCTGATGCGGCAGTCCCAGCCAAAGCTCTATATAATTGATCCAAAAATAATAGATCATAACCGGAAACGTATAGACAAACAGCCGATTCTTGAAAAACAGGGACCCATAAGCCGTACAAACCGCCAATACACCGCCCAGTAAGCTCTCTCGCACTATCCCCTCCAGGAAATAAAGCACAGGGGAATAGCGAATGATACTCCCGTACCGGACGTCCGCAAGCAACGATTGATAATATGAATTGTCCGGCAGCACCCAGGGATACTCCAGACGCATAATCAGGAAGAACAGCAGCTTCCCCAGCGCCATTGCGGCAAATGCACTAATGAACACAGCCAGAAGCTTTGACCATACATATCTCTTTATATCCCCGCGAATCACCGAGATATAGATATATTTGTGTTCAAAATCCTCACAGAAGCATATCCCATAAGGAATCGTACCAAATACCAGCACAAGCAGAGCCATTCGCGTCATCGTAACTCCGTCATATATGTATAAGATGTCCTGTGGAAATCTTACCTGAGTCTTCGCAATAAACAGTAATGTGACGACCGTTCCGGCTACAGCCAGGATGAAATGCCCCGAGAGAAATGCCCTCTTCATATCACCTGCTAAATAATGTGCCTTTTTCATAACGAAACTCCTTATAACTCTTTTCCGGTCTGTGCGTCATAAAACATCTGAAGGCTCTCTCCCGCAGATGTTTTCCCTCTGATACTCCATCCTAATATCAGATCCTCACTTGCCTTATCCGGTATCCAGCATAGCTTTGCCTGTGTGAGAATGATCTCTTCATCGGAGATCAGCATATCATACTTCTCCTTTATACATTCAAAAACCTCTTCAATCCGCAAAGGATTCACATATGTATCTGCAGACGTAATCTCATACATTGTTCCTGTTTCTATAAATCCAATCCCGGAAGCCTTATACATAATCTGGATTGGGGCGTTATAATCAATATCCGCAGCATAGATGCCATACATAGGAATATAGACAGGTAGGCCGTTCGCTTCTTGATTGATCGCAAAATAATACGCATTGTCCTCCTCTGTCCATTCTCCTTTTCCGGACGTTCTGTCCTCTTCATACACAATCTCTTCCTGCCGTAGCGTCTCATACGGCAGCGAATAACATCTGTACTCATCCCCTATTATGATCCCGACATCTTCCAGATATTGCTTCACATGCATGAATGCATCCTGCCTGCTCTCAAACGGGAATTCCTCATCATTTTGAAACAGGTCGGCGTTATAACCCGGATCGTCCGCCAATCGGAAAGCCGTACGGACATAGCTCATTTCCTGCGGGGAATATAACAGGCTGTTTTGATCGTCCGAATATGTAATACTAAAAACACTGTCCTGCGGATCTGCATACTGATAGATATACAAAGGAGTCCCCTGATAATCCTTCTGCTCAGTGAAAAGAAATTCCTGTAGGGTTGTTCCGAGATATTCTTCCGTTTTCTGCCTGACTTCTTCAACATCCGGTTTGATCAACTTCGCCTTCGCTCCTCGCAGGCTCTTTCCTTTCAGCTTATCAGGAACAATGATTTTAGCGTCTACCCTTAATTGATTATCATAATCCTTCTGATAACTGGACGGGAAATCTATTACGGCTGTTTCACCGTCTGCCGCGTTATTTTTCGACGGCTCCTTCCTTTGATCCTGACAGCCGGTCATGCTTATTGACAACAGCAAAGCCATGGCCGGTAATAAGTATCTGTAATTTTTCATATTTCAATTACTCCTTCCAGCATAGAGACAGTACGAACCGCCTCTATGCTGCCTATCTCTTCTTATGGGGTAAATCTTCCCTCTACATATACACTGGGTCCAGATGTTGCCGCCGCATCATATGTTCCCAGCAAATAGTAATATTTACCAGACGGAGGGTCTTTATAATAACTACCACTCAACAGTTTATTGCGATCTGACGGCGATATTGTGATATCAACGCCATATTGCGAATGTGTATCTAATAAAAATGAGCCTCCATGATAACGTACATTTTTACTAAAATATGTTGGCCTTACATAAAAGCATTTTTCATAGACACTACCGCCCGCTTTCAAAGTCCTTTTCGAAATGTCACTGGTATTTACCTGTAGATTGAAGTAATAGTCCGTAGTATCCGCCTTCGCCGGTATAGCTGTAAAAGATGTTCCTGCTATCAGCATAGCTGCTACTGCACATACTCTCCTTATTCTTTTCCTCATAAAACAACTTCCTTGTATTTCTCACTTTTTTAATCATAGGATTTGTTTTATCTCTTTTGTGATCACTTAAAAAGATTTTCCTCTGATAATAATATTCTACCATATAAAAAAATATTTTCATCCCTTTTTGCTTATCAAGCCTTTTTTATTGTTTAAGTGGAATCTGCTCCGTTTTCATCAAAAACATCCCAGATTCATTGGTAAAACTACAAATAAATCTGGGATATTTTTCATTTTATTCACTTGTATTATCGCATAAATCGGCTAGTATCTATATTCCCAATATCTTCATGACACACTTGATAAAATCCAGAAGAACATATAAAAACATAGTATATAATATATTTATTTACTCGCTTCAATTTCACTTTATCAAAACAAGATTTATCATCCATCTGCAACATTTCAAATTGACTTCTAAGAGCGCTGCATATCACTTCTATTTCATTATGTTCTATCTTCTGAACAACCTTAAATATCCGTGCATACTCTGGATTACTCCGGAACACATTTATCAGATATTTGAAATACGGGATGTCCACCACTGTACTCCATTCCAACTCTATCTGTTTACTATGTTTTGTTCCTATCTGCACAATCACATTTTTCAATATATCTTCTGTTATAAGAATTGGGGACAAAGAATTTCTAATGCCAATTTTATGCATTGGCATCAGCGCTCTCTTTTCATAGAATTAATCTGATTCTTCAAAGAGTCTGTTAATGCTGGCTGATGACTTCCCCACGTACTACACTGCGACATTGATATTTCTACAGTACGAAAAGCAAGCACACTTAAAATCTTTAAAATCATTCTACTCATTTTTCCCTCCTGGAATTATAATACTTACAACAAATTGACTTTCTTTCTCTTCTATGTTAATTTCACCTCCATATTTTTTGACAACATCATTAACATTTCTCAAACCATAACCATGGACTCCTTTTTTTCTCATTTTCCTCTCCCTATCTTCTGGTTTAGGATTTTTAACAAGGATGATTAATAATTGATTCTTCCTCCTTGCCGAGATATTAATTACCCTCCTCTCTATCTCCTGCACCAGTTTACATGCTTCTATCGCATTATCTAGCAAATTTCCAAATATAGTGCTGATATCGAAGGGATCAAACATTTTTATTCCGTCCATATTGATATCATCCTCTATATGGATATTATCTGACTGTGCCATCTCAATTTTATCCCTTAAAATAACATCCAAGAATCTATTTCCTGTACGGTAGAAATCCTCATATTTCATTATCTTTTTCTTAATATCAGAAATCCATTCTTGTTTTTCCTCTCTTTCGCTTTCCAGCAATAAAATATGATTCTTCATATCATGATAGATGCTTTTAATCCTCTCCTCCTCCTTCATTTTTTCTTCATAATATCTTGTTTCCACTTGCAGTTTATATATGATCATCTCCTGATCCCGATCTTTATTTTCCATTTTCAAATAATACTTTAAAGAAATAAGATTTACGACAAGAGCTAAAAATATAGTCAAACAACAAACTAAAAACAATATATTATATCTCTTCTCATTAACACTTACTGCATCTGCATAAATGCATACTGATACAATCATATACCCTACATTAGAACATATAAATAAAACTAATGATCTAATATTGATCTTTTTATTAGAAATACTGTATAAAACCTTTTCTACGATTACAAGCAAGGTTATATATATAATTTTGCCGACAGTAGAATATATTATCGGGAGAACAACTTTATCGCTTAAATCAGATGCTTTTGAAAATAATCCTCCAACTTGCACAATTACTAATTCGCTTAATAGTAATAATGTCACACCTATTACCATATATATCAACGATTTTTTTACAGATATTTTTAGCAAAAAAGCTCCTAATAATACAGGTATTCCATAAGCAAATACCGCTTTCATACCCATATCAGAAAGAGTAAAAAAAGGCGTAATAGTACAAAATATAACGATATATATAACAACAAAATAAAATTTTCTTTTTTTTGAGGTCTCCTCCACACTGACCAAATATAAAAGTCCCCATGCATCCATCGTTGTTAATATAATATCCTGGATCAGGCTCATAGCTTTCCTCCCAGGTACACCGCCAGCCGCTGCATGAATTCCTTCTTCATTGAACGGGATATCTGCAGCTTATCCTTTGTAATCAGAACAATCTCATTGCCCGATATATTATTGACAAAAGACATATTGACCAAAATTCCCTTATGGCTCTGGGCAAATCCATATGGCTCCAGTCTTTCTTTTATTTGTTTTAATTTTTTATAACATACGATTTCTCGCTTCTCAGTATGTATCAATAGATTCCTGTCATATGTTTCCACATAGCTGATTAAACCGATCGGTATCCTAAACTGTCCTTCTTTATTCTCAACCAGAAGACATTCCTGCTTCTTCATCCTGGTATTTTCTATCCAAGCATCTATCTCACAGATCAGTTTTTCCTTCTTAACAGGCTTCCTCAAATAATTCGCCGCTTTCACATCGTATCCCTTTATCGCCCAATCTATTACCGATGTCAGGAAAACGATTGTGACGTTGGGATCCCTCTCCCTGATCTTCTTTGCAGCCTCCATACCGTCCATCTGCGGCATCCTGATATCAAGAAATACAACGTCAAACTGACAGCTATATTGATCCAGCAGCATTCTTCCGTCATAGAATCCCTCTATATAAACCATCTGACCTATTTCTTCACAACACTCTTCCAATATATCACGGATCTGATCAACAAAGCGTCTCTCATCATCACATATTGCTATCTTTATCATATCTAACCGTTCCTGTAAACCCAATTATTCTGTTCTTTATAATTCCGACGATCAATACCAGCCCGATGGCGGTCACCGCAGCTGAAACATATACTGCATATTCAATCCCCCACAGGAAATACATAAGCTCTGAAACGACACCGCATATCAGCGTCATCATCCGTGCTTTCCTCTGGTATGTCCTCCATTCTTCCAGGTCTAGCGGCCTGCTGTGATCCTCTACCGGAGCAAGCTTCCATATAAGCAGAACTGCCAATAATTCAAACATCATAATTTCTGCTTCCGCATGACATGCAACCACCTTTTCCGCCGCAAGCAGAACGACTATGAACCCCCAGCAAAAAGACAGAAAACAATTCCTATAATTCTCAGCATGATATCCGCCTGCATATACACGAATGCAGTAGAATGGAACCAGCAAGAATAATGTCTCTGTAAAAAGTCCTGCTGCCAATCCGATCACCAACACCATCAACGTACTGAATAACGTTGATATCAAAAACTCCATCCCATATTCATAGACATTTTTTTCTTCCTCTGCCACCAATCCGTTCTTCACGAATAATTCTGCAGTTTTCCTTGACATAGCTTCTATCATTCTGGTTACACTCCTGATTTCATTGTTATTATTTTTACCCATTTTGCAATAAAATGCAAACCCTTTTGTCTAAGCGGTCTTTTGAAATGTTCAAAATGCATTTGAATTCCCAAGACCACTCAAAATATTATTGAGATTTTTATTACCAGATGATATACTGAACCCACAACCTGCAGAAAGGGGACTAATGTATGGGATTTTATGTGAATCCACCAGCAGACGCATTTAAAGCAATCTTAAGAAGCAAGACATATATAGATAAGTCAGGACTGATCGCATATACGAACCAAGTGCTCGAAACCAGCAAGATGCTGACTTGTTTCAGCCGTCCCAGACGGTTCGGCAAATCTTTCGCCGCCAAGATGCTGACCGCCTATTATTCTAAAGGTGCAGATTCCAGAGAACTTTTTGAGAATCTGGAGATTGCCGGAATGAAAGATGCACAGTTCGAAGAGAATCTGAACAAACACGACGTACTCTTTTTTGATATCACATCTTTTATTTCGATGGCAGATTCAATCAATGATACCATCCGTGATCTGCAGTCAGACATTATTCATGAATTAAAAGAAATATTTCCAAACTGTATTAATGAAAATATAAAATCATTATTCAAAGCGCTTATGCAGATACACGCGAAAACAGGCAGGAAATTCTTCATCATCATTGATGAGTGGGATGCTCTGTTCCGAGAGGCACAAGAGAACGAAGAATTACAGAAAGAATATATCCAATTACTGCGGAGCATGTTTAAAAGCAGTCAGACTTCCCAGGTGATCACCGGAGCTTATATGACCGGTATCCTTCCGATCAAAAAATACGGTACTCAGTCTGCTTTGACTGATTTCAAAGAATATACCATGTTAGAACCAGGAGTATTGACTAGTTTCATCGGATTTACAGACAAAGAAGTCCGTAATCTATGTACAGAATATAACCTGGAATACAATTCGGCTCGTAAGTGGTATGACGGATATTTTCCAAATAGGACAGAACATATATATTGTCCAAACTCCATAATGGAAGCGGTTTCTAATCATCGGTTCGGCGACTACTGGACGAAGACCGAAACATATGAATCCCTGAAAACTTATATTGATATGAATTACGATGGACTGAAAGATGCAATCTTGGACTTGCTGGGCGAAAAGCGCCGCCGTATTGATACAGGCACTTTCCAGAACGATATGACCTCCCTGTCCTGCAAAGATGATATCTTCACATTGCTTGTCCACCTTGGCTACCTTGCATATGATATGGAAACAGAAGAAGTCTTTATCCCAAATGAAGAAGTTCGCAATGAATTCGTCAGGGCGATCCGGGAAGGACGCCATCTAGAGTTGGCGAAAGCTGTCCGGATGTCTGATAAACTCTTAGAGGCAACACTGTGTTCAGATGAAGCTACTGTTGCCAGAATACTTGAGGATACACATGAAGCTGAAACAACACCTATAAACTATAACAACGAACAGTCGCTCCGTTATGTAGTCATTATGGCATATTTAAGTGCTGTAGACCATTATCTGAGATTCGAAGAACTGGCAAGCGGAAAGGGCTATTCAGATATTTTATTTTTGCCAAGGAACACCTCTTCGAAGCCGGCACTTCTAATCGAATTAAAATGGAACAAGAATGCAGACAAGGCGCTCTCTCAGATAACGAATAAGAATTATGCTCATGTTTTAAGAAAATTTAACTATACAGGTGAGGTTCTTTTAATTGGTATTAACTACAATGCCAAATCAAAGAAACACACTTGTAAAATCATAAAGAGCATTTGCTAATTTTACTGACAAAGAAGAGCGCGCGGCTTCGGCATAAGAATCTATAAATTTCATGTTTTTACGGGGCAAAAGGGGCTGTTGCAAAATGGCAGATACACACGGTATATGGTGCAATTACAATAGTATTTACAACCATATATTGCAGAATCTTTACATTTTGCAACAGCCTCTTTTGTCTCTGATATTACAATAATATTATACTACAAAAATCGCCGAAATTCAAGGCTTGTATCGGCTTGCACCTAAGCGTATACTACATATCACACTCTCTCATATGCATCAGGGCATGTCTGAAAAATGCTCTGGCAAACGGCAGATGAGATCAGAATCAGCAGGATATTTTTCACAATTTTTCATTATGGAGGTATGTGTATGGACGGACAGAATTGGTTGGAACTATTAAACAGACAGACCTGGCTTCGGCAAATACAAGAAACAAATCAATATACCGAAAAATATGGACTGACATTATCAGAAAAGGATACGGAAATTCTGCTTGCGGAAAAGAATCATACACTCAGGTCCGAGCAAAGAGTCGAATTCGGACAAAGTATCCTGCCCCAGATCATCTATGCTTTTTGTGACTCTTCTTTTATATCAAGCGATAACTATCTCGATACCCTGATCCGGTTACAGGAAATATTCTATCTCTACAAGAATGAGATGCAGGATGAGATTACAGACGAGGAATTGATTCACTTTATGCGTGAACAGTTTGAAACCGTGTGCTACGGGGATCTGGACTACCTTGAAGGAACCTGTCTCGATATCTTCGCTCAGGCGATCAGAGCCGGCTACAGAGGATATAAAAAGACTCGGGGTTACGGCGAATTTGAGAAATTCGACATTGTCCAAAGATGGGATGAGAAACTGTATTTAGAAACATTAAGAGAACTCTGCTGGAGGTAGCTATTATGGATTATCAGATGGAAGAACTACTCCCTGTCGTCTCTGAACTGGCGCAGAAATACGCCGGTTACGAAAGCACATCTATTACATATGAAAAGGCACAGTCACTTATGGAGGCCGTTTTATTTTGCCTGAATGAGTATAACACATCATATATGAATATGAATAGTCTTGTATATAAGGATATCCCCGTAACAGAACAATATAATATAGGCGTAAAACTTTTATATGAAAAAGTGGAGAATATCCGGGAAATTTTTAATAAGATCTCCCTGCAATTTGAAGACTTCGGAGTTAAGTGCCTGTATGATACGGTGCAAAAGGGTATCCCGCAATTCCTGAAATGGTACGACATTAGATTTTGTCCCCAAGATACGATTCTGACTCTGGACTATCCGCTGCTTATTGATTTAAGTTCTCTGTCCGGGGCAGACGCCGTTTACGAATATATCCGCGCTATCCGGGCAGAGCAGATATTCCTGAGAGCCCTTGACCGGAACTATATCACATCGGTCTTAGAAATATATGACTCTGAATACCGGGAAATGATAGAAAACATATGCAGTATTGTATTGACTAATATGATCGGTCATATCGCAATTAAAAAACCCTTCCATGACGCCGGTTTTCTGTATGAAGAACATATTCAATTAACAAAGATATTTGGCGGAAAATCAATTGCAGACATAGAAGATATTATAAAAGAACTGATCCAGAATATCGTGAGCCGGTTTTATGAAAACGACATAGATGTACTGAAATATCTATGCCATGAGTCAAATAATATTGCAGTACGAATCCATACGGCGATTCAATATAAACAATTTCCTAAATAGGGCTTCTCAAAAACGGTCAATGGTTTATAATAATACATATAACCCATTGACCGGATCAGTCAGCGAGGTATTGCATATGAATGAGAAATTTTACTCTCTTCCGAATGAGAAGCAGCAACGGATCATCAATGCCGGATTCCGCACTTTTTCCCGGAATTCTTATAAGAAAAGTCCGATGCAGGAGATTGCAGATGAAGCCGGGATCAGCAAATCTCTTTTGTTTTATTATTTTCACAATAAAAAAGACCTGTATCTTTTCTTATGGAATACGGCCGCTGATCTCACCGTTGAATATCTCACCCGATACCACTGTTATGAGTCTGCGGATCTGTTCGAGATGATGGAGAGAGGAATGCGCGCAAAGTTTCAGCTCATGTGCCGCTATCCGGATATGACTGCGTTCGCCCTGAAAGCATTTTATGAAAAGGACGCCGCAGTCTGTAATGATATTCAGAAGAGTTATCGGGAACATTTTAACCGGAAAGCGGCAAATGCCCTTGCGAGTCTTAACCCGGAGGATTTTGTCCCCGGCCTTGACCTTAAGATGATGCACCGTCAGATCTACCTGATGTCCGTCGGCTATGTATGGGAACTATCGCAAAACGGCGCTGTCCTGGATGCTGAAACTATAGAAAAAGATTTCTCGGAGATGCTGGCATTCTGGAAAAATGTATATCTGCGGAGAGATTCCTAATGCTTCATCCGGTCAGGAACCCTCATTCATTATTAATTGTTTGCCGGGCGTCTGCTTTTCCCGCTTTATCATTTTCTTAACCATATAGCCACCGACAGAACCATTCTGTCTGAAAGTCAACACTCACTAGAGAAAGGATACTCAGAATATATGGATGCTATAAAAACCACGTCTCTTACAAAATATTACGGTAAGTCAAAGGGAATTGAAGATATGAACCTGACGGTAGAGCAGGGGGATTTCTTCGGCTTTATCGGGCCAAACGGCGCCGGAAAGAGCACTACCATCCGAACTCTTCTCGGACTGATCTCCCCCACGAGTGGAAATGCCCGGATTCTGGGAATGGACATCATAAAACAACGGGAAGACATCCTCTCCCAGGTCGGCTATATGCCGTCGGAGGCGTCCTTTTACCGTAATATGCGGGTGAGAGATGTGATTAAATTCTCTGCCGATCTCCGGCACAGGGATTGCTCCAAAGAAGCCGGGTACTTATGCGGACGCCTGGAACTGGATACGAGCAAGAAGATCCGGGAACTGTCCCTTGGCAACCGCAAGAAGGTATCTATTATCTGCGCCCTGCAGCATAATCCTGAACTTTGCATCCTGGATGAGCCGACAAGCGGCTTAGATCCCCTGATGCAGCGGGAATTCTATGCCATACTGGAAGAACGCAACGCCAAAGGCACTACCATATTCGTATCTTCCCATATTCTCTCGGAGATCCAAAGGTACTGCCGGCACGCGGCAGTCATCAGAGAAGGCCGCCTGTTAACCTCCGACACTACGGAAAATCTCGGACATACCGATACCAAACGGGTCCGTTTAAGAGGCGTCTCCTCACTTCCTGATCTTCCGCATATTAAGGATGTACAGACAGACGGTGATTCCTTAAGCTTCCTGTACGGAGGAAAGCTGGATATTCTTCTGAATACTCTGGCCGGGCTTCCGCTGACGGACGTCTCCATCACCGAACCTGATCTGGAAGAGATCTTTATGCATTATTACATTGATACAAAATAGCCTTGTGCGCCTGCCAGACGCCAAAGACGTTTGTCCGGCGCTTTAACCGTAAAGGGGGATTTGATATGACTCTGATAAAACACGAATTAAAGCAGGGGCAGGCCACTCTGCTCATATGGACGTCTGTAATCGGGTTCATGCTGGCTGCCTGTATCCTGATCTACCCGGAGATGGGGACGCAGATGAGCGACGTAGGCTCCATGTTCGCCGAGATGGGAAACTTCTCCGCCGCCTTTGGCATGGACAGGCTGAATTTCGGAGAATTCATGGGATTCTTCGGCGTTGAGTGCGGCAATGTCCTTGGACTTGGAGGCGCGTTTTTCTCGGCTCTTCTTGGTATCTCCGTCTTAGCAAAAGAAGAGAAGGAACAGACAGCGGAATTTCTGCTCACCCACCCAATAAGCCGCAGAAAAACAGCGGCACAGAAGCTGGTTTCCGTCCTGCTGCAGATTATCATTCTGAATATCATCGTTATCGCCGTTACCTTCATCTCCATACGCGTGATCGGAGAAGAACCCGAGATACGTCCGCTTCTCCTCCTGTTCCTCGCTTATTTTATACTTCAAGCGGAGACTGCCGCTATATGCTTTGGAATCTCCGCTTTCATAAGCCAAAGCGGTCTGGGAATCGGACTCGGCATAGCTGCGCTCTTTTATTTTCTGAACATCATCGCCAACCTGACCGAGGATGCAAAGTTCTTAAAATATATTACTCCCTTCGGCTATACGGAAAGCGCGGATATTATCGCCGACAAATGTCTGAAAACAGAGTACCTGTCCGTGGGCCTGATATTGACCGCACTGGGAATCGGGATCGGATTCTGCAGGTATTGCACCAAAGATATCCATTCCTAGTACAGCGTTATATCAAAGCAAAACCTTCAATCTATTAATAAACATATCATATTCCTTCTCTCTCCCGGCAAACCATTCTGCATCTATCTCGCTGATCTGATTTAGCCCCGTTCTTTTTGCCGCAAGCAATGCCGCCTCCTTCTGCGTCATCACCTTTGACCGGATGGTCTGGCATCTTGCGCCTTCCAGTGTATCATATGCACGGAAACTCTGGTTAAAATCCATCAGCGGATGCAGACTGACCGGCTCATTATTCCTGTTATCCACCAGAAGCCCCCAATTTCCCCAATGACGGTCGGTATTCCCTGTCAGATAATCCAGAATATTCATCATATCATACATGTATCTGTCCAATTCCAGAATATAGGAAAGCCCGTCTATATCATGATTCACCGCATAGATTTCAAATGCCTCTCTCGACACGATAGAGTACTCTTTTGACGTCATGATCTCGCTTACTGACACCTTTTCTCCGTCATAAAATCCTTCCGAATATGTTACCTGCCTGCACCTGAAACATTGGCAGATACGGCTTGCCAGAACCTCTCTTTCCACCGCGTCAGCTCCGCCGCCTTTCAACAAACGAAAACCGGATGCCTCCCTTATCCACGCCTTAGGAAAATATCCGTTAGTAGACAGATCCTGCGCCAGTTGATAATTCTGCACCGTAATCTGCTTTCCTCGAAGCGAGATATCCACAAATGCATTGTTCATATGATTGTCATACAGATTAATATCCTGAAATGCAATCTCCTCATCCGGCCCCTTCACCCAATATATATCTATCAGTGAAACACAACGATAAGACAGCGCCACCTCCGCCCTGTCTCTGTCTGTAACTGCCTGACTTGCTCCGATACTGTTTAATATCTCTTTCGCATACTGCCGGTCAAGGGTCAGCACTCTGGACGCGCACCAATAGTAAAAATTCGTCACATTATTGACCAGTGTATCAACATCGTCCGCATTTTCCTCCAGATACAAGTTATATGGCATAAATTGTCCGTCATAGATTCTGCAATGCCCCTGTGTGTCGATCCGGACAACCCTTCTCTCTCCGTGCATGATTTCGAAAACTGTCTTCATTCTCCTGCAAGCTCCTGTTCCTATGTTTTGATGATTCACACATTAACTGTAAGGCTCATAGTCCATAATGCCAAAGGCTGAACCCACCGTCCCACCCTGAAGAAGCAGTTCTCTTACCTTTCTCTGCAGGCTGGTTCTTTGGGGCAGATCTGTATATTCCGTATCTGCCGGAACCTGAAACACCCATTCTATATACTCCTTATCTTCCCGGTCTTCTCTTATGATATCAAATCGGTTCTGAAAAGATAGTATATTCGATCCCCCGGACAGTAAAGGGCTCAGCGCCGGCGCCATCAGCCAGGAATTACATGTGTATCTGCTGTACTCATATTCTTTGTAATAAGTTCCAAAGAACAGCTCCGCCTGCCTGAAAGAAGCATCTACGGATTCCCCTGACAGATCTGCGTCCGACGGAATATGAAGTCCGATCACCTTCTCTCCTTCATATTCCTTAAACTGATATTCCAGCGCTCCGATCCGGAAGATATTCATGCTGACCTGCCTGTAAGTCCACCATCCCCTGTCGAAAAACATCCGACCGTTTTTCTCTCTGCACTCCTCGATGAATCTGGTAAAACATCTCATCGTATCTACATATATGTTCTTCGGGATCTCTTTTTCCTCATACCGCCTGAATAGTCTCCGGGCGCATTCTAACTGGCAGTACAGCATCTTCAGTTGGTCTGTATCTTCCTCAAAAAATGCTTTCAGATCCCGATACGACTGCTGCGCCGTATCTATATTCATCATCCTATCCAGGTACTTCTCCGCCTGAATCAAATCCACCTGATCGCCGATTACTTCCAGCTTCTCAATAATCTCCGGCTGCAGGCCGATCAATTCATACATCTCTCTGGCATTAAGTCCATCGTTGATCCTGTCCATCCTGCTTCCCCCTAATGTTTATATCCTCTCCAACGCCTCATTCGTTCCTATGAGCATCAGGATGATCCCCTCTTTTAGCGGCAAATCCGGGTCAGGGGTTATCTCCACCCGATCCTCTTCTTTCATTCCGACCACATTCACCCCGTAAGTTCTCCTGACATCCAATTCCTTCAGCGTTCTCCCGATCCATCTCTTCGGTATGGCAGTCTCTACGATACTGTAGTCCGGCGATAACTCGATCCAGTCGGCAAGATTCGCGGAAATCAGATTCTTCGCAATTTTGCGTCCCATCTCTTCTTCCGGAAAGACAACGGCGTCTGCGCCGACCTTCCGAAGCACCCGGGCATATCTCTCATTATTTGCCTTACAGAGTATATAAGGGATACCCATCTCTTTTGCCGCCAGCGTCGCCAGGATACTGCACTCCAGGTTCTCAGATGAAGCCACGACAATCCCGTCGAAATTCCTTGACCCCAGAGAACTCAGCAGATCCGGATCCTCAATATCCGCCTGCATCGCATAGGTAACCTTATCTGCTATATCATTGATACGCTCCATGTCCTGATCCACAGCAACGACATCACAGCCCAGCTTCTGCAGCGTAACCGCCACACTTGCGCCAAAGCTGCCCATTCCCAATACCACAAACTGTTTCTTCATCTTCTATCTCCTTTTTCCCTGATGTACTCCCGGGATCATTTTATTACTGATTTATTTTCGGAAACAAATCTTATTTTATCATATTTTTTTCTTGCATTCCATCATTATATAGTATATCTTGTAGCCATTTCCGCCATAATATGCTACAATTTTTCTCAAAGGAGGAGAAGCATAATGGGGATTTTATTTCATGAACAGGCAGGGATCTTTAAACTGGATGCCCTGGATACCAGTTACATCATCGGTATCTTCGACGATGAAAAATTTGTTTCACATTTATACTATGGGAAAAGGATTATAGATTCAGACGTCAACTATCTGTACGGGCCGTTAGTTCGGGTCCGTCCATCGGTACTTCCCGGACAGGCCGGCAGGATAATGGACGCAATTCCATTTGAATATCCTACTTACGGCTGCGGGGATTACCGGGAGCATTGTCTTGAAGTGGAAACGATTGACGGATATCACGCCTGTGACTTGCGCTATGAATCGCATAAAATCTATCCGGGAAAACCACGTCTGAACGGACTACCGGCAACCTTTGAGAAAGAAGAAGGAGACTGTAATACACTGGAATTAATATGCAGGGACGAGACTCTGAACCTCAAAGTGACACTTTTGTATACTACATTCGAATATCTGAACGTCATCACCCGTACGGTTCTCATCACGAATGAAAATGCGGCTGCCATCTATCTGAAAAGGGTTCTGTCCGGATGTCTGGAATTTGACCATCAAAACTTTGACGTACTGACGCTTCATGGAAGCTGGGAAAGAGAATGCGGCCCGGTCCGCACTTTATTACGTCAGGGAAAGGTAACGACCGGAAGTACCAGAGGCGAATCCGGACCGACGGACAATCCGTTTCTGGCAGTACTCGACCCTGCCGCCACAGAGGATACCGGAGAAGTATTTGCCATGAATCTGGTATACTCCGGAAATTTCCTCGGCGTCGCGGAAGGACATCATTTCCGCGGCTCAAGGCTTGTGATGGGAATCAATCCTGTCAACTTCAGTTGGAAACTCGAACAAGGCGAGAGCTTTACTGCCCCGGAGATTGTAATGGTCTATTCCGGCCAGGGCATCGGAAAAATGAGCAGAACTTTCCATGACTTATACAGAAATCATCTTATCCGGGATGTCTACCCAGGTACGCCAAGACCGATTCTGATCAACAACTGGGAGGCAACGTATTTCGGCTTTACATATGAGAAACTGATCGAAATCGCGAAAGAAGCCGCAAAGTGCGGTATTGAACTGTTTGTATTAGATGACGGCTGGTTTGGGAACCGAAATGACGAGATGAGAGGTCTGGGGGACTGGTTTGTCAATGAAGAGAAGTTACCGGGAGGAATCCGCCGCCTGTCAGAAGAAATCAACGATCTTGGCATGAAATTCGGTCTGTGGATCGAACCTGAGATGGTCAGTCCTGATTCCGAACTGTTCCGGGCACATCCGGACTGGGCAATCCAGATTCCCGGAAGACACAGGTCACTGTTCCGCCATCAATATGTGCTGGACTGGTCCAGAAAGGAAGTACGTGATTATATCTATGATATGATTCATCATGTATTATCCAATGCAAACGTTGCATATATTAAGTGGGATATGAACCGTACTCTGACTGAACCGGCTTCCGCCTCCCTTCCGGCTGACCGCCAGGGAGAGCTTTGCCATAGATATGTTCTTGGAGTTTATGAGATTATGGGACGGCTCAGGGATGATTTCCCTTCACTTTTACTGGAGAATTGTTCCGCCGGCGGTTCTCGGTTCGACCCCGGCGTCCTTTATTACAGCCCCCAGATCTGGGGCTCTGATGATTCCGACGCCATTGAACGGATTCAGATCGAGATGGGCGCCTCTATGTGCTATCCCCTTTCAACGATAGGCGCGCATGTAAGCGCCGTACCCAATCATCAGACCGGAAGAATCACTTCCCTGGAGACGCGGGGATATGTCGCTATGGCAGGAACCTTCGGATATGAACTGGATATTACCCGGATGAGCGAGGCTGAAAAAGACGCTGTCCGAAGACAGGTTGATATCTACCATAAATACAATCATATTGTAAAAGAAGGCGATCTATACCGAATAGGGGATCCTTTTGAAAACCGGGATTACGCATGCTGGATGGTGGTATCCAAGGACAAGAAGGAGGCATTGGTAACATATATCCAGACCCATGCGCTTCCAGGATATTTCGGCGCTTCCAGAAAGCTGCGGCTAAAAGGACTGACAGAAGAAGCATTATACGAAACTACAGTCATTTCCGTGTCTGCTGAGGTCAGAAATGAAGACGTGCATTCGGAAGGCGCGCAAAATTCACAGAAAACGTATGACTCATTAACATTATCCGGATCGGCGTTAATGAATGCAGGCTATTGGATGGAACGTCTTGAGGGAGATTATATGGGGATGATGATTTATCTAAAAGCAAAATAGCTGTGATTGTGTAAAATGATTTTTTATCAGATGTGCATGAACTTTATGAGGCGTACGCGGCGCATACGCTGATTAAATCTATGCACATCTGACAGGACGATGAAATTATTCAATAAAGCCGCCGTCCCTAAAAATATCCCTCCTCCTATGACCTGCAGCCAGATATGAAGCATTCTCTGCCATCTGTCAAATTCCTGGTACACCATAAGTCCTTGTATCTGTTCCACCTTCTCTTTAAAAATTCTGCTGAAAAATTCAAAATCCGACCAGTAAGAAGGCAGATAATCACTTCCAGGATTGGCTATCTTCACCCCAGACAGGAGTATTACGGCCGATACCGCCAGACAGAGCCATACTATATATCTCCTGCCGGGCCGTCTCTTTCCAAGGTTTTCCGCCAGTAAGCTCCCTGCAAGAAAAACTGTCAAAGCCGCAGCCCCCGCATAGAACAGCCATCCCGTCACATAATATAGCTGTCCGTCTATCCGCTGTCCCTTTGCCCCACCGAAAGCCGCTTCCAGCAGACTTACTGTCTGGCGAAATGATTGTTCCTTTTCTTTTTTCTGTACTGCAATCCCGTCAAACACAGTTCCCTTCTTAGCCGGAATTATGCAGATCGGTGTATCTCCTTCCAATACTCCTGCAATCCTGAGATTCGTTCCGCCCAAAGAAACCGTTAATCCGGATACATCCTCCGAGCCAAATAACTGCCGTACCGTTTTCTGATCCAACAGACATACGCCCTCTTCCCCCGCCGTAAAATATCTTCCGCCGATCAACGCATTTCCAAAGATTGCTTCCGGACATCCTTTGACCTGATAACAGGCAGCCTCCTGCCCATGTCCCGTATCTTCTGACACAAGCCGCCGCATACCGTCCCTTCTCCACACCGCCGCGCCTGCGCATAATCCGCTGTCCTCATTCTCCTTCCACTGATCAAACCCGGACTCTGTAATACCTCCCGCCGGATAATACAGAGAAATGATATCCGCATCCTCTCCTAACCGCATGAGTCCCCACAGTATCCAGATATGAACTGACAGATACAAAAGCAGCATACCTGCAAAATACAATCTCCGGCCCCTCGGTCGTTTTCTTCCTGTCCTTTGTATTCCCATATGACCTGCCCCCTATTCTTTTTGACGTCCATGCCCTGTCTCGCCGCGCCATTCGAGGACTTCTTTTCCATATGACCTGCCCCCTATTCTTTCAGACGCACCCTGTCTCCTTCCGCCACATATTTTTCCGAGGAAACGATCACTTTATCCTCTACAGAGAGCGTGGATGTGATCGCCGCATTCTTCGCATCTTTCTCCAGCACAGTGACCGGAACTTTCTTTGCCGTCTGCACAGTCCCAAGCATCTGCTCCTCCTCTGCCAGAACCAGACAATAAGTCTCATTCACATCTTCCCGGAGAGCGCTGAGAGGAATCATCTGTTCATATTCTTTCTCCGTCGGGATCTCTGTCTGCCAGGTAAAGGTATCCCCGCTCTTAACCTCCATATTCTCCGGCACGGAAGCCAGCCAGAAAATCTGCGCTTCCTGAGAAGCAGAACCTCCTGTATCTGTACTTCCTCCCGAAGCGCCACCGTCCGCCGCGCCGATACCTCCTGCCGCCCCTCCTGTATCCGTTTCTATGGATTCAAACCGGACTGTTTTTTTCTTTCCCGCTCCCAACTGAACTTCCGCCTCCTGGCCTGCCTTAAGCTTCTCTTTATCCTTCGCTTTCATCAGGCCCTTCAACTGAAATCCGCCGCTTCCTATCACAAATACCTCTGATCCGGACGTGACGGCCCCAACCTCTACGCCGACTTTCAGTACCGTACAATCCCGGTCCGCACAGATCTTCCCTTCCGCTGCCTGATAGCCCTTAAGCCTTTCAAGTTCTCTTCTTGTGTAGTCTATCTGAACCTTTGAGGCCTCCGCTCCGAGCCTCGCCGCCTCTGCCGCATTTGCCGCGTTGATATTCTGCGCCTGATCTTCCTGCTCTGCCAGTTCATAAGCATTCTGCGCCTGATTCACTTCCTTCATGGCAGATTCAACTCCGGCATATGCCTCCTGAAGCGCCGACTCAAGCTCCTGCTTCCTTAATTGCCATGCGTCGTCCTGAGTATTATCCAATTCTGCCGATTCCGCCGAATCTACAAAATTATGATACATTCTCTCCGCATCTTCCGCTTTCTGGCGCGCTGCATCCAACTGCCGCTGTGCCTCTGTCAGCGCCTGTCCCGCTCCTGTCACTGCCGGGACTCTGGCCTGTTCTCTTGCCGACACCTGCTGCTGCGATGCCTGCAGCTCCATCTGTGTCAGCTCCGCCTGCTTTTTGCCGATTAATTGCTGCAGATATTCCATGCGGAACCTGACCAGACATTCTCCGCTCTTAACCTGAGTTCCCTGCTTCGCCGTCCATTCTACCTGCTGCTCCGGCCACAGGAAGATCTGATTCTCCTGCACCGGCGCTACGATTCCTTCTCCCTCGTAAGTATACGACAGCCGACCCCTCACGGTTTTTTCCACGTTCACCTGCGCGACCAGTACAGACGCGGCCGCGCGGGATGTGACGGACGCTGCCGCCATAATTGCAAGGAAACCCCATAGAATTCGTATCATCCGTTTCTTATCATAAATCATCTAATCGATCTCCCTCCTCATACTGCTCCCGGACGCCGCGATCCCCTGTTCCAGATTATCCTGTCCGCAGAAGAATAACAATACTGCCGGAAGCAGCGTAACGATCGACGCGGCAAACGCCAAAGCAGCGTCCGTATGTATCATTTGAGGCAAATATAAAGAAAGCGGCTGCAGAGATTCTGTCTTTAGATAAGTCATAGGCTGCTCGATCGCATTCCAGTATTCCAGAAAGCCTAATATCAGAATCGAAAAGATTCCCGGCATTCCAAGTGGAATTCCTATTTTAAAGAATATCCGAAAATCACCGGCGCCGTCGATTCGCGCCGCCTCAATCACTTCTTCCGGGATTCCTGCAAATGTTTTCTGCAGGATGAACACCGGCAGGGTAGAAAAGATTCCCGGCAGGATCACGGCCGCGCGGGTATCCATCAGATCAGCCGCATTCAAAACCAGATATCCGGAAACCATCGTAACCTGAAAAGGCAGAATCATCAGAAGCATATACAATAACCACAACATTCTCTTCCCAGGAAAACGGAACTTCGCAAAAGCCCATGCCGCAGGCGCCGCCGCAAAAAGCTGTCCGAACAGCACGCCTGCCGTCTGAATCATAGAATTCCAAAAAGCCGTAAAATATTCCGGAGAGTCCAGCAAAAGCCGGATATAGGCCCGGAGAGTCGGATATTGCGGGAAAAAACGTATCCGGACATGCCCGCCGGAATCTGCCAGAACCGCGCCGCATGTCTCCAACAACTCCTGCTTTCCCATAAACGAATTTACCGCCAGCATAAACAGCGGGAATATCATGATCAGGAACATGATCAGCAATATTCCGTCTGCCAACCGATTCAGAAACTTCTTACAAAGCAATAAGCCCAGCCTATGTATCTCCATAGTTCTTACTCCCTCTTCCATCTATTCTGCCGTTTTGCATGACCGCTCTGCCGCCGCCAGAATTCCTCCGGACAGAATCACCAGCATGACTGCTGCCGCCGTCATTTTCTGAATATCCAGACTTACAAACCAGTTATTAAACAGATGCTGCAGCATGTAGATACTCTCATGCGGATAATCCCCCGCCAGCAAGTACGCCTCCCGGAATACCCGAAACGCATTGACGAACGACAAAAGTCCTGTTACGAACACTGTCTCTTTTAACTGCGGCAGCGTAATGTAGCGAAAGCATGCCCATTCTCCCGCTCCCTGGACTCTGGCCGCTTCATACTGTTCTTCCGGAACCGCGCCGAGTCCCGCAAGCCACAGGATCATATCATAACCGAGATTCTTCCAGATATAACAGCCCACCAGTACCCAGAATGCCGAATCTTCCCCAAGCCAGTCCCTCCCTGTGATACCGAACAGTCCCACCAACTGTCCGAGCCATCCTTCCTCGTCAAACACCATCTGAAAGAAGATCACGACAGAGGCCGCCGGAATCGCCATAGGCAGAAGAAAGCCGGTCTTTACCCATCTCTGAAATCTGACCGTCTTTCTTACCAGAACTGCCAGAAACAGGGATAACAGCAATAACAACGGAAGACAAACAACGATGAACCTGACCGTATTCCCGGCTGCCAGCCGAAACGCTTCATTTGAAAGTACCGTCCGGTAGTTCGAAAGCCCTACAAAACCATCGCCCGCCGCCTGTAAAAAAGACCTCCGAACCACATCCAGAAACGGAATCAATACAAATCCTCCTGTTCCCAGAAGGCTCGGGATCAGGAAAAGAACACCTCTTTTATTCCGCAAGATAAGTATCCACTTTCTGCGCAATATTTTTTGCCGCCGTCTCTGCATCCATACTTCCCCTTAAGCATGCGTCCGCTTCTGTCTGATAGATATTCCAGACGACGCACTCCTGTATCGCCGGCCTGTCCACCGTATGGCATTTGGCTATCAAGTCCTCCACTTCTTCCTTGGTTGGATATCCTGCGTCTACACTAATCTCAGCTTCACCCTCTATATTCCAGCTTGACGATGCGCCAAGGCTCTGGGCGTACTCGCTGTCAACCTCCTCTTTGAGACGGTTAAGCCCTGCTTCTAATACCGGCAGACCGTCGTCCAGCGGTTTTTCCTGTACCTCCGCGGAAAACAGATATTTCACAAATTCTTCCGCCCTCTCTATCTGATCCGAATTTTGATTGATCCCTACGATTCCCTCCGGTATATAAAAATCATTCAGTGTATCCGGCGAAAGGTTCATCTGCCGCATGATCGCATATGGAATCATCATATCCGGCATACCGGAGATCGGGTCTGTCGAAATACTATTCGGGTGATTCAGGATCGCCGCGCTTCCCGCATTACTGAATATCCCCTGATGGAATATCTGCGAAGCCACGCCCATGCCTAATTCATTCGTTTCAACATCATCGAATGCCTCTGTCCTTGCATTCTCCGCGATCTTTAACTCAACTTCCAACAACTCCGTAAGCTTCTTCTGATCTACCTTCCCCTTCTCTCCAATTACCTCATCCTGATACAACTGGAACAGAAAATCACGGATATAATCCCGCTCTGCCACGCCTACGACACTCTGATCCGGATGCTCCTCCACATAAGTCTTCAGGCTCTCAAGGGAAGCAAACGCTGCTTTGACCTGCTCGTCCCCATATATAATCGGAATACTGAATTTTACCGGCATTCCATAGATCTTCCCCTCCTTTTGCGCCGCATTTCTTAAGACAGGTTCCAGATATGCTTCCTTTGCCGTCAAACCGTCCGCCAGCTCCGTCAGATCTGCAAGCATTCCCTTTTCTATATAAGCGTCTGTCGGAAGACCGTCCAATAAAAGCACATCGGCGCCGTTTCCGCTAAGCAGCTCCGTATTCAGCGTACGGATATCATCCTTGGTGATTCCTTCCTCCTTTCCTGAAGTCTGGAATTCTACTTTGACATCAGGATGTGTCTTCTGGAAACCAAGGACCGCGTCCTGAACCGTCTGATTCTCTGACAGCCCGAATACCTTAAGCGTATGTTCCGGTACTGCCGGCGCCCCGGCATCATACACATAATGCACCAAACTATAAGTTGCTGCTTTCGCCTGCTGATAAAGCGCATAAAAATCATGATCCTGCCCTGATATAAATCCGGCCGTATAATTCGTTGATGAGCTCATCTCCCCCATGCTTCCGTCCATAATGACTTCACTGGTTTCATTTCCCGCTGTTATACGCGTGATTCCGGTTTCCGAGATGAGATACCAGTTCTCCTCATCATCATTGCACATCTGACCGGATTCCGTCTGCTCTGCCTTGAGCGTTCCTTTTTCCGTCAGATCAGAAGAATAGACGGTAAAAATCCCTTCCTCCGTATTGACCGCCATATCCCCGTTTTCCGCGCCAAAGAGCACTCTCTGCATACTACTAAGCGCCTGCACGCCGTTAATTTCATGGATTACCTCCAGCGAATCCCGGTCTATCACCACGATTTTGGCCTGATACATATCGTACATCCAGTAATTGCCGCCGCCGTCAATCTGCATATCGATAATTGCCGGAAATCCATACTCGCCCGGCTGTTCCAGATACGCTATTCCCAGCTTCTCCCCCGTCTTCCCGTCGCTGCTTTTTACAAGATGTGTACACATCTCTTCATCTATAGCCCTTAAGATCTGCGTCCCATCCCCGGTCTCCTGTACCTCCTGTATATATACAGCCTGACCGTCGAAAATCCCGGCTGCCCAGTCAAGGCTTGTCCGTTCCCACTGGCCGTCCTTATATTCATACCGAAACACCTGCATACTTTCTGTCTGCGAATACAGGACAGGATTCCCAACCCCGGACTTCTCCAGATTCGTGATCTCCTCCCCGTCTTGTATTGGCAGTTCCACATTTTCTTCTACATAACGGCCTTTCACCGGGTTGCCTCCGCCGCCTTTATCCTCTTTCCCCTGACCGCACCCGGTTAACAATCCCATTGCCAGCACCGCCGCCGATATAATAGCCGTAAAACGGCGGAATGGTTGAAATCTACACACCTTCATAGCTTTTCTTCTCCCTTCTTCTATCTAAATTCAAAAATTTTTCAGATGTTATCCTAAACTATACTCGGAAAATCTCAAATAATCTTTTAAAATCATTTCTTTTTTTTAAAGATTTTTTTGAGATTTCTCTGGTATACTCTATATATTAATAAGCAGTAATGAATAAGCGGGATATTTTTATCTGATACATTCAAGAAAAAGCAGATAGCCGGCAAATGAAATAAATGAAAGAATGAATGAATGAATGAGGAGTATATTATAGAAGATGCATATATTGATTATCGAAGATGACAAAGAACTGTGCGACGCCCTGAAAATGCAGCTTTCCGCCAGAAACCACACTGCCGAATGCTGCCATACCGGAAGCGAGGCGCTTTATTTCGCCATGTCCGACGCCTACGACCTGATTCTCTTAGACCGAATGCTGCCGGAAATCGACGGATTGTCCATCTTAAGAGCTATCCGCCAGAATAATATCACAGTACCCGTTATTCTAACGACTGCACTCGGCTCTCTGGACGACCGAATCAGCGGCCTTGACTGCGGCGCGGATGATTATATGGTGAAACCCTACGCTGTCGAAGAGCTGCTGGCTCGTATCAGGGCTCTGTCCCGGCGTCCGAAAGCATTTTCTGACCATCAGCGCCTGTCTTTTTTAGATATCCGTTTCGACCCTGATTCCAGGACCCTGACCTGCCATAACAAGGAACAATTACTTTCCGGGAGAAAAGCCCTTCTTCTGGAATTCTTCCTGCGTAATCCAAACAAAACTCTGACAAGAGAACAGATCTATTCCCGGGTATGGGGACCTGACGGGACGGTAGAAGACGGGAATCTGGACACATACGTCTATTTTCTCAGAAAACATCTGCAGACACTTGGAAGCCATGCTTGCATTTCCACCGTACACGGCGTAGGATATCGTTTAGAAGAAGG
This sequence comes from Lachnospiraceae bacterium, assembly GCA_910574285.1. Lineage (GTDB taxonomy): Bacteria > Bacillota > Clostridia > Lachnospirales > Lachnospiraceae > Sporofaciens. The sequence goes on along the minus strand of CAJTAL010000002.1, from coordinate 166,523 downwards.
AGCGGAAAGCCATGTTTCCTAGATTGCAGAAAAAATTTGTTACTCTATACACATTAAGCACCGGCCTGATCATGACTTTTATCTTGTCCATTGCTTTTCTTTTCTATGCCTCGTCTCAGGAAAACCGTCAGATATCATCCTTTCAGGAACATCTTTTTACATTAATGACCCAGCTCCAGGTTAATCCCCGCTTCGCAGACTCTTTTCTGGCGCAAATGGAACAAAACAACCGGCTTATCATTTATATCGAAGAGAACGGTACGCCCTTCTTCTTCCCCGGCGCTTATGAGACCCATACCGATCGGGAGATTCTGCTGAAAACCGCCGAAAAAGCGGCGCAAGAAGAAAGCATTTACTTGGACTCCCATCCTATTTCCTCTGATCTTCTTCAATCATCCGTATTCCAGATTGCCGGGGCCAGGAAGGACTGCTATCTTGGGAATGTCCTGATTCTCCGCACGGCCTCAGGATATAAGAAATTAATCCTGCTTCTGGATATCACCGACAATCGTATAAAGCTCCTGGAAACAGGTTGCGTCTATCTGCTGATCGATCTGTTCGGAATCCTGCTTCTCTTCCTGTCCGGACGCTGGTTCGTCCGCCGCTCTTTGAAGCCATTGGAGGAAACCTGCCAAAAGCAACAGGACTTTGCCGCCGCCGCTTCCCACGAGCTTCGGTCGCCGCTTGCGGTCATCCAGACGACAGCCGACGCCATCACTGCCCGGCCTGAAGAATGCGGAAGATGTCTCTCTGTAATCAAAAACGAATGCCGGCGCGGCAACGTCCTGATCCAAAACCTTCTGTTACTGGTTACGGCAGAGCAGAAGGAATGGTCCGTCCAAAAAAGAAAGTTTGAAATGGATGAACTGCTGCTGAATCTGTTAGAACTGTATGAACCTCTCTGCCTCTCCAAAGGGGGACGGCTGCTTTTAGAGCTTCCTGCCGAACCGCTTCCTCCTGTATTGGCAGACCCGGATCTGTGCCGGCAGATACTTACAATATTGCTGGATAATGCTGTCTCATATGCATTATCCGACGAATTCCTCCCAGCTCCTGATGATAATGCGCCGCTTGGACCAACCTGCACGGAAATCTCAGATACAGGACGGCGTCCGCCGAAGATCACACTGCACGCAAAATCTCACCAGGGACACGTCATCGTTTCTGTCATTGATCATGGTCCCGGAATCTCTGATAAGGAAAAATTATTGATCTTTGACCGTTTTTATAGAAATGATAAATCCAGAAGCAACAAAGAGCATTTCGGTCTTGGACTGTCTATCGCTGCTGCCCTTGCCGAAATACAGGGAATCCGGCTTGCCGTAGAAGATACGGAGGGCGGGGGAAGTACATTCACCATGAAAATATAATGAACCTGCCTTTATTCAAATGTACTCCTCTTCCTTTCGCTCCGTAATTTCCGACTGCCGGAATCCTGCCAGTACACTAGTTCTTTAGCGGTGCTCCAGATGAAGATATTTCTCCCTGGTAGCAAGTCCACCGCGTATATGCCTCTCAGACTTATTGAGATCCAGAATTTTCCTGGCTTCTGCCGCCAAAGACGGATTGACCTGAAGCAATCTTTCTGTTACATCTTTATGTATGGTTGTTATTATTTAGAGCGTTATTACTTTCTGCCGTATTGAGAATATTCCCAGTCTCATTCAACATATCCTCGGTCATATTTGATGTATTTCCAGCCATATTCAGCGTATTCTCAGCAATATTTGGCGTGTTCCCGGTCGTACTTGGTGTATTCTCAATCAATACGGCTTCATCCAGTCCCAGATCTCCAAATAAACGTAGAAAAATATCTACGTTGCCCTCTTTGTCCACTTCGATTTTCTTGATAATTTGTTTAAGCTGCTCATTCGTCATCTGGTGAACATCCGTGATATCTTCTACTGCTTTAAACGTATTGCCAAGGATATGCTCTAACTGTTCTCCTTTTGTAAGATGATATGAGACCATTTTCAGCTCATTCTCAAGCCTCTCGATTTCTTTTCGCATACCGCCAATCTTTGTATTCAACTCTTCGCGGGAAATTAAGTCATCCGTATACATGTCCATATATTTTTGACGGGTTTTCTGTAATCTGGCAAGCTGTTGGTTCAGTTCTTTCTCGTATTCTATATTTTCGTCTTTTGCTTTGTAGATGCGCTGGAACTCGCGGACTACATTCTGGATCACATTCTTTTTCTGTTTCAGCATTTCTGCAAAGTATTCCTGCAATGCCTGAATCAATTCTTCTTCATCCACAGTTACAGCATTGGGACAGCTATCGGCGCCTTTGCCGTTATGCCCGGAACATACCCAGCGGACATAAGTATTTTTATACGTGCGGACGGTACGCCGGAAAGACCAGCCGCACTCTTTACACTTAATTAAGGTGGAGAATAGATATTTATTGCTCTGGCGTTCATGTTTCATGTTGAATGCTTTATTTCTGGACTGTAATATTTGCTGCGCCTTTTCATATGTTTCTGGTTCAATGATGCGTAAGTCCGGACGTTCTACAACCATCCAGTCGGTTTCATCCTTATCGGTACGTCTACCGGTTAGGAAATCCGCCACCTCCTGTTTACCGTTGATGATTTTCCCTGTATAAAGCTCGTTTGTAAGAATACGGCAGACAGCGTTCTGGCTCCACCTACAGTTGCGCTTCGTCTTTAGTCCACATTCATTTAGCTTGTTGGAAATCTTGGCGGCTCCATAGCCCTCTTTGGTGTACCAATGGTAAATCTGTTGAATGATCGCCGCCTCTTCTTGATTGATTTCCAGATTGAAATAATCGCCTATGGTTTTATTATAGCCGTAAACAATATTGGGAACCCGCCCTTTTTCTGCATTCATTTTTTTGCCGAACTTCACACGCTTGGATGTGTTGGCGCTTTCCTCCTGCGCCAATGCGCCGAAGATCGTCAGGACAAACTCACTGTTCCCCATGCTGGTCATATTAGCGGTGAGGAATTGGGTTTCGATGCCTAATGACTTTAATTTGCGGACATTCTGAAGAAGATCCACGGTATTACGGGCAAAACGGGAGATGTCTTTTACTACTACCATGTCGAACAATCCATGTTCAGCATCGGACATCATACGAAGAAATTCCTTGCGATTTTTAATTTTTGTTCCGGAAATGCCCTCGTCTGCATATAATCGAATAAGAGTATCGCCTGTGCGGGTAGTGTATTCGGCAAAAAAAGCTTTTTGAGCTTCAAGACTGTTTAGTTGATCTTCTTTGTCCGTGGATACGCGGCAATATGCGGCTATGTTCATAGGAAAACCTCTCTGTCATATTTGTATAACTCTGTTACAACTTTATTTTATCTTGTAAAATGTTCATTGTAAATAAAAAGCAGAGGATTATCAAACAACTTTCAATAATCCTCTGCTAATAAATCAATGCTTTCCCCCAGAAAGCAAATATTTTCTTGCTTTTCTTTCACCCTCTATTTTTAAAGTAGACTCTTCAACCATTTCTTTCAATATTCTTTTTGTAGTAGAATCTGCCAGGCCCAATAGATTTCTTGCTTCTTTATTAGTGATAAATCCATTCTCTTTTATATATTGTACTATGATATTTTTCCGTTCATTTTTTATTGGCTTTTTATCGGCTTTTATCGGCTTTTTATCGGCTTTCACCTGTTCTTCTTCTGACCGATAAAAACAGACTACAAACCCTGATTTCTTTTTTTGGAATCCATACCGTACTCCTGCTGTTTCACAAGCATCCGCAATACGTTTTAAACCTGTTCCAAAGCTTTCAATATCTTTTGAATAATACAAAATTCTGGCAATCTTAGGGTTTCTGCGGACAGGTCTTTCTGCCTTATCAATAAAATCCTGTGGTTCGTAGCCTTCTGGAAATGTACCTGGATTATATATCTCTACGCGATTTTTATAAATTGAAATCTCATTGCTTTGTCCTGAAGAGTAATCTTTATGACAAAAAGAATTCAATAAAGCCTCTCGTATAGCGTCTATTGGTATTTCCGGTATTTCCGTTCTTTGTAATGTTCCACTAAACTCCACTTTCCAGTGAATATTGCTCTTGATATAACTTTCTGCAATATCTACAAGCTTTAAAACAGGACCATGATGACGCTGGATATCATTAAAAGTCAAACGCTCATCAGTTGCAAAAATCGCCATCTGAACATCCTGAATAATATCATCGCCAAATAGCGCTTTGCCGGCATTTAACAGCCTTTCTCCTTCTGTTAACTCCAATTGATTCAAGACTGTTTCCTTATCTGTATATGATATCACAATTCGGCCGGCAGCATTTGCCTGCGCTATATACTTTTTAAGTAAATCTTCATCTACATCTTTAACATTTTTATTTGAGACAAGATTTTCCCAACGATTTCCTTCTCTCCCGCTCCGTAAAAGTAAATTAGTGATCTCCTCCGGGGACATAACCAAATCTTCATCAGCCACCCTGATCCTGGCCACCCCATAAGCAAAATATGGAACCTGGTTCCCTTCAAATTTTACATATATACAATCACGCCCATCCAGCACAACTTTACGGATTTCCGGATATACCTTCGGTTCAATAAAATTTTTGATTTTCTGACTGACTTCTCTTAACGATTCTTCTGTTACAACTTGTCCAATAGGCGTACCATCCGGCTTTACCCCAAAATACAATTCTCCGTGCTGATGTTTATTCAATATGGCACAAATTGAATACATTGCCTCCTTCAATTCGCCTGTTGTTTTCTTAAATTCTAATGTTTCATTCTCTATTCCTAAATTCAAATTAACCACCTACTTTCATCCTTATAACTAATTCTATGTCTAATCTATAACTATCTATGAATAATTTTATCGAATAGCACTCCAATCTATGATTTTCTTCAGATAAGGATCTGCACCATATTTACCTTCCAAATACTGCTTATCATATTTCGCATCCTTGCGAACAGATTCTCCCTTATCATTCTTAAACTCAACCAGAGAATATAATCCTGAGTTTTGCCCCCTTCCCTTTGCTACAAACCAGATTTCATCTCTCCTGAACACTTCGTTGTTCATAGTAGACAAATCATGTGAGGTGAAAATTAGTTGCCCACCCCTCTTGTTTATACTCATATCTGTAAACAGTTTAATCACATATTGCAGTAACACTGGATGGATCTTTGTGTCCAATTCATCTATGACAAGTGTAGTTCCATAAGTCAGGCTTTTCGCAATAAACGGAAGTAACCCGAACAGTTTTCTTGTTCCGCTGGATTCTTCCGACAATGTGATTTCAGTACTATACCCATCCACAATATGCTTTGTATAAATTTCAATACGGTCATCATCCTTTTCTTCAATTCTAAAATCTTCGATGTCCAAATCCATCTCTTTAATCATATTTAATACTAAATGTTTTATATCTTCGGACTTCGCTATCGCTGTTCTCAGTTCTTGATCTGGATTCCCGTAATTCAGAAAATCAATAGCGTCTTCAAACCAGTTCAGTACATCACTTACAACCTCGTTTTTCTTGTAGGTAATCCCAAGGTAAGAAATCAATGGCAAGGTCGCCGAAAGATCCTCGCTTATCTTTAACTTCCCAAAGATCCCTTTTAATTCTGTTGATTCTGTATCTCTTTTGAAAAGCGCCGAACGCCTACCAGTATCCATTTTCACTCGGTCAAGACTTTCATAGATAACTTCATCCTCTTTCACATGAAGAATGTAACGATATTCTGCTTTTACCGTTCTGAAAAATAATTCAAATTCTGTGGGTTCATCTTTCGTCTGTTCAGAAAATGCAAATGGTTCTACCGGAATTTTACGGGCTTTATAATCGCAATCAGTCTTATCGCAAGTAGCACAGAGCGGCCTTAACACTTTGGAATCTAATGTATACAATGCTTCTAATACATTTGATTTTCCTCCCCCATTAGGTCCATAAATCACAGAAACTGGCAAAAACAATTCACCGTCTATATCTTTAATGATTTTATTATCATGCTCTGAAATTGCGGCCGCCTGCATATCAAATGTTATCTCGTCCCGTATACTTTTATAATTCTTAACTGTAAATTGACACAACATAGCTGCCACCTCCATTCTTTATTCTATTATACACGTTTTTTATAATTTAACAATACAAATTTGAGGAAAAATCTCATATTCATTCCCTAAACTTCTATATTCATGATAAAATGGAGCCTTTCAACAAAAAAGACTCCTATTCTCTTCGCTTTGTATTTCCATTTTTTCTGCGGTTTCTTGTAACACATGGTCAATTTTAACCTGATTGACCTCAATAAATATTTTTGCTATGTAATTAGCGGTTTCCTCCGCTGAATTTGGATTATGAAAACGAAAATGAAGCTTTGTTTTATTAGCGATAGCGAAACCACCTCCTGCTTACCAGCTTGTCTCTTTTTCCATAACTATGAAAATGCCATTTAAAATAGTCCAATACTTTTCATTCATTTTTCAACATATAATTTGGCGTAAATTGATATCTAATGAATCTCCATGCCCCACAGACTGCCGATTTCAGAAAAACAAAAAACGGCGAACCCACACTGTATCATGGATTCACCGTTTTCATATGGCGGAGTTAGCATTATTTCATTTTTCTTTTGTAATACTGTGCCATAAGTTCTATCGTATTCTCCGGCACATGGACTATCTCAGCTATCTCTTTTATGGACTTTTCATCAATGCAGTAATACCACAAATGCTACCGTAAGCGTACCTATCATAAAATAGCCATATAAAAGGAAACGCTTATCAGACCGGCTTAGATGCTTCTTAGTCAACTGCACACTGTTAATGCAGCACCTTAAAACCTTCTATACTTTTATTAACCGTACAAAGTTAGGGGGATTTTCATGACATATTCTGACGCTGTTATCAAAAGACTGACGGCATTATGCGCCGAACGGGATATCACTGTGAATAAATTAGCCACACTATCTGGTATTACGCAATCTACGGTAGATAATTTGATGAAGGACAAAACAAGAAATCCCAAACTGAAAACGCTCCATAAACTGGCAATCGGTTTAGATATGACTGTATCTGAGCTATTAGATTTTCCTGAAATGAATGAAATTGCATTTGAGGATGAATAACGAATTGTCAACGGTATACCATTAACCTTAAAGAAAATTTCCCCGTATACTCTATTTAATTCTTGGAACAGGGAGAGGTCTTTATGACTTATTCAGATGTGATTATCTTGAGACTCACCAGATTATGTAATGAACAAAATATTACCATAAACAAACTGGCTACTTTATCCGGTATTACACAATCTACCGTTGAAAATATCATGTCCGGTAAAACAAAAAATCCCAAACTGAAAACGCTCCATAAACTGGCAATCGGCTTAGGTATGACTGTATCCGAACTGTTAGATTTCCCTGAAATGAATGAAACTATCTTTGATGATGAATAAAATACCATATAAAAAGCAGATGCTCATCTCACATCTGCTTTTTATATGACTCTCAAAGGATTTATCTATTTCTTTCTCATGTAGACTGTTCACTCTATATAATCGTCCATATTTCTTTCTTTATTAATCGTTCTATTTTGTTACAACCATATGTATGGTACTCTTGCTAACCCCAAACGCCTTTGCTGTCTGTCTCACCGTTGCCTTATTTTCAATGATATAATATGCGATCTCTACTGCCCTTTCCTCAATATAATCTTTCATATATAAACCCCTGCACTCATTGTTTTTACAGTGTATGCAGAAGTTTATTTTCATATTCCTTTTTTCACTGCTTCATAACCTTATCTAACCTCTGTTCCTCCCCAAAGCGAACCTCACAATCCTTCTTCTCCATAAACTCCTTCTTTATTATTTCCTTGAGCAAATACTTTTCCAGACATCCAGCAGAAAAGAGACAAAACCGCAGGTTTCCATAGGGATGGGATGTCTGTATGATGTTATGAACCGTATGATTCTGGAGAGCGACTGCCAGAGATGTAAGTTTGATAAAATGCGGCTTGCAGAAGAATAGATTGACCGTGTGTGTGAAACAATTGGCATTTCACAACCGTTCCTGGTTGTGATGAACAGGGGATATCCGTCCACCGCAGCTTTTATCCGAATGATGGAGAAGGGAATCTTATTCCTGGCACGTCTCAAATCCAGTGACTATAAAAAGGAGCAGGCTGCTTTAACGGCTGTTTTACCGGAACCGGTGTCAGTCGCAACTAATGTGGATCTGCCATCATCTCCAGTCAAACGCTCAAAGGCTTTCTGCTGATGCACATAAGGAAGGTACATAGGATGAATTGCTTCAAAACAGATCGGCATCTATGATACCCCTCTGCAAGAAGCATATATTTATGGATACTGGCATGAACCAAGCGTATTTATCAGCAGCCTTTTTAATACAACCTTTACGACTAACGACTATCTCGAAAGGGCTCTCCTTACCGGCATAACAAGAATCAGTAAAGAATCCATCTTTTCTGATATCAACAATCTTGAGGTAGTAACAGCTACTTCTGATAAATACGTATCCTCCTTTGGCTTTACAGAAGAAGAAGTAATACAGGCATTAGATAAATTTGGATTATCTGAAAATTTTGAGAAAGTAAAATACTGGTATGACGGATTTCGATACAGCAGCCAAAAAGATATCTACAATCCATGGTCCACCACCAAATATCTGGACAGCAGCAAATTCGACACATATTGGGCAAATACAAGTTCAAATACTCTGGTAGGAGAATTAATCCAGCAGGGTCTGGGGAAGGAAGTCCTGATCGGATAACAAAAAAAGACGGAGAAACCTCCATGGTACTTGTCATCGAAACAACCTCTATAAATTCGGCGGCCTCTTTCCAACTATATCCTTTGTACTCTGTAATCGTATCCCGGAGGACGACCGCTAAAACTTCGGCATGTTGTAACTGTGATTTACTTAAAAACAAATTCGCCAGATATAGCATCTTGTCTCTATATCTGGCGAATCTGTTCCATACTATATTAAAGCAATATTCTCCTCTAGCTTACGTCTTCTTTCTGCCAGAAGTTAATCACGTACAAATATGTCTCTAGTATAAACCTTTCTCTTCACATCATCCAAATCTTCCGCATTATAACGATTTGCAATGATGGCCTGACTCTTCTTCTTAAATACCTTTAAATCATTTATCACTTTACTTCCAAAAAATGTCGTTCCATCTTCAAGTGTCGGTTCATAAATAACGACTATCGCACCTTTGGCTTTGATACGCTTCATTACTCCCTGGATACTGCTTTGTCTGAAATTATCACTGTTACTCTTCATAGTAAGTCGATATACGCCTACAACAATTTCTCTCTCCATTCCCGGATCATAAAACGCTGAATTACTGTATCCTCCGGCGATTTCCAATACGCGATCCGCTATAAAATCCTTTCTGGTTCTGTTACTCTCTACGATTGCGCTCATGATATTCTGCGGAACATCTGCATAATTCGCTAACAACTGTTTACTGTCTTTTGGAAGGCAATATCCGCCGTAACCAAAAGATGGATTATTATAATAATCCCCTATTCTGGGGTCCAGACATACACCCCTAATTACATCACCTGTATTCAGGCCTTTTGTCTCACAATAAGTATCCAGTTCATTAAAATACGCCACACGCATGCTCAAAAAACAATTCGCAAAAAGCTTCGTAGACTCTGCTTCTGTCAAACCCATGAAAAGTGTATCAATATCCTCTTTCTCAGCGCCTTCCTGCAAAAGACCGGCAAATTGTTCTGCTTTCTCTCTGGTATCTTTGTCACATCCAACAATAATCCTGGAAGGATACAGATTATCATATAAGGCTTTCGATTCACGTAAAAATTCCGGACTGAAAATGATATTATTCACACCGTACTTTTTTCTTACTGATTCTGTGTATCCTACAGGAATTGTCGATTTTATTATCATAAGAGGCTTTGATACTTTATTTTCCGTTGCCTTCAATACCATCTCTATCACTGATTCTACGGCACTTGTATCAAAAAAGTTTTTCTTCGGATCGTAATTGGTTGGCGTTGCAATAATAACAAAATCAGCAGCCGAATATGCTTCGACTGCCGGATTGTTAAGGTTATACTCTCCATTGTTAAGAACAGCTCTAAGATTCAAAGGTTTTTCTGATAAATATTTTTCTATGTAATCATCCTGAATCGGAGAAATGTGGTTATTAATCTTTTTGACTTTTTCTGGGATGATGTCTACTGCTGTTACACAGTTATGTTGGGATAAAAGTACAGATAAAGAAAGTCCTACATAGCCAGTTCCTGTGACTACTATATTTATTTTTGACATTTTTTCACTCCTTCAACAAACACAACATTTTAATATATCCACTTCCTATCACTTCTTAGTAATATTAAAGTCTACTTAATCTAAATGTTTGGATAACATTGATGACTTAATTCCTTTAAGAAAAATTATCACCTGCATAAAATTATTTTGATTAAAAATGTAGTTTACCATAAATATAATAAACGATGAAAAAATCATACATATAGATCCAACAAAAACAAACTCTATATAAGAACCAAACTCAATAGAAAAACATAACCCTATAACTGACATTACTATAGTAACTATCATATTTGGAAGACTAACTTCAAGAAATTTTTTAATATCGATCTGTATAACTTGTTTATATATAAATTGAATAACAAAATAATCTCTAAAAATAACAGAAAAAAGAGTCCCTATCAAAACACCACAAATACCATATCTTTGAACTAAACTTAATGATATCAATAAGTTAATAAATGCTTCTCCCAAAAAGTAGTATTTTGTTTTTTCAAAATTTCCAGATGCACGAATCATTGCAGCATGAGGAGTTCTTAAATTATTTAAATAAGCAATAAAAATAAAAAATATGGAATACATTAAATTCCAATATTCTACATCATCACTTCTATGTGTATATAGAATAATAAAACCTTTTAATACGCAAAAGATTGATATAGTAACAATACTGTTTATCATTATACTAACTGTCTCGTAGCTTCTAAATCTTTCAACAAAAAGTTCTTTCTTCTTATTATATAGATCTCCAAAAGATGAAGAAACCGAATTAGCAAGAACATTAAATATATATGATATAAAATTACAAATCAGATTGTATATAGAATATATACTAACTTCTTCTAAGGTTCTAAAAATAGTTAAAACCACAATATCTGTGCTAAAAGAAATTTGACTTGCAATCACATGTATAAATGAAGCTGATTGTTGTTGAATTACTCCCTTATATCTTTCTTTTGTTTGGCACTTATAAATCTCATAATAATGTTTGCGAAAATAAAGATGACATAAAGCAATTTTTATTATAACACATATAATATTTATTGATTGAATAAATATTATATCACCAATACCAAATACTTTAATTGATAACGCCACCAAAAGAATATTAGCTAATTCCCCTACAGAAGTAATCAATTGAACTACTCTATTTTTCTGATCTGCAATTATCAAACTTTGATATTGTTCTAAGAATAAATATTGTAGACACTGTGAAAAACCAGTGAAAAAAAGGACAAAACTTGTATAAACTTTCCCAATTGATGTGTAGATAAATGTAGGAAACAAAATACAACATCCCAGCAGAAAAATTGAATAAATAAATCCTATACGTTTATAAAATTTACCACTTTCATTAAATATACTTTTTATTATCTTTATATCATTATTAGCAAGCGGCTTATAATATGATACTATACATGCTGCCCCAAGTCCACCTTCGATTAAAGATGCATACGATAGTATTTGCTTTGCAGATGATATGAGTCCATTTATTTCAGATCCAAAACTAGAAAGAATGAGATTAGTAATTATAAAACTAGAAAAAGAATGTACTAAAATATAAAGAAAGCCAATGATAACATTATACACAGAGTTTTTTGTTCTCATACATTCTTACTCCCAGGTAACGTTTGTTCATATCCTGAAATATTCACACCATTAAAATTTACTATATTAAAATAATGAAATATTTCATGTAAACAAACTAATCTAAACCATGTTCCAAAAAGGTTGCTCTGATTTTCTTTACTGCTTAACTGTTTACAGTCACCATACATAAATCCATTTTTAACTCTAGAAAAACAAAATCCTCCGTCTGGATTCCTATTAGACATTATGTAACAATATGCTCTATACAAACATTTATCAATATTATTATTGTGAATATTATAAAAAAGTACAAATCTAATTAGCGGATCTATTGAATCTATATCATCACACGCCGTAGAAATAACAGATCTGTCAAATCCCCCCATTTTATTTTGTATTTTTATAATTAAATTAATCAATTCTTTAATATGTTCAAATTCAATGCCATCAAACATAAGTTCTGGATAAATATGATATGCTCCCCTTATTGCCTGATATACATTACTACGATTATCAATATTTCCTTCCAACCAAAATGGATATTCCTTTCTTATTTTTTGCATTAAAAATTTCTCAATTTGTTCAATTGCAGGCTGAGTCTCTTCACCCATCCTATCTCTAGCATACTGTAATGAACACAATAAATTCATTATTTTATTACTAGTTCCCCATGGATGTGTAAAATCCAAATTTTCAAGCCATTGATTCATAAAAATCTCGTCACAATATTTATCTAGAAAACTAAGTCTTTTTCCTGGTATCATCCCTAATCTTTCATAAGCGATTAAAACATGCGGAACTAGATGTCTCTCTCCCCAGCCTTCACCATCATGAAAAATTTTGCTTTCAATATTTACATCATAAAAAAAACCATCATTATTTTGATGGAAATCAAAATAATGTTTCCACTTTTCTTTATCTTCATCTTTAACTTGTCCATACATTCCTAAAATCAAGCACGCATATGTTGAAGCATATATTGTTGGCGTAGTAACACTCTTTGAAAAAATATATTCAGTATCACTTACTCGAAGATCATTAACATATGACAATACTTCGTCTTTAATCAAATCAAACTTCTTTCGAGACATTTCTAGATTAGTATTTAAATATGGCCTTATTCTCATTTCATCAAATACATTTTTTATAGAAATTTTTGTTCCTGAGATCAGACATCTTATTCCTTCTTTACTAATATCCACAATCCACTCTACCCTTTCTTTTTTATAAACCCTAAAACAAAATTCTGCAAAATAAACCTTTTATTGATTATCCCTCCAATAACATATCACGAAGAATACATTGAAATATAAACCATACAATTTTTTATAAATAATATCGTTTTTTCCTATCCTTTTTATTTTTCAAATTAAAATGTATTGCATTAACACAAAATTCCAATATAATTCTAAAAAAATTACAATAGTCACACAATTGAAATCTTTGCAGACTTTTTTTAGCCGATCTCATAGCAAAAACAGACAAATAATACTTAAATGAGTTTTCATCAAACATATTATATTTCTTGTTCTCCATTTTCAACCTATCAGTCCATTGCATTAATTTTATGATTGAATCAACTGCATCTCCATTACACAATTGAAGATGTAACTTTTCCATAATTTTATCAGTCTCTGGAATCAGTTCAAAAAGTTGAGATCGTATTATTTGTTTTCGATACATTATTTGTTCTGACTTATTTTTAGTTGATATTTGATTGTTAGATACCCTATACTTCATCAAATATATAGGTATTACAAATATTTTTGACTTTCTACTAACTCGAACCCATAAATCAAAATCTTGTGATTTCTTTATCTCCTCGTTATATAGCAAATCTAATTCTTTACAAATTAACTCTCTTCTCATCAGAACACTTGAATGAAGCAATCCATTATTACAAAAAAATAATCGCGCCTTAATTTGTTCCGGAAAATAAGCCTCATTTCCTCTAAAAATCTCCCGCCCATTATCCATAATTACAAAGCTGGTTCCAACTACACCAAGATCAGAAAATTTTTCAAGATATTCTATTTCTACTTCAAATCTTTGAGGAAAACAAATATCGTCTGCATCCATACGGGCCAAATATTTTCCTCTGGCCAAGGAAATTGCTCGATTTAGACTCACAGTCAATCCAAGATTTTTTTCATTTCTTTTTAATATTACACGATTATCCTTTTTATATTCATTCAAAATTTTTTGCGTTTCTTCACCAGAACAATCATCTATAATAATGAATTCAAAATTACTAAATGTTTGGTTAAGAATAGAATCAATAGCTTCTTTTAAAAAAACAATTTCAGTATTATAAACGCTCATTATTACTGAAATCAACGGTATATTTTCTATCATAAATCAATTTATCCTTAAAACTTTTATCAAAAAATCGAATTCTATATACAAAAACTATTATATTATAAAATATGTTTAACAGCAATCATAAACCGAATTAATAAGTTTATTTAAATTCACATATTTTCTAAAATTATTTGTGTCATTTAATACAAAATCTTTCCCAATACATTCTCTATAAACCACAGTAAAATCATATTCTATAAATGGTTTATGTACAAAAAATATTTTATTTTTGAATGGTAACATTGCAAATTGCTCCAAGATTTCCTCAGTACATTTATTCTGATAACTGTTTTTTATTAGTAAACGATTAAGATTTACTCTTTTAACCCTTCTAGTCCACTTTTCATAAGCTTCTTTTTCACTTCTGTAATGTAAAAATACAATTTCAACTGTATTTCCTTTATAACAGAGTTTTCCAATAGGTACACCTTCATATTCCTTGTTCATTAAGACCTCACTATGTTTTGACTCTTTACGGGAAATAAACTCAAGTTCAATATTAAGAAACCCTTCTAACTCACGTAAAAACATAATATAATCTTCTGCAAAGAAGAACAAACCAATTGTTGGTGAATTATATGCTATACCAAAAAAACGATACACATGTCCTCCCCAACAATTATTTGATATAATAGTAAAATCTGTACCGATAAGCTTCTTTCTTCTCCTTCCTGCAAAAACAAAATTCAATTTTTCTCTTATAAAAACTTTTACAATACTGAACATACTATATTTGTTTCTCCTCTAACAATTTTCGATAATATTCTTCCAATAATAAAACAGAAGACTGAATATCATACTCATCCAGTTCTTTTGGACATTCATATCTATGTAATTCACCAGATATTAATTTATATTTCCATTCTTCATTCCCTTTATCAATTGGTAAATATTGAATCATATCAGAATATTTCACTTCATCAGTAACCAAATTCGAAACCAATGCAGGTAATCCATTTACTTGAGCTTCTACCAAAACAATTGGTAAACCTTCATAAAGCGAGGGTAAGACAAATACATCCATTGCACTAAGTAAATCTGAAACATCTTCTCGCTGGCCAAGCATAAAAACATCGTTAGTTAGCTTCTTTTCTTCAATTAGCTTCTTAATATCATTAAATAACACTCCATCTCCAATTAAAAGCAGTTTTGCATTATCTAATTCATCTTTTACTTGATTAACTGCCGAAGAAACTGGATCATCAAATGTAATTGGTTCACTCTCTGTTTGTGTCTCTTCCTCAACCGCTTCTATTGAAGCTCGTCGAATCTGTTCTTCTCTTTTCATCTGATTCTCTTCAACCGTTGCCTGATATTTATACACTCCCGCAAGAACTGCAAAAAGTACCATACATATAACAATACATCTCCATCTTTTCAGACAATAAAACATCAAATCTTTTAAATCAATTTCACTTACCTCCTGATACTCTTCCATCAATCACTATCTCCTCTCACAATTTCAAAAGCGAAGATATAACATATTATATCTTCGCTACAATTTCCAATCCCACCTGTATCTTCTGAACCCTCCCAAACATTGGCATCTCTAAAAATGCTCGACGTTTATGGCGATCAATCCTTTTAATATATCCTTCTTTTCCCATCAAAGGTCCTGACATAACTATTACCTTTGAATTTTCTATAATCCCTTCCGATACAGCGACAATCTGCTCTTCTCCGCCAAACGTCTTGAGAAAATGTACTTCTTCTTTAGTAAGCGGAACTACTTCATCACCTGTCTTTAAAAGCTTCGTAAGTCCGGACACCTGCTGCAGATTCGAATAAAGCCTCACGACTTGCCGGGAATCTAAAAACACATAACCTGGAAAAAGAATTTTCCTTTGTGTTTTCCACTCGCCCTTTATATTCTTTTTTTCTTCATAATAAGGGATAAAACAATCCTCCAGTATATCAGAAGAGATATCCTTTTGACACTGTAATTGAATATTTTCTTCTGAACCTGTGCGGACTTGCATCACGTACCACATAGCACACTCCTTATTTACATCTATTTTTTTCTATAATTAATAAAAATCCCTGTAGCAGATACCTGAAAATACGTACAAACAAATACTCTTGGTTCACTGTTAAAAGGAATAACTCTCTATATATTAAAACTATAAATACAAAAATTAGCTATTTTAAAACTTGTTATCCATATAAATATGGACTTACTAGAAAAGCACTCCACAACTTCTTTCACTTTCCAAAGTTGTAGAGTGCTCTTCTAGTAAGTCCACGTTTAGACAATCCTTAGACAATCAAATCCTATTCTCATCCCAAATGGGCAAGCTTCGCCATTCCGTCTTTAAATCAGGCGGACTACTAATTCTTTCATGACAACTTAAATTTCCAAACGCGGCGAAGCGACGATTTGGAAACTCAAGAATTTTTCATTAACTTTAATACTTATAACCAATCACGGATTAAAAACATAAAATTTTAAATAATATGAATCGGTTATCTATTATAAAATATCCCATCCCAACAGATTTGTCAAGATATTTCCCACATACATTCACTGGCAATAACTTTCATTCCTGTAAGAAGTTACTATCTGCCGTCCTAATCTTGATACTGATATGTCGGAACTATCTCTGCCACTATTTTTTTGATATCATCTGACTCATTACAGCTCAGTTCATCCAGCAGCTCCAGTTTTTCCTCAAACCATTCATCATCCATCTCTATCGGATGCCCAATATGGATCAATTCATTCTCTGTATCCTGCATGCCTTCCTCGCTCATGAGCAGCTCTTCATACAGCTTCTCGCCGGGCCTTAGCCCCGTATATATAACCGGGATATCCACATCCGGCGTATAACCTGATAACCGGATCAAGTTCCGTGCCATATCGTCGATACGGACAGGCTCGCCCATATCCAGGATAAAGATCTCGCCGCCCTTCGCATAGTAGGACGCCTGCAGTACCAGGGACACCGCTTCCGGGATCGTCATGAAATACCGGATGATATCCTTATCCGTAACGGTGACCGGACCGCCTTCCGCGATCTGCTTCTTAAAGAGCGGAATAACGCTTCCGTTGCTTCCTAAGACATTTCCAAAACGTACTGCCACAAAGTCTGTCGATTTACACTTACGGTCCATCATCTGAACAACCATCTCGCACAGACGCTTGGAGGCGCCCATGATGTTGGTCGGATTCACTGCCTTATCCGTAGAAATGAACACGAATTTGCGTACTTTAACCCTGGCCGCTGCTTTTGCGGTCTTATATGTACCGATTACGTTGTTCTTGATCGCCTCATTCGGACTCTCTTCCATCAACGGCACATGCTTATGTGCCGCCGCATGATATACGATATCCGGCCTGTATGTATCCATAACCCAGTCGATCCGGTTACTGTTACGCACTGAACCGATCAATACGATTACTTCCAGACTCTTATAACTCCGCTTCAGTTCCTGCTGTATCTCATACGCATTATTTTCATAGATATCAAATATAATCAACCGCTTCGGACCTGCCTTTGCAATCTGTCTGCAAAGCTCGCTTCCAATAGAACCGCCGCCTCCTGTAACCAGCACCACCTGATTCCGGATGGCCGCCAGGATCTCATGGTTATTTACCTTCACCTGCGCCCGCCCTAAGAGGTCCGTAATCTCTACGTCGCGAATCCTGGTGACACTCACCTCACCGTTGATCAACTGTGCTACGCTGGGAACCGTCTGCAGCTTGCAATCTGTCTCTTTACAGATATTCAGGATCTCCTTGCGGTTCTTACCCGTTGTAGCCGGTATTGCGTAAATGATGTGATTAATTTTATACTTCTTTACCATTGTCAGGATATCGTTACGATTTCCCACAATCGGAATACCTTCCAGTACTCTCCCCAGCTTATTTGGATTGTCATCAATCACACAGCACACTTTCGTGTGATATCTCTTACCATTCGTCAGCTCCTTGATCAGGATCTGCCCTGCCGCGCCTCCGCCGACAATCATAATCCGGTCGGTGCTGTCCGCATCTGTCTCGCTCTTTCCCAGATAAAAACGTATGATACGGTACGAGAAGCGCAATATCGTCGTCAGCCCGAAGCTCAAGAGATATCCTATGAAATAATAGGATCTCGGCATCTTAAGACGCATAAATACCGTGCCTGCAACGTATACCACCAGCAGTATCATGTATGATACCACACTCATCTGAAGCTCAGATATACTCGCAAGGCTCCACACACTGTGGTAAAGTCTGCACACATAGAACACTACAATAGTCGCCGCCACCCAGAAGGGCATAGACCACAGATAGCCTTCAATGTAATTCGCCGGTATCGCGGAAAATTTAAAATCAAAACGTGCCAGTAACGCTACAAGATAAGAGAATAATACGATGATCACATCCAGAAAAGCAACCAGGGCAGCCTTGTGAACCCAGGTCCATTCTTGTAACTTATTCATATCTCTTTACCAGCCTACTCTTCCATGTTTTTCTATTTCTGACAACAAAAATTATCATCCCGATTATAACAACTATTACAACTGCCGCAATGGCTCTGTATGGATCTACTACCATTCTCTCTCTACTCTCTTTCCTGAAGACCGCACCTTCCCGAAGCCTCCCACTGCTTCTCCCTGAAAAACTCTTCTGTCCGGACGGTCCTTTTAATTCTCTTCTAATACTTTCTTCATCTTCGTTGACAATTCCTCGACAACAGCCTCGTCAGGCCACATAACATACAACTGCTGAGATCCCGATGAAAAACATGCCTGCGTATCTCCCTGTCCGCTGGCTGCCTGTGACTCAACATCCCATGCGCCTCCATCCGATAACTGCATATTGATCAACTGGGCCATCTCATCATGCGTCATATTCGTCTCCACGGAGCTTCCTATATTACCCAGTATTTGATTTGCACTGGTCAGAATCGCCGGTGACGCCGCTTTCTCTATAATTGCAGCCAACACCGCCTCCTGGTTCTTTCCTCTCTGATTGTCGCCGTCTGAGAAGCTATAGCGCTCTCTTGAAAATGCCAGCGCTTTCTTACCATCCATATGATTCATTCCCTCAGAGAAGCTGTAACCTCCGCTCTCAAAGGAATATTCGGAATTCACATCTATGCCTCCCAATGCATCTACAATCTTAATTAAGGACGTAAAATTCACTCTGGCATAAAAAGGTATCTCAATACCATAAAGATTCTCCAACGTTGCTATGGAGCGATCCACGCCGTAGATTCCCGCATGTGTAAGCTTGTCCCTCTGACCGTTTGATATCTCTGGAATGACCACATAATAATCTCTTGGCGTCGTTGTCAGCAGAACCTTCTTTTCCTCAGGATCCACCGTCATAATGATATTTACATCACTTCGGCTGCATGTCGTAATCGGCCCTGAGACATCAATACCGCTGATATAGACATTAAACGGCTTTTCGACACTTCTCGCTCCGTTTCCCTCAATCTTCGTCCGGATCTCGTAATTAAACAATATCTTTATCTGATCCGAATATCCTTCGATCGCGTCTTCTATCATGCCTGCATATGCCTCGTTATATACGGCTGCCCCGATTTCTCCGCTAAGAAGCGCCTGTGCTTCCTCCTGAATCATCTCATATTGGACAATAGAAATTTCCTGACCAACCTTATTCTGTATCTCATTCAGCGTCTTCTCAATATTCTTCTGGTCAACGGTTGTCTGTCTGCCGAACAGATAATCTTTGGCATCCGTAATATTCTCTGCCGGATCATCCGCACGGACAACTACAAGCATATTATCTATCTTATAGGTAGCTCCTCCTATACCTGCAAGCATACCATTCGTCCACAAGAAAACTGCTGTTCCGAATGCAAAAACGCCAAGAAACAATACGCTTAAAAACATACCTGTAAGGTTCGCTCTGTCACTGTCTGCAAGCTGCAGTCCAGATGTGACCAGGAACATAGACAGGGCAATAACAGTAATAGCCAGCAAGTATTTCATCGGTACCATCCCGCTGGTCCAAAGGCCAAAGATAAACCATATAGATGCCCCAAGCTGCATCAACGAAATGATCTTTCCGAAGAAACCAACCACTCTGCGCTGTCGCTTTCGTCTCATTCTACGCTCCCTTTCTTACTTCATCTGACATGCGTTTATGCCTATATTATAAGATACCCTTCTTATGTATATTTGTCAAGGCATTTCGACATTCCTAAGCACTCTAAAAGGGTATCTTTACTGCCAATTTCGCCAAAATATTTCACCTGTTCCTTATTATTCCTTTTTCCCTCAGATATATTCTGACATTTCTTCTATTCCTCCATATAATTATAGATAGATATAGAAAATTTGTAAAGCATATTGTATTTCTATATCCTGCATGCTATACTTACATTCAAGAGTTCTAAGAGGCATTCGCTCTTTATATTCTGCCCGGCATTTCGCCGGATTACTCAATTATCATTTATACAAAAAACTGTTCTGGCACATATTTGCTGTATTTTAAACACAATCTATGCTAAAATGAAGGAGGATAGATATGAAAAAGAAAATCATGTTATCGGCGATAAACACCGTCAGGAACCATCGAATCAACCGTAAGTATAAGGACCGCCTCTTCCGCCTGATTTTCCAAAACAAAAAAGATCTGCTGTCTCTATATAATGCCGTCAACGCAAGTCATTACACAGACACAGATGAATTGGAAATCAGGACACTGGAGAACGCTGTATATCTGGGGTATAAGAATGATTTATCATTTTTAATCAGCAACACACTGAACCTGTATGAACATCAAAGCACAATGAACCCTAATATGCCATTGAGAGGATTGATTTACTTCGTAGATATGATCAAGGCATACATAGAGGAAAATGGCTACAACATTTATGGAAAGAATCGGATACCGCTTCCAACTCCTGTCTATATCGTCTTCTACAACGGTATAGAAGAACAACCGGATATAGTGACTCTTAGACTCTCGGATGCATTTATCCTGAAGGAAGCCCAGGAATCAGCCCTGGAGTGTAAAGCGATAATGCTGAATATCAATATGGGGCATAACACGGAATTAATGAAAAGATGCGCGCGCCTGGAAGAGTACGCCTATTTTGTAGAAGCGGTACGCAGATATATGAACATAGGTTATAGGCTTCAGGAAGCTGTAGATCATGCGGTTGACGAATGTTTGAAGGAGAACAAAATCGCCGATATTCTGATGAAAAACAGAGCGGAGGTAAAGAGTATGTTGCTAACAGATTTTAGCGAACGAAAATATAGAAAATTATTAAAGAAAGAAGCCATAGCGGAAGGCCGCGAAGAAGGTCTGGAAGAAGGTCGAAAAGAAGGTCTGGAAGAAGGCCGGAAAGAAGGTCTGGAAGAAGGCCGGAAAGAAGGCCGCAGAAAAGGCCAACAAGAAGCCGCGGCACTCTTCAAAAGACTGCTTCAGGATAATCGTCATGCAGATCTGGAGAAAGCACTGAATGACGAGCATTATCGAAAAAATCTAATGAAAGACTATGGAATATTTTAGAAGACAGGTGAAAAATCATGCAGAAATTACAAAAGATAAAACATACAGGATTGGGCTTACACTGCAGAAACATTTATAAAACCGGCGCCATGTCCTTGAAGGAACATAGTGCCGGTTTTATGATCAGCATATAAAAAATCTCTCTATAAAATTATACAAGCTCAATCAGAACTTCCATTGCAGCGTCACCTTTACGCTGTCCGATCTTCACGATTCTTGTATAACCGCCGTGACGATTCTCATACTTCGGAGCAATCTCATCAAACAATTTCGCAACAAGATCTACATCCTTCGTATTTTTCTTTCTTCCTGCCCTGGCTGCCGGTACATCCTTTACAGGGTACAGTACCTTCAGCATCTGACGACGGGCATGAAGTCTGCTTGGCTTATCCTTCTTTATCTTCTTCTCTACTTCATCATATACGGTTACTCTCTTACCGTCTACAACTTCTTTTACTCGCTTGCCGTCTTTGTCCTTACGGGCAACTTTAGCTTTTACCGTTACTTCTTCATAGTTATCTTTCTCTTTTACTGCCATTGCAATAAGACCTTCCGCAATCTTACGGATCTCTTTTGCCTTTGCCTCTGTAGTAACGATCTTACCGCGGTAAATCAATGCAGTTACCTGGTTTCTTAATAACGCTTTACGCTGGCTGGATGTCCTGCCAAGCTTTCTATACTTTGCCATCTTCTTTTTTCCTCCATTCCATGAATATTCACGAAACAGCTTCACAAAGATGGAATAAAACTGTTTCGGGAATATCATACACACTTGGTTATGCTTCTTCGGGCTTACTAGCCAAATGCTCCGCCATGCCCTTTGGACTTACTGACAGAAATATAGTTAAATTAAGGACGTTCTTCAATCTCCGCTTGAAGAACAAGGTTCGCTCTAGGCTCGTGTAATACCTCGCCAAGTGCTCACTCTTCCCCTCTGCTTAAGCCTAAGCCTAGTTCGTCTAATTTTGCGAGTACTTCTTCCAGGGACTTGCGTCCAAGATTCCGTACTTTCATCATATCTTCCGGAGTCCTGTTCGTCAGCTCTTCGACCGTATTAATTCCCGCCCTCTTCAGACAATTGTAAGAACGAACCGACAACTCAAGTTCGTCTATACTCATCTCAAGGACTTTTTCCTTCTCATCGTCTTCCTTCTCGATCATGACTTCTGCAGCCTGGGCTACTTCAGACAGATCAATGAAAAGCTTCAGATGTTCGCTCAATACCTTTGCCGCAAGACTGACTGCCTCGTCCGGAAGTAATGTACCATCAGTATATACGTCTAATGTCAACTTATCGAAATCTGTAATCTGTCCAACACGTGTATTTTCAACCGTAAGGTTTACACGCTCTACCGGGGTATAGATAGAATCAATCGGAATCACCGCAATCGGCAATTCATCATCCTTATTCTTCTCAGAGCTGATATATCCTCTGCCCTTCGTGATCGTAAGCTCCATATAGAGCTTACTGTCTGCCCCGCCGTTCAATGTCGCGATTACTGTCTCCGGATTCATGATCTCAATATCCTGATCTACCTGAATATCCGCCGCCGTGACAACACCTTCTCCTTCAAATTCGATATATGCTGTCTTTGGTTCATCTGTCTCAGATGTATTCTTAATAGCCAGGGACTTCAAGTTCATGATAATCTCGGTAACATCTTCCTTAACACCCGGAATAGAACTGAACTCGTGAAGAACACCGTCAATCTTCACCTGACTGATCGCAGCCCCCGGCAAAGATGAAAGCATAATCCTTCTCAGAGAATTTCCTAATGTTGTACCATAACCTCTTTCCAATGGTTCTACAACAAATCTGCCATATTTCTTATCTTCTGAAATCTCAGTTATTTCGATGTTGGGTTTATTAAAATCAAACACTAAGTCCACCTCCTGTGGTGTTACGGGTTATTATTTGGAATACAGCTCGACAATCAACATCTCATCTACCGGAACATCAATCGCCTCACGTCTTGGAAGCTCTTTTACCGTTCCTTTCAGGTTCTCAAGATCGGCTTCCAACCACTCTGGAACCAGGCGTCCTCCCGTTACTTCTGCAATCTCTTTGTATCTTGGAGAGCTTTTGTGTTTTTCTTTAATCTCAACTACATCCCCTGCTTTAAGCAGATAGGACGGAATGTTAATCTGTTTGCCGTTAACAAGAACATGCTTATGATCAACGATCTGTCTTGCTTCGCGTCTTGTTCTTGCAAGTCCGAGACGAAATACAACATTGTCCAGTCTGGACTCAAGCAGTCTCATCAGGTTCTCACCTGTCATACCGCTCATACGCTGAGCCTTTTCGAAATAATTTCTAAAAGGCTTCTCTAATACACCGTAGATAAATTTTGCTTTCTGTTTCTCACGCAGCTGGAGACCATACTCACTCATTTTTCTATTAGATCTCTTTAACTGTCTATTGGACTTTTTATCAATTCCCAGGTATACCGGATCCATTCCCAAGGATCTGCACCTTTTAAGAACCGGAACTCTATTCACTGCCATGTTATTCTACTCCTCCTATATTTATTAGGCAGATACTCTTCGTACTATCGGAGTATCTGTTTATCATAGATATTCTTCGCGCTATGCCCGAAGAACGATTAAAAATCTAAGCTCGTAAATATCTCGCTAAGATTTCTTTCTATTGTTGTTCTTCGTCCTTCGTCCGAAGAACGATTAAAAATCTAAGCTCGTGTAATACCTCGCTAAGATTTCCTTCTATTGTTGTTCTTCGTCCTTCGTCCGAAGAACGATTAAAAATCTAAGCTCGTGTAATACCTCGCTAAGATTTTTATATCACACTCTTCTGCGTTTTGGCGGACGGCAGCCATTGTGTGGTACCGGCGTAACATCTTTAATGCTTGTTACATCGATTCCGCATGCCTGAAGAGCACGGATTGCTGCCTCTCTGCCTGAACCAGGACCTTTTACCATAACGTCAACTGATTTTAAACCATGTACCAATGCCGCTTTAGCCGCTGTCTCAGCCGCCATCTGTGCTGCATAAGGAGTAGATTTCCTTGAACCTCTAAATCCCAGACCACCTGCACTTGCCCAAGAAAGAGCATTACCCTGTGCATCTGTTAATGTTACGATTGTATTATTAAAAGATGACTGGATATGTGCTTGTCCGCGTTCAACGTTTTTCTTGACACGCTTTTTTGTCACTTTCTTTGTAACTTTCTTTGCCATAATAAAACTAACCTACGCTTTCCTTTTTTTGTTATTGTATTAATTTTATACTACTTTACTTAGTTCTTTAATGAAGTACGAAGTTCTTCTCGCTGTGTTCAAAGAACAAAGAAATAACTAACCTCAATCTGCGCCTGACGGCTTGCTCTCGCTAAGTTATTTCTTCTTATTCGCAACAGTTCTCTTCGGACCTTTTCTGGTTCTTGCATTCGTCTTTGTCTTCTGACCACGAACCGGAAGTCCTTTTCTGTGACGGATCCCTCTATAACATCCGATCTCCTGTAATCTCTTGATGTTCAGTGCAATCTCTCTGCGGAGATCACCTTCTACCATCTGTGTCTCATCAATTACCGCACTGATCTTCTTTACATCTTCATCCGTAAGATCCCTGCAGCGAATGTCAGGATCTACTCCTGCCTCTGATAAAATGCGGGTTGCACTCGGTCTGCCGATTCCATAGATATAAGTCAGGCCGATCTCAACACGTTTGTCTCTTGGTAAATCTACACCTGCAATACGAGCCATGTGAATTTCCTCCAATTTTCTTTAAAATTTTGTTGTCTACATACTGTCTTTAATAGGGACTTTCGTCCAGGCATGTTTCGGTATCCATGCCCTTTCCGGCCACCGTGCCATGAGCACTTGGCAAGATCCTTCACGAACCTGGTGCGAATGCACATCGCTGCACTTAATGAGATCTCTCACAGATTCAGTGCTGCGCTATCTCTCCAGCTACGGTAATGACGGGCCGGCATTAGAAGCAATATACGAAGGATATCCACCGGCTACAGGTGCTCCTTGTATATTAAATAGTCTACACACCGCCGGGTGTGTCGGCTATCAGCCGCCTAAATCCAATTACTACCCCTGACGCTGTTTATGCTTCGGGTTTTCGCAGATAATGCGAACGCTTCCTTTTCTTTTAATTACTTTGCATTTTTCGCAAATTGGTTTTACTGATGATCTAACCTTCATGTGAGATCCTCCTTTCATCCATTGCTTTGCCTTTGTCTGCACTGCGCAAATTCCCGTTTTACGCCTCCTGCCGCGGTTGATCAGCGTTTTTTTGCACAAAATACCTGGAAAACGCGCTTATATATTATATCACCAACCGTCAAGCAAAGTCAATAGAGAATTTTAGTATTTCCTGGCATTTTCCATTTTAGGTTTAACGGAAAACAACTCTTTATTCATCTGCAGCTCACCCAGGCCATACCCAAAACCAGCGCTGTCAGAATAATATTCAACCCGTTCTGTCGGCATTTTTATCACTTTCCTCTTATTTTCCTTATCAAAGGTATCAATTATGCGTTTATTACAAATCATCTCTGCCCCTCCTTTCTAAAAAACTGTATATAGCGTTATTATATAACATATCCGACTCAAAAAACAACCTCTTATTCAATATATGCGATGGAACTCGATTTCGTTAGATACAATCGGCATCTCAGGGTAGAGCCAACTGACATTGATTCCGCCTGCCATTAATTCATATGCTATTTTCTGTGGATTCCTTATGACTATTTTATGTAAGTATTTTTTCGCAAATTCGTTGTATTCCATCGCATCCTGGTTAATTGCAAGATACTTAAAAGATTCTTCCTCGCTTTTCTTATAAAAAGGAAA
This sequence comes from Lachnospiraceae bacterium, assembly GCA_910574285.1. Classification (GTDB taxonomy): domain Bacteria; phylum Bacillota; class Clostridia; order Lachnospirales; family Lachnospiraceae; genus Sporofaciens. The sequence continues at coordinate 139,985 of CAJTAL010000002.1, read as the reverse complement.
AATAGTAAAAACACCCTTCTGAGCCTTTATCCTTTCAGAATGATATGGGTGTACCACCGCCAGAGGCGGCAGCCTTAATTCATCAAGTATCAGTCCATCTGAATAAATACGGGCAAGCATATAATAATAAGGATGTATCACTTCTCCCGACGCCAGTAACTTCTCAATCCTTATGCGATCACGCAGAATCTCGTCATTAATGCTGCTCAGATTAACGATATAATCAATATGATGCGTTCCCCGTGATTCAAAATACGCCGAATCACTCTTATATGCTTTAAGCATCCTCTCCATCTTATCTTTTGTTTTCCAGTCAACCTCACTAAAAATCGCACTGATTATTTTATCATCTGTCAAATACTCAAATATCTTTTTATTCAGCATACCCGGTTCTAAGATCCATACGCAAGGTACCGTATTCCTCCGTTCCTCATCTCTGTATTTCCTATCATCAAAAAATGGTTCCAATGCAAACATCAATGAATGGATCGCTGATTCCGACCAGTCCATCGCCCTGGTTCTTACACCATGATGCTGCATTACTTCCAGCCATTCGACTCTTGAAGATGGTTCTTTCACAAAAAAATGATAATTTTTTGCATTATAATGCTGAGTCCGAATATCCTCAGCATAATGCATCGCGGAATATGCCCTGATACTTCTATTTCCTTCTATTTTTATATCACTCCTGTACAGAGACGGCAGCAATGAATGGTTTACATGAGATAACCCCCGAAACCAAAGCACCTTAGGGCTATCCTTGTATTCATTTTCTCCTTTTCCTGCTATTTGGGAAATAACTTCCATATATTCTCCCAGACTCTCTATCACCCTACTTTCCACAATCTTCCTCCCTTTTGTCTCGTGCGTTTCTTCGCTTATTTCTATAATACATATCAATCACAAAACCAATAATCTCCTTATTCACTTCCGTTTTAGAATTCTGTTGGAATTCCTGCCATGGTTCATTCACGATTCCTGCAATCCGCTCAAGTCTTTTATCCAGTACTTTCATATCATCTTCTCTTTCTATCCGCTTAAACTGGCGCATATAATCCCGCCCTTTTATATAATCTTCTTTTAGAGCATATACACTGCTATCATTTGCACCAATGTCACCAAACGACCTGAGCAACGTTTCTTCACCGTAACAAACCATATTATACAGAATTTTCAACATAGTGGCAGGATGTATAAACTCATTCTCCATATCATTCTTTTTATATATTTCAGAGTAAATATAATGATAGCATTCCCTAATTTGTTTTGAAAAATTATGGACTGAGTCATAAGAATGATCTTCGCCCCACCCATAAACTGAAGCCTTCCATTCATCCAACCCATTGCATGATAAAATAACATTTATATATTTTACAATTTTTAAAAATAATTCTGTACACCGTACTTGATAAGATCTAAAAAAAACATCAAAATCTTTACTATCTATATCACACCACATAACCGCAACAATTCGAATAATTCTCCGCAAATTGTACACAGGCACCTCTTCGTCAACGATAACTTCTTTGGCAATCAAGCTGATATATCCCAAAGCGTCTAACGACATCCTGCCGCACATAAACATATCCGCTGTTTCTTCGCGGTAATATTCTATATCCTCTCTTATCCTGTCCAATGCATCATTTCCGGCTTTTCCTATCCCGTTTTTAAGAATACCGGCAAATCTGTTCTCGTTATTTTCCTGGAAGTAATCAACTCCAAAATATCTTCCAGCCTCATTCAAAATTTGCTGTTTTGCCATACTTTCCGGAAAATTTCGTTTTATATCATCACTATAATCCTTCCACTCTTCGCATATTTTTAAATATACTGTCTTCGCATATTTCTTTCTTATCTTTATACGCATCATTTGCTCGTATTCCGTTCGCCCTAAACGACTGTGCCACTGGCATAATCTGAGCAAAGCATCTCGCATTTCCAACAACTTTATCTTATCTTTTTCTAAAAACATGTCAAAATAGTTTTCACTCACCAGCTTATCCCATAACATCTGCGGCTCTTCAATCACTTTATCCCACATCTCACGCCACTGTGAAACATCTTTTACAAATCTTTCCCCACCCTTTATATAAAGTATGATAGAACTATTCTTGATTCTCTCAATTTCTCTTTTCCATTCTTCAAAGAAGAGCTCCTCATTCTGAATCTTATTAAGCGCATTCTCAATCTCTTTCAGTTTTTTTACTATATTATCATCTTCAATTGATACGTATTGTAAAATATCTCGTACAAATTGATTAACATGGACTAATACATTTACTGTATCCTCCCAACTTTCCAGGAAATAGTTCATACTATTCCAGATACATTCCTCATAATATGCAAATGATGCCTTTTTCCCGGAATTTATCAAATTAATATCTTCAATTTTATCTTCCCATTTACGTACTTCCGTAAGCCATATTTCCATAAAAGCTTCTAAAAGAGCTTTTCGGAAAATATACATAATTCTTTTCCCCAGTTTATGATTACTTTTTAATACTTCGAATTCTTGAACTATTCTGTCTGAAATCAATTCAAAAAAATCCAACAAAACATATCTCAATATTAAGCTGTTTCTGTCTTCACGGCTTTCATATCGAAATTGGTGGGCAATCTCATGTAAAAGAGAGGCCGCAATAATCGGGACATTTCCCAGTTCTTTCACTGTAGGACATGTTACAATCAACAAATATTTCCGGACATGGTTTATAAAATCCTGATTTCTATATATATTCCACTCCGGAAACATGACCTCGACAGAAACCTGTCTTTTTCCTAAGTTCGGTACCACAACAGGAATATATTCTTTTGTCGGCAAATCTCCTCTTTTGAAACATGTTGTATTACAGTATATATAATCTTCAATAATCGTAAAAGCATATTCACTAAATGCAATTAAGAGCTTTTCCATACTGGTATTAGATTCTATATTATAATTCGGAGCCTGCAGCGTTTGTAGATTATTATTTCTAATATAACGTGAAAACGCATCTAACGCATCCACCGATTCCCGTAAGTATTCTTCCACTAAACGCAAAATTACAAATCCATCGTCTTCTTTATAGTCTATGTAATCAAAGTAACTTCCCATTGAATCAAATAACGTTTCTATCTGTTCTAACAGTACCGAAACACTGATCCTGGTATCTGATAAATTATTGATTGTCTGACAAAGAAAAATCAACTTATGAAGTAATTCCATATAATGGATTAATTTCTTCCGGTTTGTACGCATTTCGCAGATTCTATCTGCCATTTTCTTGTATATTTTTTGAACATATTCGTACTTTTCATTATTACGCCGTGCAACATATTCTTGATTTTTTACTTTTGGGAACCTGCTCTCATCCTTACTTTTAACCCGAATTTTCATATCATCCAGGAGATAACGCTCGTTAATATAAGACAGATATTCATGCTTCATCAAATAAACCAAATATTGTACAGCATTTGCCTGACCGATCTCTCCTGCATCGACACTATCATATATATTGTTTCCAGTATTAATATTTTTATACAAAACAATAAACGGAAAGACAATTCTAAACTCTTCTTCTGTCAAATATATCGTAAAATCATATCTTCCATTCAAATAATATAATTGGATATCCGAGTATCCGTCTTTATTTTTCCAAAAGTTATCAACTTTCTCTTTCTCACTCCAATACTTATTAGAAAAACAGCAGCGAATCACAAAGCGATTCCCTTTTGAATGGTTGTCATATTCTTCATTCTCCCTCGTGTTAATAACATTATGAGCTATTGTCAGCAATGTATAAGTCTTGTATAACACAATCTTCTGCGCATTCTCATCATCCGTACAAACATAGCGTCTGCGCAGAGCTGTCGCTATTTCGTATGATACCTCAGGCATCTTACTCCTGATAACTACTGCAAAATCTCCCGTTGACAGCAGTCTATAGATTTTATAGCAAACAGGATAAAGATATCCTGTCAGAAAATCCTCTAGGATTTCGTGAATATCCTGCTCAATATCTGCCAGGAAGCCATAAGCATTCTCTGAATGTGCCGACTCCAGCCTGGCTATAATTTCCGGGGTAATATGTACCTGTATAATACTTAAAAAAGGAGCATCTTTTCCCGCCTGATCATCAAACGGATCTCCATAACATCTTGAGTTCCTATATTTATTAACCGTCTCCCCGTCACAAAACAAGGTATAGCTCTGAATTGCTATTTCACTCAGATTCTGCTCCCCGTTTTCTCCAATTCCCATGATAGAATTAAAATCATCCCAGATATCTTTCTTAACACAATGAAGTACATCAAAATAATCTGTCGATAAATATTGCTGTGAATAATTATTCTTCTGAATCCCCTCCCCATTTGTCTTTCTACAGAGCCGAATCAGTCTAAGGTCTGAATTCATCGTTATCCTCTCTTTCCCCAACCTTTGAATCAAATATAATTTTGCATAAAAAAACAGTAAGAACCAAAGAGAGCATAGCTCTCTTGCATCCTTACTATTGATTAACCAATACCAGTGTACCACAATATATGATATATTTCTACCTTTTTTCCGGCATTTACAAACATCCGTATTTTTCTGGCAATCTCTTACTTATCTCTCCAGATAATCCTTCCCTTGGACAGGTCGTACGGCGATAATTCCAACGTCACTTTATCTCCCGGTAATATCTTGATAAAGTTCATTCTAAGCTTACCGCTGATATGAGCAAGCACCTGGTGTCCGTTCTCAAGCTCCACCTGAAACATCGCATTCGGTAATTTCTCAACTACGGTTCCTTCTATTTCAATTACATCAGCCTTTGACATCTATTATTCCTCCTTGCTATGAGCACTTGGCGAGGTCTTCCACGAGCCTAGTGCGAATGCACATCTCGTCACTTTTCGAGGTCCTTTCGAGATTAGTGACGAGATGTTTCTTTAATTATTCTTCTAATTGCTGCATCGTCAACTGCGGTGACATCATATTCCCTGCATATAACCTGGACATGCTTCTTTTTCTTCTTCTTCAGACGATCCAGTGTTCTAATGCTGCCATCCGCTAAATATACATATGCGTCGTCAACATCAATTATGACATAAATATTCCCTGTATCGTGACCTGCTTTTGATCTTGCAAGCATCCCTCTCACATATTCCATAACCGCATCCTTCTTTCTGCCGGCCAGTTCATCACCATATGAAATGCGCCGGCCGGTCCTTTCCGTCCGGCTGCTTCAATATTCTTCGCTGTCGTCTGTCAAGGTCAAAAGCACCGGATCACCGTCCGTAATCAATACCGTATTTTCATAATGTGCGGAAAGACTGTGATCCCGGCTCACGACTGTCCATTCATCATCAAGCCAGTTAACTTCCCACGTCCCTATATTGATCATTGGTTCGATGGCAAGCGTCATTCCGGCTTTCAGCTTCACTCCTCTTCTGTCCACCCTGTAATTCGGTATCTGAGGCGGCTCATGCAGAGAGGTGCCGATTCCATGCCCGCACAGATCCCGAACCACACCATATCCATATTTGGCGGCGTGGCTGTCAATTGCTGCTGAAATATCAAATAGATGATTGCCTTCTCTCGCGTATTTTATACCTTCAAAGAAACATTCTCTTGTAACTCTGATCAGTTCCTCTGCTTCTTTGCTGATCCTGCCGATGCCGTGTGTTCTCGCGGCGTCAGAATGATAACCTTTATAAATTACGCCTGCATCCAGACTGACAATATCCCCTTCTTTCAAGATCCGGCGTTTATCCGGTATCCCATGAACAACTTCCTCATTCACGGACACACAGATGGACGCCGGATACCCGTTATAATTAAGGAAAGAAGGAGTACATCCATAACTTCGAATCACTTCCTCGCCCAACCGGTCTATATCCTTTGTGCTCATCCCCGGATGCAGAGCTTTTCCTAATTCTTCATGGACAATTTCCAATATACGCCCGGCTTCTTTCATTAGTTCTATTTCTCTCGCCGACTTGATCGTAATTGCCATGTTCTTACTCTCCTAAAATATCCACAATCGCCTGGAACACATCATTGATATCGATGGTTCCGTCAACCGTCCTCAGAATTCCTGCGTTCGTGTAATAATCAATCAAAGGCTGTGTCTGCTCATGATAAACCCCAAGACGTTTTTTAACGGTCTCCGGCTTGTCGTCGTCTCTCAGAATCAGTTCCTTTCCGCATGCGTCGCAGATCCCTTCAGTTTTTGTCGGCGCATACTCCAGATGATATGTAGCCCCGCACCCGACACATGCGCGGCGTCCGGACATACGATGAACAATATTCTCATCCGGCACATCTACGTCAATGGCATAATCCATCTTCTCTCCGATTGCATGCAGCGCTTTATCCAAAGCCTCCGCCTGCGGAATCGTCCTCGGGAATCCGTCCAATACGTATCCGTTCACACAGTCATCCTGCTTCACACGGTCCACTACCAGATCAACAACCAACTCGTCCGGTACCAGAAGTCCCTGGTCCATATATGTCTTCGCCTTATTGCCAAGCTCTGTTCCGTTCTTAATATTTGCCCTGAAGATATCGCCTGTTGAGATATGAGGAATGTTGTATTTTGCGGCAATCTTCTTCGCCTGGGTTCCTTTTCCCGCTCCCGGGGCGCCTAACATAATAATCTTCATATAGAGATTCCTCCTCTTTATAGCAGTTTAACCCGCGAAAATATTTCCGCGAGTTTCAACTGTTAATTATTCAAAAATCCTTTATAATTACGTACCAGCATCTGTGATTCCATCTGCTTCATTGTCTCCAATATAACACTGACAATAATGATCAGAGAGGTTCCGCCAAAGGATACACTTGCCCCAAGCCATCCATTGAACAGAATAGGAACAATCTGGATAACAATCAGTCCGCATGCCCCTATAAAAATAATGCGGTTTAAAATCTTCGTCAAATATTCAACCGTCGGCCTGCCCGGACGGATACCCGGGATGAAACCACCGCTCTTCTTCATATTGTTCGCAATCTCTAACGGATTAAAAGTAATAGAAGTATAGAAATACGCGAAAAATACTGTCAGAACAATGTATACAAGCAAGCCCCAGCTATATTGAATCTGCTCAGGATTACACCAGTTTCCCTGATTTAATCCTCTAAGGATCTCGCTTCCGATACCTGATCCGTCACCTTTCCCCATAAATGATGCAATTACAATCGGGAACTGCATCAGAGAGGATGAGAAGATGATCGGAATTACGCCTGCGGTATTAACCTTCAAAGGAATGTTCGTGGTACGTCCGCCATACATCTTCCTGCCTGCCATCTTCTGTGAATAAGAAACTGCAATCCTTCTCTCACCCCCCTGGAGTATTACTACGAACACAACCAGAAGAAGGATGATCGCCAGGATAACAACAACAGCAAGGCCTGCGGATGCGATTGGTTTATCTTTTACAAACTGCTCAAACAATGACGTCATATCATTCGGGATACGTGAGACAATATTGATCACCAGTACGATCGAGATTCCATTTCCCACACCCTTTTCCGTAATACGCTCACCGATCCACATCAGGAATGCGGAACCTGCCGTAAGCGTCAGGACTACAATCGCCGCATTAACAAAATTAAACTCCACCAGAAGTCTCTGACGCCCAAATCCTACTGCCAGGGCAGTCGACTCAAACAACGCCAGGCCAACCGTCAGGTAACGCGTGATCGCCGCGATCTTTTTTCTTCCGTCTTCTCCCTCTTTCTGCATCTCTTCCAGTTTCGGAATCGCTATTGTAAGGAGCTGCATAATGATAGAAGATGTAATATACGGCGTAATACTCAGCGCGAATATAGACATTTGTTCAAAAGAGCCACCAGTGAAAGCGTTAAAGAGATTAAACGCTTCACCAGTGTTCTGCGCGAAAAATTCTTTGATATAGTTGGAATTCACACCAGGTGTCGGCAGCTGGGAACCTATTCTTATTACGATCAACATCAAAAAAGTATATCCTATTTTCTTACGGATATCTTTGATTTGAAATGCCTTTCGAAATGTTTCTAACATTAGATCACCTCTGCTTTTCCACCTACAGCCTCAATCTTTTCTACAGCACTCTTGCTGAATGCATTGACCTGTACAGTCAGTTTCTTTGTCAGTTCACCGTCTCCAAGAATCTTAACACCATCTCTTGGGTTCTTAATGATTTTCTTATCAACCAATGTCTCTACAGAAACAACTGTGTCATTATCAAACACCTCGAGAGCACTCACGTTGATACCAACAATCGTCTTCGTATTCCTGTTCGTGAAACCTCTCTTTGGTATTCTTCTGTATAATGGCATCTGGCCGCCTTCAAAGCCCGGTCTTGTTGCTCCTGAACGAGCCTTCTGTCCTTTATGCCCCTTACCGGCTGTCTTACCATTTCCAGAGCCGTGTCCACGTCCTCTTCTGAAATTATCATTCTGCTTTGCTCCGTCAGCAGGTCTTAAGTTTGATAAATCCATTGTGACACCTCCTTATCTGAATATTATAAACTATGCCTCTTCTACTTTTACCAGATGCCGCACCTGTTTTACCATACCTCTGGTCGCAGCATTATCCGGCAGTACAACTGTCTTATTTAACTTTCTTAACCCTAATGCTTCTACAGTCTTCTTATGCTTTGGTACAGCACCAATTGTAGATTTAACCAATGTAACCTTTAAATTTGCCATCTGAATCTACCTCCTTAGCCTAAGATCTCTTCAACAGATTTACCGCGAAGCTTAGCCACTTCATCCGGAGTCTTGATCTGACGCAATCCGGCAATCGTAGCAAGGACAACATTCTGCTTATTGTTAGAGCCAAGAGATTTCGTACGGATATTCTTAATTCCTGCCATCTCGATTACGGCACGCGCCGGACCACCGGCAATCACACCAGTACCTTCCGGAGCCTTCTTAAGCAGCACAGAAGCTCCTCCAAACTTACCGATAAAATCATGTGTAATACTCTCATTCTCATCCAGCGCTACGGTAATAAGATTCTTTGAAGCATCTTCCTTTCCTTTACGGATCGCTTCCGGAATCTCAGTAGCCTTTCCCAAGCCTGCACCTACATGGCCATTTCCATCGCCAACAACTACTAAAGCTGTGAATCTCATGTTACGGCCACCCTTAACAACTTTGGTTACACGCTTAATTGACACTACTTTTTCGTTTAACTCTAATGAACCAGCATCAATACGTTCTTGTTTCATGTGTGCTCCTCCTCCTAGAAATTCAACCCAGCTTCTCTAGCTGCGTCTGCCAATGCCTGAACCTTACCGTGGTATATGAATCCGCCTCTGTCAAAGACTACATCCTTAATACCCTTTTCGATTGCTTTCTCGGCAATCACTTTTCCTAAATGTGCAGCCGCATCAACATTATTTGTCTTTTCTAAACTTGCTTTCACATCTTTCTGAAGAGTGGAAGCGGAAACCAGAGTATTTCCAACCGTATCGTCAATAATCTGGGCATACATATGATTATTACTTCTGAATACAGCCAAACGTGGGCATTCAGTTGTGCCGCTCAAACGGTTACGTATTCTTTTGTGTTTCTTAACGCGCACTTCACTTCTTGATTTTTTGCTAACCATTACTCACACTCTCCTTTCTTATTTCTTACCGGTCTTACCAACTTTACGTCTGATCACTTCGTCAGAATACTTGATTCCCTTGCCCTTGTATGGCTCAGGTCTTCTCTTATCTCTGATCTCAGCTGCGTATTGGCCGACCTTTTCTTTATCGATACCTTTGACAACAATCTTATTCTGTCCTTCTACAACAGTCTCGACACCTTCCGGATCTATCATCTCAACCGGGTGGGAATATCCCAGACTTAATGTCAGCTTATTTCCGGATTTTGCCGCCCTGTAACCGACACCATTAACTTCCAGAACTTTCTCGTATCCGTTCGTAACGCCTACGACCATATTATTGATCAATGTTCTGGTAAGACCATGGAGGGATTTCATTCTCTTTAAATCATTCGGTCTTGTTACAACGATTGTCTCTCCGTCGACTTTAATTTCCATCTCAGTCGGAAGCTCTCTTTCAAGAGTTCCTTTCGGACCTTTTACAGTCACTTTATTATTTTCAGCGATTTCAACAGTTACACCTGCCGGAATCGTGACTGGCAGTCTTCCTATACGTGACATACCTGTATCCTCCTTAACTTAGATTCTCGGAGCAGAAGCTTGTGTCTGCTCTGTTTTCAGCTATTATTAAATGTTCTCCTCGGCTTTGCCTCAGAGAACGGCTTGTTTTCTAAGCTCATCCGGCGCGCCTTGCGCTTGGATTCGCTAAGAAATTGGAATGTTCTCCTCGGCTTTGCCTCAGAGAACGGCTTGTTTTCTAAGTTCATCCGGCGCGCTATGCGCTTGGATTCACTAAGAAAACAATGCCTACCAAATATAGCAAAGAACTTCTCCGCCTACGCCGAGTTTTCTTGCTTCTTTATCAGTAATCACACCCTGATTTGTGGAAATGATTGCAGTGCCAAGTCCGCCGAACACCTTCGGTACATCGTCTTTTCCTGCGTATACACGAAGTCCCGGTTTAGAGATTCTCTTAAGGCCTGTGATAACCTTCTCGTTCTTGTCGGCGCCGTATTTTAATGTGATATGGAGCGTCTTAAATACGCCGTCTTCAACCATATCATATTTCTCAATGTATCCCTCATCCAGTAAGATATTTGCAATCGCAAGTTTCATCTTGGAAGATGGTACATCTACAGTATCATGTTTCGCAGTATTTGCATTACGGATTCTTGTAAGCATATCTGCAATTGGATCGCTCATAGTCATGACTTATTAATTCCTCCTCTTCTTAAATGAAGTTCTCTTCGCTTCTCTGGTGTGAGACTTCACTGCGGTTTGTAATGAAGTTCTCTTCGCCTTTGGCTCAGAGAACGGCCTTCTCACTAAGCTCATCCGGCGCGCTTTGCGCTTGGATTCACTAAGTGTTCAGTGCCTACCAACTTGCTTTCTTAACGCCTGGAATCTGTCCCTTGTATGCCAGTTCACGGAAGCAAACACGGCAGATTCCATATTTTCTCAAATATGCATGTGGACGTCCACAGATCCTGCAGCGGTTGTATTCTCTGGTTGAGAATTTCTGCTTACGCTGCTGTTTGATTTTCATTGCTGTCTTAGCCATATTCTACCTCCTTACTTTGTAAACGGCATATTGAACTGCTTCAGCAATTCGCGTGCCTCTTCGTCTGTCTTAGCTGTTGTGACAAAGATAATATCCATACCTCTTACCTTATCGATCTTATCATATTCGATCTCAGGAAAGATCAGTTGTTCCTTGATACCAAGAGCATAATTGCCTCTTCCGTCGAATGCGTTAGGATTTACACCTCTAAAGTCACGTACACGAGGTAATGCAAGGTTAATCAGACGATCTGCAAACTCATACATCTTCTCTCCTCTTAAAGTAACCTTACATCCGATTGACATTCCTTCTCTTAATTTGAAGTTAGCAACTGACTTCTTCGCCTTACAGATCACAGCCTTCTGTCCTGTAATCTTTTCAAGATCAGCAACCGCTGAATCCAATAATTTTGCATTGTCTTTCGCCTCGCCGACGCCCATGTTGATCACAATCTTGTCAAGCTTTGGCACTTCCATAATATTCTTATAACCGAACTTCTTCGTCATTGCGTCAACGATCTCGTTCTGGTATTGTTCTTTCAGTCTACTCAAAGCACTGGCCCTCCTTCCTCAGATTAATCAATCACATCTCCTGTTGATTTTGCATAACGAACTTTCTTGTCTCCATCCATCTTAAAACCTACTCTGGTCGCTTTTCCCTTGTGCACATACATCACGTTAGAAGCATCGATCGGGCCTTCCTGATGAACGATACCGCCATTCTGATTCGCAACGCTCGGCTTCGTATGCTTGGTCAGCATATTGACACCCTCTACAACAACCTTGCCATCCTTCTGGTTTACGGCGATAACCTTACCTTCTTTGTCTTTATCTTTCCCAGCGATAACCTTAACGGTGTCACCCTTTTTAATCTTTAACATTGACATCTTTACGCGCACCTCCTTAAAGTACTTCCGGAGCCAGGGAAACGATCCTCATGAACTGTTTGTCACGAAGCTCTCTTGCCACTGGTCCAAAAATACGGGTTCCTCTTGGTGTCTTATCTTCTTTTATAATAACTGCTGCATTTTCGTCAAAACGAATGTATGAACCGTCTTTACGGCGTATGCTCTTAACAGTACGTACAACTACAGCTTTTACTACATCGCCTTTTTTAACAACGCCGCCTGGTGTTGCATCTTTAACGGTCGCAATAATAATATCACCGATACTTGCATACCTTCTCGTTGAACCGCCAAGTACGCGGATACACAGTAACTCTTTCGCACCTGTGTTATCTGCTACTTTCAGTCTGCTTTCTTGCTGTATCATGCAGGTTTCCCTCCTTATACTATTTAACTTTTTCCATAACTTCGACAAGTCTCCATCTCTTATCCTTAGAAAGCGGCCTTGTCTCCATAACTTTTACAGTATCACCGATGTTGCATTCGTTCGCTTCATCGTGTGCTTTTAATTTATAAGTTCTCTTTACGATCTTTTTGTAAAGTGGATGTTTTACATGATCTTCTACAGCAACAACTATGGTCTTATCCATCTTATTGCTGACAACCTTACCAACACGGGTTTTTCTAAGATTTCTTTCCACGGTCTAATCTATCTCCTTTCCACGATTCAGGAAGTTTGTTTCACAAAGAAGTTCTTCTCACTTTGTTCGAAGAACGGCCAAAAGTTAAGATCGTTGATACTCCTCACTTCATTCGGAATATCCGCTTTCGTACCAGGCTCGAAAACACCTCGCCAAGTACTCAATGCGTCGCTAACCTTTTTGTGCCTATTGCGCGGCTTTCTGTGTAATTACAGTCTGAATTCTGGCAATATTTCTTCTGACTTCCTTGATTCTGCTTGTATTATCTAACTGATTCGTTGCGTTCTGGAATCTCAGGTTAAAGAGTTCCTTTTTAGCAGCTACTAATTCTTCGTTCAGCTCTGCAGCTGATTTTGTCTTTAAATCTTCTACAAATGCATTAATTTTCACTGTTATCACCGCCTTCTAAGTCTGCGCGAGAAACTACTTTACATTTACATGGCAGCTTATGTGTAGCCAGACGAAGAGCTTCTCTTGCGATTTCCTCTGATACGCCGGCGATCTCAAACATAACGCGGCCTGGCTTAACAACTGCTACCCAGTATTCTAAGGTTCCTTTACCAGAACCCATACGTGTCTCAGCTGGTTTCGTAGTTACAGGTTTATCCGGGAATATCTTGATCCAGACTTTACCGCCACGCTTGATATAACGAGTCATGGCAACACGGGCAGCCTCGATCTGATTGGATTTAATCCAGCATGGTTCTGTTGCAATAATACCATATTCACCATGTGTAATCTGATTTCCGCGAAGAGCTTTTCCCTTCATAGAACCACGGAATTGTTTACGACGTTTTACTCTCTTTGGCATTAACATGATTTATCTCTCTCCTTCCTTTGCTGCTTTTTCCGGAAGAACTTCGCCCTTATATACCCATACCTTAACACCAACTTTTCCATAAGTTGTGTCTGCTTCAGCGAATCCGTAGTCAATGTCTGCTCTCAGTGTCTGAAGAGGAATTGTCCCCTCACTGTAGAATTCTGTACGAGCCATATCCGCACCGCCAAGTCTTCCAGATACGGAAGTCTTAACACCGAGCGCTCCTGCCTTCATTGTTCTTGACATACAGGACTTCATAGCCCGTCTAAAGGAGATACGGTTCTCCAACTGCAGCGCAATATTCTCTGCTACAAGCTGTGCATCCTTATCCGGTCTTTTGATTTCTTTGATATCAACAATTAACTTCTTATCTGTAAACTGCTTAAGTTCACCCTTTACTTTCTCAATCTCTGCTCCGCCCTTACCGATTACGACACCAGGCTTTGCGGTGTAAATGATGATCTTCACACGGTCGGATGCTCTTTCGATCTCAATCTTAGAAACACCGGCGCTGTATAATCTTTTCTTAAGATATTTTCTGATTTCATGGTCTTCTACTAAATAATCTGCAAACTCTTTCTCCGCATACCATTTAGAATCCCAGTCTTTGATAATACCGACTCTCAAGCCATGAGGATTAACTTTCTGTCCCATGATCGCCCCTCCTTATCTTTCATCAAGCACCAGTGTGATGTGGCTCATTCTCTTCTCGATTCTGTAAGCCCTTCCCTGTGCCCTCGGTCTGATTCTCTTCATTGTTGGTCCCTTATTTGCATAAGCCTCTGCAATATAAAGGTTCTCAGCATTCATACCGTTATTGTTCTCAGCGTTCGCAATCGCTGATTCCAGCAGTTTCTTTATTAAACTAGAAGCATATCTTGGATTATAAGTTAAAATACCAAGCGCTGTTGTTACATCTTTGCCTCTGATGGCATCTAATACATAACATGCTTTCTGGACAGAAACTCTTGCATAAGATAACTTAGCAGAAGGTCTCGTATCTTTGTTAGCATTTCTTTCTCTCTTGATTTGGGATCTATGTCCTTTTGCCATGGATGAACCCTCCTTTCACAGTGTAATTATCTGACTCTTGATTTCTTTTCATCTTTTCCATGCCCTCTGTATGTTCTGGTTGCGACAAACTCACCGAGCTTGTGTCCAACCATATCTTCTGTCACATATACAGGTACATGTTTCCTTCCGTCATGAACGGCAATCGTATGTCCGATCATACTTGGAAAGATCGTTGAACGGCGGGACCATGTCTTAATCACAGACTTGTCACCGGAAGCGTTCATTGCATCTATCTTCTTAAGCAGGCTTGCGTCTGCAAATGGGCCTTTTTTAACTGAACGTGCCATAGGTTATAACCTCCTCCATGAAAATTATTTGATTGCTCTGCCGTCTCTTCTTCTTACAATCATCTTGTTAGAAGCCTTGTTCTTCTTCCTTGTCTTAAGACCAAGTGCCGGCTTGCCCCAAGGTGTACATGGACCCGGACGGCCGATTCCGGTCTTACCTTCTCCACCACCATGCGGATGATCGTTCGGGTTCATAACAGAACCGCGTACCGTAGGTCTGAATCCCATATGGCGCTTCCGTCCTGCTTTTCCGATATTGATCAGGTTGTGGTCTCCGTTGCCTACAACACCGACTGATGCACGGCACTGAATCGGAACCATTCTCATCTCGCCGGATGGAAGTCTCAAAGTTGCATATTTTCCTTCTTTAGCCATCAACTGCGCGCTGTTTCCCGCTGAACGAACCAACTGTCCGCCTTTTCCAGGATGAAGCTCGATATTGTGAATCTGAGTACCTACCGGAATCTCAGAAAGAGGAAGACAATTGCCGACTCTTACTTCGGCTTCCGGTCCGTTCATAACCTTCATTCCGTCTTTCAGTCCTTCCGGTGCAAGAATATAAGCTTTCTCACCATCTTCATAGCAAATCAACGCGATATTAGCTGATCTGTTCGGATCATACTCGATACCGATAACAGTTGCATGAATACCATCTTTTCTTCTCTTAAAATCGATAATTCTATATTGTCTCTTAGCGCCGCCTCCGCGGTGTCTAACTGTAATTTTTCCCTGGTTGTTACGTCCTGCCTGTCTGCTCTTAGAAGCTAACAAAGACTTCTCTGGCGTTTTCTTTGTGATCTCTGAGAAATCAGAACCAGTCATCTGTCTTCTGGAAGGCGTATATGGGCGGTATGTTTTAATTCCCATGATTGCTTCTCCTTTCAAATATCCTAATTATTAATATCACGGAATTGCACCGTATACATTGAGCACTCGCATTGAGCACTTAGCGAGGTCTTTTCGAGCTTAGTGCGAAAGCGCACCCGATCCACTTAGCGAGGTCTTTCACGAGCTTAGTGGACACGGTGTTTCCTCTTAAAGTCCCTCAAATATCTCGATATCAGCACTGTCTGCCGTTAATTTAACGATAGCTTTCTTCGTCTTAGCCGTCTTGCCAAACTGCATCGTTCCGCGGACTCTTCTTTTCTTTCCCGGACAGTTCATCGTATTAACGCTCTCTACCTTCGTACCGCTGAACATCTTCTCAACAGCTTCTTTTACCTGAGACTTGGTAGCGTCCGGATGTACAAGAAACGTATACTTCTTATCTGCCATCATCCCCATACTCTTCTCTGTCACAACTGGTTTAAGGATTACATCATAATATTTAATATCAGCCATTATGCGTACACCTCCTCGATGTTTGCAACAGCAGCTTTCGTTGCGATCACTGTGTTGTATTTTAAGATGTCATACACATTGATCGTATTCGTCCTCGCCGTCTTAACGTCCGAAATATTTCTTGCTGACAGCTCTACGTTGGTATTTCCGTCCTCCAATACGACTAATGCTTTAGAAACCTCTAAGTTCTTCAAAATATCTGCGAACTTCTTCGTCTTGATCTCATCAAACTTGATCTCATCAACCACGATGAATTTCTTTTCCTCTACTCTGGAAGTCAAAGCAGACTTAAGAGCCACTTTCTTCTCTTTCTTATTCATCTTAAATGAATAATCTCTCGGTACCGGTGCAAATACCACACCGCCGCCTGTCCACTGCGGAGCTCTCGTAGATCCCTGTCTTGCATGACCGGTTCCTTTCTGTCTCCACGGTTTTCTGCCGCCGCCGGAAACTTCGGCACGTGTTTTCGCCTTCTGTGTTCCCTGACGTTTATTTGCAAGCTGGCTCACGACTGCCATGTGTACAAGATGTTCGTTCACTTCAACACCAAATACCGCATCGTTTAAGTCGATCGTACCAACTTCTTTGCCTTCGATATTATAAACTGATACGCTTGCCATCTCTAGCGTCCTCCTTCCTTAGTCAAAGCTTAAATAGCTTTTACTGCTTCTTTAATAGTTACTAAAGATTTCTTCGGTCCCGGCACAGAACCCTTGATCAGAAGCAGGTTGTTTTCTGCATCCACACGTACAACCTCAAGATTCTGGATCGTGATTCTCTTGTTACCCATCTGTCCGGGCATCTTCTTTCCTTTGAATACCTTGCTAGGATCAGAAGCCGCTCCGTTGGAACCCGCATGACGATGGAACTTTGAACCATGCGTCATAGGTCCTCTATGCTGATTATGTCTCTTGATCGCGCCCTGGAACCCTTTACCTTTGGAAATCGCAGTTGCATCGATCTTATCGCCTGCCGCGAAGATATCCGCCTTGATCTCCTGTCCCAGTTCATACTCGCTTGCGTTCTCAAACTTAAACTCTCTTACAAATCTCTTGCCGGTCACACCTGCTTTCGCGAAATGTCCCTGCTCTGCCTTTGTCACGCCATGGCGGTGAACAACTTCCTTCTTGCCGCTCTTATCTTTGTTGACGATCCTGTCTTTCTTATCGACAAAACCCACCTGAACCGCTTCATAACCATCGTTCTCCATCGTCTTGATCTGTGTTACTACACAAGGTCCCGCCTGAAGAACAGTTACCGGCGTCAATGTCCCGTCTTCATTGAAGATCTGGGTCATTCCGACTTTTGTTGCTAAAATAGCTTTCTTCATTATAATTACCTCCTGTGATTTACAGCGGAGCGCATCTTCGGCGCTCATCCTAAATGTTAGGAACTACTGTTTTTTACTTGCTTTTCATTTTGATATCAATGTACACGCCTGCCGGCATCTCAAGCCTTGACAACGCATCGACCGTCTTCTGGGTCGGGGCAATGATATCGATCAGTCTCTTATGAGTCCTTTGCTCGAACTGCTCTCTGGAATCTTTGTATTTGTGAACAGCTCTTAAGATCGTAACAACTTCCTTCTTTGTCGGAAGCGGTACCGGTCCGCTCACCTTTGATCCGTTTTTCTTAACAGTTTCGATGATTTTTTTAGCGGATGCATCTACCATCTGGTGGTCATACGCTTTCAAAGTGATTCTCATTACTTGACTTGCCATAAAAAAAGTCGCCTCCTTTTCGTACTTTTAACTTCAGTACGACAAGCGGTGACTGTACACTCTTCCGTGTGTGTCGTGAGAAACATACACGCAATATTCGTGATACAGTGACTTGTCGCCAGTTTCATAACTTGACATTCGCTCCACGGAAAACCTGTCACTTACCGGACAGCAACCTCACGCTTCATCGCTATCATGCCACAGCTTTTTTAGTATATCTGACAAAAAAGGATTTTTCAAGCCCTTTCTTGGAAATATTGTATTTTTTTTCAAACAATTTATCGAATGAGTTCTTTCGGGATTAATTTATGGTCAAACATAACCTCTGAATGATTATTAAGGATAAGCTCCTTCCTGATAAACTCTCCCGATTCCCGATCCGTAATCTCTCTGTAAATTCTGGAATTCCTGTAATATTTTTTTCCTTCCTTTTTAAAATGATGATCCTCCTCGACAAGCTTATAACTATAGGCAAACGCCCTCTCGCTTCTCAATTGGGCATGTAAGATCTCACCCTCGCACCAGACAAGCAGCTGCACATCCTGATCTGTAGTATTCTTAAATCTGTAATCAATATGGTTATAACAAATGGATGTTCCGGCGCTAAAGGGGACCCGTTTGCCTTCATCCGGGGCAAGCGCGTCCGAATGCTTATGAAACTCAGTTACTTCTAATGGACTGTGCAGAATCAATAAATGAATCGCATTGCCCAGATTACAAAGACCGCCTCCTATTCCGGCAATCAGCTTATCATGTTCAATCACACGCCCTTCTTTATATCCTTTGCGCCTGGATGTCTTCCCGACAGTCTTCCAGAAAGAAAAGACCTCGCCCGGATGAATGATGATTCCATTGATCTTTCCTCCGGCCAGCCTTATGTTTACCGCTTTATTTAACTGCTGAGTCAAATTAACACCCGGAGCCCTCTTAATCATCTTGGACTGATACTCTGAAACAACATTCGGCAGTTTTTCTTTCTCTTTTGCTTTTGCAAACTTTTCCTTGCTCAACATATTTTTAATATGCCTTTTTACAATCTCTTTATACAGCGAAATAGCGTAACATGCAGGATTAATCTCACAAAAAAGTTTATCTCTGTTCCACAGCATACTCCGAACGCCCTCCTTCTTTATAGATATCCCCAATCCTGTGCTGGCAGAATTTGTTCAGTTTGTAAAACTTTAGGATCACCTTTTCCAACGCTCTCCTTTTCCCGAATCTCTTCTCATCCTCATGCCGCAGAAATTTAACCAGTATATTGGCCATTCCACACCTGTTCGCGCCGAAAATGTCTGTAAACAACTGATCTCCTACGAACACAGCCTCTTCTTTCTTCATATCCAGCATTTTGACCGCCTTATAATAATTATCCACCTTTGGCTTATCAGCATCAGGAATATAGAGTGAATCAATATTTGCCAGGAATCTCTCGATTCTTTCCGTATCATTATTGGATAAAAGCAATGTTTTCAAGCCTGCTTTATGTATTTCCCGGAACAGTTGATCAACTTCTTTCGTAGAATCTTCTCCATGATGCACCAGCGTATTGTCAATGTCAAAAATCACGCCTCTGTACCCCAGCGTATATAATTTATGATAATCAATAGCAAAGACACTCTCCGCGTATTCATATGGATAAAACATCTTAAACATTCGTCTGTTCTCCTGCAGCCAGATAACTGCATACTTTATCAATCTGTTCACAAATAGTTCCGTTGAATTTATTTTCAAAAAAAGCGCCGCCGATCGTAAACGCCCATGCCCCGGCGTCTTTTACTTCATCCAATCTTGTATAACTGTTGATACTGCCGGCAACGCATACCGGAGCGTCTGTCCGGGACACAAATTCTTTGATTAACGCCGATGCGTTCCCTGTATACCTGTATCCCAATAAATCAAACCCGCAAACACCTTTTGCAAGACATGCCTCCGCCTCCTGCACCATTTCCTCCACTGTGCCTTCCAGGACAGACGGACGGTCCTTCACCGTTCCAACAAAGGGCATGTATTTCAGTTTATTCTTCTTACAAAACTCGTTCACCGAATCAAAGAACTTTGTTCCCATAAGAATGTCGCATCCACACTCCAATGCCGTCTTCGCCCCGTCCATACATTCTTGTTCCGTATAAGATACTACTTCCAACACCGTTGTCTTACCGTATTCTTTCATATATGAATATAGCCTTTTCATTTCTTCTAACGGTATTCCTTCTTCTTTAAATCCAAAGATAGCTGCTTTGGAATCTTTACACTGTTCGAAAATCTTATAAGCATTTTCGACCGTTCTGTCATTGTGTGTCAACATCACGATCAGCTCCGGTTTTTTTCTGATCATATCTGCACTTCCCCTCTCGTTACTCTCTGCCGTAAGTACCTGGTTTACTGTTCATCTATATACCAGGGAACTTTTTATATAGTGAAGTATTTATGTCAAAATGTCAAGTATCTTGACGCAATGTGACATAAAACGTATCTTTTACGCGCTCATTTTGCACATTTACGCTATTAAGCTGCATTTAGAATCAGTGAAAACTGTTTTTATTCAATATGCACTATATACTTTTCAAATCCCCTGATCTTTTTAATCATTTTCTCCATATTTTCTCTGCAATTCACATAATAACTCATTGACTTTTTCGCAGTATAATGGTAAATTTATATCAGAGACGATAAATCGGGGTATCGTCTCTGGAAAGAACTTTTAGAATCATAATCTAAAGATTGGAGGAGAAGTTTTATGTTACTAGCACTACAAATTTTATTCGGTGTACTGGTGGCCGGTACAGGACTTGGACTTATCTTCGATATCGCCAAGAATCGTATGGATAAGTTAAAAGAAGCCACCGGCAAGCAGTGGGCGTCCGGTTTTACGGTAGGTATTATCGCAAACTTCCTGGATACTCTTGGATGCGGTTCTTACGCGCCGTCCACATTCATGTACAAACTTTTTAATCAGATCGACGATATCGACATTCCGGGTACCTTGAATATTGGTGATACTTTCCCGGTTATCTTCGAGGCATTTATCTTCACGTCTTCCGTAGACTGTGATCCTATGTTCCTGTGGATCATGTATGTCTGTGCGGCAGTTGGTTCCTTCGGATTTGCGACAGTCGTAACGAAGTGGCCTCGGAACAAGATTAGATATGCTCTTGGTTTCGTTATGATTCCTCTTGCTCTTATTATGCTCTGCAAGAATACCGGATTTGGTCCTTTCGGAACCGTTGGTACTGCAACTGGTCTGACCGGCTGGAAACTGATCGTAGCTGCAGGTCTCAACATCCTGTGGGGCGCTCTGATGGATATCGGATTTGGTCTGTATGCTCCATGTATGGCTACATGTCTTCTGCTCGGTGTTAATGCTGACGCTTGTTTCCCTGTATTCATGGGATCCTGTGCGGTTCTGATGCCTGCATGTTCCATCGAGTTTATTAAGACTCACAGATACGATGTTCCTCACACAATCGGTAACGCGCTCGGCGGATGTATCGGTGTATTTATCGCATGGAAGCTTGTTACGAGCCTTCCGATGTTCTGGTTGATCAATCTTGTTTGTGTAGTTCTTCTGTGGACGTCATACACATTGCTCAGCGCTGCTAACAAAGACAAGAAAGCAGGAATAGCTTAATAATATAATTATCATATTTGGTATTTATAAGTTGCAATTTTAATATCTACATAAATGGCGGCTCTGACCGGGCCGCCATTTATATTTATAGAAATCGGAGAAATCAGAATGTTCATAAACGAATATGTAATGAATCGAAGACGTTACGATAAATGGGCAACTCCTAAGTTCTGGAAGTTACCTGTTTTTTATGTATACTGCTTTATCTTTGCCGCAGGAGTATTTGGCTGGATATATTTCGGCAAGGTAGGTGCTCCCATGCGATGGCAGACGGTCGGGGCATTCCTGACGTTTGTCGCAGTATACAGAGGAGTCTTTTTCAGATGGATGCACGCTGACAAGACATTCCGGGTTACCAGAGAGACGCAATTCGGCGGCAAAGACTGGACATGCAAAGTAATTGTCGGCGAGAAGAACATCTCCTTATATATCAACGGGAAGATCAATAATAAAGTAGAGTGGAGCGAAATCGCAAGATTTGAAGAAGCAAAGTCATATTTCAAACTGAAATCAGGGGAATATAACGAAGGAGTCATGCTTGATAAGGCTTCTTTCACCGAAGGCGACGCTGACAGCTTCCGCAAATGGATGCTCGAACATCACCCTGAAATTGAACACGGCCCCATAGCCCCTCCTCTTGACAAATAGGTACAGAACATAAGCTTATGCGGTAATCGCCAAATGTGCACGTGCAAATTGCCTGATTAGCTAAATACTCTTAGAAATAACCTTCTATCAAGTTGCATAAAAATCTTGTATTCTTATAATAAATAATTGTTATTTTGTATGAAAATTAATTTTCACCGCTTCCGAGTATTGACACTCTAAAACATTGGTGATATATTAAAGTTAACTTAAATACATGACCGCTTAACAATAAAAAGCGTAAAGATGTATCTGGTATTTAGTATATATTATGGTTATACACTGTTAAGGTTGTACTTGCAGTTACACAGCTGCCGATCGTTTCCCCCAAGAACGTTCTTGCAGCAGTGGACTCAATTAATATATACATTCTCTTTGCGAGAAGCATTCCCCAGCTTTGTATATAAAGACAAAACTGCAATGCAACGAGGAAAACCTCTCAATGACATACCAAAAAGAAAGGGCACGACATACAGGTCGTGCCTTTTCTTTTACTAATCATTATAAATTATTATACAACGCTCTCTAATCCATACCTTTTAGTTTAGTCTCTTTTCTGATCTTTCTGACGCATCTTTAACTTCAGAAGCGCCATTGCCTTTCTGCAATCGAGCGCGACCATATTATTTTCCCCAACAACATTGGTCTCCGTCCCATCTGCGCTCTTATTGATATCTATGATACCGTCCAGATAATCATTTACAACCACGAATTGCGCCACCGTGCCGCTGAAATTAAGCCCGGTTACCGGAATTCCCCTGATTCCGAGCTGCTCGCATGTATTCGTGAAATCCACGTCGCTGTTTCCCCAACCGTCCGAAGAGATGATCACACCGTCGGCGCGCATCGCTTCCGCCCAAACAGCCGAACGGGTTCCTACCAGCATCTTGTCCTTATTGTCATCCGGTGTCCCCACCAGAAGAATTCCCATCAGATCCAGATCCGTATCATTCGATACTACATCAAGAAGAGGATCCCTGAAGTGATGTAATGAAGTCTCTTTAGTTGATGGCCCTATTCCCATATTCCTCTACCTCCTTACTGCATAGAACGTATGATACCGTCTCGATATTCATTCGGCGTCACCAGGATCGGCATATTGCCCATATCTATGATGGAACGTCCGCCTTCTACTCCGGACGGTTCATCCGCAAAAAAGTGTGTATCATACATCGCGCCCTGCCCGGCTACCTGCTTAATAATCAATACCCTCTTCTTGCCCGGCCGCACGATATCATGATATTCATGCCTCTCAGTACACTTCTCTCCTCGGAACTTCTTAAGCTTCTCACGATAGCTCTGAATGAATTTGTCACAGGCTCTGTGTGCCGCTGTCGGTCCAGGACGTTCCTGCCCCATACCCGCAGCAAGGGTCACGTCAAAGGAAATGATATAGTCGTCATCTCCGGGAGTGCCCGCACGGTTCAGATACAATTGTTCCTTTAGATTACCCTCTGATGAGCCAAATTCATGACACTGCTTCCCGTTCACATCTACGCCGGTAAGCATGACATATACGCCCGTAACCGTGTGTGTAATCCCATCTCCTATCTTGCCAAGCACCTTCGTAGAGATCGGAATGATGTCCATAATCGTATTCGTCCACCGGTCATGATCGCCCGGCCTTATAATCTGAAGATCTATCTTCTCAATATATTCTTCCTCAGCTACAAGTTCTTCAAGCATCTCCTTGCTGACCGTCATCTTTCCGTCTACTTTTATATCATTGTGCTCGCCCCATTCTATCTCGCTCATATGGAATGCTTTGATCACAAGTTTTCTCAGATCCTTCACTTCATCAGCCAATTAAGTCACCCCCTATTTATAAAAGGACAGATGCATCAAACATCTGCCCTTTGATACCTTTTATATCTTCGCAACATACTCGAATGGCAGAGGAACAATCTTTCCAGGTGTCTGGATATCTACCAACTGTTCCAGAGTTGCCTTTACGATCTGTGTCTGCTGTTCAACATTGTGCGGGCCTCCCGCATTCGCTCCCATAGGAACAAGCGGAGCAACTGCACGAGGAGTTCCGGTCTGACGAACAACCGGAGGAAGAGCTGCAATAATAATAGTAGGAATTCCAGCTTCTTCAATCGCTCTCTGCACCAATACTGCAGAGCGGTGGCAGGTACCTCAGCCAGCGGTGAGAACTACTGCGTCAACATCCTCTTCCTTAAACATCTGTGCGATAGCCGGCCCGGTCTCGCCTTTGAACTTCTCCTGGTTTCCGCCGCCGCCCATGAATCCTGCATGTACAGGAGCACAAGCTCTGATGAAGCCTTCCGCAGCCAACTCATGAATTCTGTCAATCGGGAACATACAGTTAATGTCTTTGTTAACATCACTGTTATCATATCCTCCATGGGATACCATCAATTCACTTGATGGAGTTGTATTCTCTATCTTTCTCCAAGTAAAATCACCGGCAAGATTGAATCTTTCCTGATCTTTCTTATGGACGCCCGCTGCAGTAGCCAGAGCAATAGACATATCCTTAAGCTCTTTTGTTACCGGAGTCCATACAGACGGTGGAGTAATAGGAACGAATATCTCTGATTGTAAACCTTTAACAACCGTTAAACTCATTTTTAGACCTCCTTATTATCCAAACGTTTACGCATTTCATCTTGTTTGCGCCGTTCTTTTTCAATGTTACTGACGTACTTATCATTAATCTCCGGACCGAGCTGTTCCGGGAAGCTCATACGAAAACCAACTTCCTGTCCCACCTTCGGCTCAGTGTCACAGATAAACATCCGCTTCGGGGCTTTCAAAAACCCCAGACGCCCTTTCAGATCAATACTGATACTACAGTCGTCCACATCCACGATGACACCTTCCATATATATGATCTTGTCGCCATATTTCAAACGTTCGTCATTCATCTAATCCAACACCTGATTAATCGTATTTCTCTTTACGTTTCTGGCTCATTGGCAGAGACTGCTCATTCTCTACGAGTGCAATCTTCTTACCATACGCTGCCTCAATTAACTCAACGTTTGAAGACTTAACGTTCGGATTCCACTTCTTCTCCGCGGCCTTTACTGCTTCTCCCGCCATAGCTGACTTCAGCATAGAGAGCGCGCGTACCGCATCCTCCGGACAAAGCGTATTACATCCAAGTACCTCATTCTCAATACCGGACTCAGACTTATTGTTATCAACCATATACTGCATATATTTGTTTCCAACAACAAGCGCTCCCTGAACTGCACAATAGGACATACCTACTACAGGAATTCCTCTCATACCGATCTGTTCGATGTGGCTTGCAAAATCAATGTGGTTATTTCCAAAGCCTTCTGTCGTTACGAAAGCTCCGTCAGCATCCATCATCTCTACAGTGTGCCCCACTCTCTTGGATACATAGAATTTCTCAGCGTTAATCTGCGGTGAACCGACAAATACAACGCCGCAAAGATCAACTTCTTCATCATGAAGAGCTTCCAGAACCAACGGCTCTCTCCAGTAATGTCTGGACATCTCTTTTGATGCAGGTCCGATACATGTCAAAGCATGAATACATCCGTCAAGAACCTCAAGCGGAGATACGCATACCGGAACATTACCAAGATCAACATTCGCTCTTGCGCCAAGTACACCTACAGGCTCTACAGGCAGGATGAAGTTATCATGCATAGCTCCCTGTCCCATGATCTCTTTCACAATAACTACTTTCTTCTTTCCAGGACGGCGAACCTGTCTCAACTCCTGGGTCTCAGCCACAAGACTGTCGTCAAGCTTCTTCATCACATCACGGATCTCCTGTGTAATGATATCAAAAGCTGTATGAGCAGCCATAGGTCCACGGCGCTCCATGTTCGTCTTCTCCTGAACAACAATATTACCTTTGATGAAAATCTCACCCTTATCCGGACATCCCGGGCGTCCCCACATGATGTTCTCATCCAGATATCCTTCGGATGAACCGAATTCACCGATCTGAACTCCGCCTTCATCGACACCAGTCAGCATCATAACGACGCCGTCAAGTACTCTTGTAACGCCGCAGCCGATATCATCGTCGCCTTCTTTTGTCGCAATTGGCTGAACGTCCATGATGGTCTCGGAATAGGTATGATACAGATCAGGAGTAATAATCTCCAGGTGGAAATCTTTTACCAATTCCTGATCGGCAATAACTTCTGCTTCAATACCTTCACGGATATAAAGAGTCGTTCCCTCGATCTTCGTCTCAGGTCCTCTCTTAACATCTGTGATTTTGAAATGCTTTCTTGTCAGAGTCCTTACAACTTTCTCCTCCAACGCTGCCGCAGGCGCCGCTGCCTCTACTGCCGCTGCCGCTGCTGCTGTAGGAACTTCCGCTGCCACTGCGTTTCCGCCTCCAAGTGCTCCTACCGGAATCTCAAGATCGATATCCTTGCCTTCTCCGATATGGATCTTTAATACTCCGCCT
Organism: Lachnospiraceae bacterium; assembly: GCA_910574285.1. GTDB lineage: Bacteria > Bacillota > Clostridia > Lachnospirales > Lachnospiraceae > Sporofaciens. The sequence goes on along the minus strand of CAJTAL010000002.1, from coordinate 113,374 downwards.
GCCGCAGGCGCTGCTGCCGGTGCAGATACTGCCGGTACTGCCGGTGCAGGTGCTTCTTCCTCCGCTGCCTCCTCAACAGGTGCGCTCGGTGCTTTCGCACCCTCCACAACATCTGCGGTAAGTGGGCAGAGTGAATCACAAGTTTTTGCAAGTTTTGCTCCAAGAACCTCCTCGATAGTAAGACAGCCGTCAAGATTCAATAATCCTGAATCTACCAAATCATCAAAGATTGCCGGATCTTCCAGATTCGCCGGTTCAATTGTAATGCCGCCTTCGGCTCTACAACATAATACCGCTGGATCATGAGCATGAGCTTTCGCTGTTTCAGCTGTGATTGACATATTGTTTTCCCTCCTTATTTGTTGTGCATATTCCTTACGGAACATATCCTTAATCATTCCCATACCGATATCTGACAACACCGGCGGGACCGGCGCACATCGCGCCCTCTTGTATATAACAACCGTTTGCGGCCGGAGATACCTCTCTTTCTCCGGACAGAAGAATCGGGGGTCCTCCGTCCTCGCCGCCCACAGCAGCAATACCTCTCTTTTATTTCCTTACTTTCCACTCGGAAGCTGGTCTACCTGCTTCGAAACTCTCAAAGTCCTGTAAAGTGCATGGCCAACCGTCCTCATCACATGATCTGTCTGGTGGAATACTTTAAGCCCCATCTTCGGACCGGACGCCATAACCGTATTGGAACAATCGGAACAGTTGCCGATGATAATGTATTCACATTTATCCTTCTTAAACTGCATGTTGTTCTTCACCTGTCCCGGACAATTTCCAGGCCTCAAGCACTTAAGCGGCGCTCCCGGCTTATTCTCGATCGCCTGTTTACATCTGCAGACCGATACGACTTTGCCGTTCATCTTATCTGCGATCTCTCTCATACGTTCTTCGCTTCCTCCGCACGCACATACAAGGAGTCCCACATTCGCTCCATGAAGATCCGGGAACTCAATCGTCACGAGGATACCGCCTGTTGTCTTCGTGATCGGTGCGTCGAGCTCCGTTGATTTACCTGTGAAAGCGCCTCCCATGATAATCTCACCGTATACTCCGTCGATGCCGCCTGCTCTCTCAATCAGTTCCCCTACGCTTACGCCTACCGGAACGTCCATGAATACATGTGCCGCGTTGCCGCCGTTGATCTTGCCGCGCACGGTCAGATTCTTTGTGATACACGGCTTCTTCTCATCGACAGCCTCCGCAATCTTAGCCGCCGTCTCAAGGTTCACTACGACTGACCTTGCCGCTGACGGAAGCTGCATAGTCGTAAGATTCACACCCAGACACTCTCTTACTACCGCACGTTCCTCTCCCATCGGGTAGATATCCGGGAGAAGATGAATCGTTATGTCGGATTCATCCGCGATTACCTTCCGCAATATCTCAACAGCCTTCTCATTTTTCTTCTTAATCGCAAATATTGCTTTATCCGCATGTGTGATCTCCATGCAATACTTCACGCCGCGGACTACCTTATCACACTGCTCTTCGATCTGCCTGATATTGTGCTCCAATCCCGGCTCACACTCTGCGGCGTTGATCAGGATATAACTGTGCTCCAGCTTAAAACCTGCAGGAAGCTCCGGGTTAATCTCCGGATCCAGCTCAGCCATCTCCGTCTCCGCCAGGTTGATCCCAAGCTTCACGCCTGTCGGGAATCCTGCGCCTCCCATTCCGACAATACCGGCCTCTTTCACCAACGCCAGTTTATCATTCTCGTCAGGCACTTCAATCGGCACGAACTCGTCCTTCTGCTCTTCGTCCGGCTTAATGACGATTCTGTCTTCCAGAACTTCTTCCACTACGCCGTACACACTTGAAAAGATGTTCGCGCCAAGTCCTGCCGGCGTCGCGATCTTCGTTCCCTTTTTAACAACGTCCCCAGCTTTCACGATCGCCTGACACGGAGCGCCAACATGCTGACGCAGTAAAATCTGTACATTTCCCATTGCCATCTCTCTCCTTTGCTATTTCTTTATTTAAGTAAAAACGAAACCTTTCAGTCCGTTTACTTTCTGATTCCGGATGATTCCAGATTCTTTTCCGGATTCTTTTATATATCTTCCCTTAATAATCTTCTCTATAATAATCTGTTCTATACACTATACGATCCACTATACAATCCGTCCGTGTCCGCCGCTTTCATCTGCTCATTGAAAAAATCTATATCTGAAAATCCCGCGTCCGGATCTCATTATGTCAATTTAACATTTTTTGGCGAGGGCATGTGGGAATCGAACCCACCCGGGACGCTCTTAACGCCCCACACTGGTTTTGAAGACCAGGAGGCACACCAGTCACCCATCTACCCCCATAAATGTGATATAACCTTAACATAGTTTTCTACTAATTTCAACACTTTTTTTATATTTTTATAATACCAAAAAAGCATTGACTTTTCAAGGGTTTTCGGTCATAATAGGGGTAAGTAAATTGAACGGTATACTAGAACGTAGTCTATTTGTTAATTTCCTGTCGGCTTTACAGGGATTTTCATCATATAAAGAAGGGTTTTAATTGCTGCCCGGGGATATTTTTTCTGCTTTACAATCCGATTTTTGCCGAAAAGCAGATCATAAATTCGAAAAAGACACTACGGGTATTGTTGGGGAAATCCCGAAGTGTTTTTGATACATTTATAGAATCTATCTATAAAAAATTTTTTAACAATCCAGGAGGTACAAGAATTATGGAATTAAAAGCAAACGTTAATTTCGATCGGTTCGAAAGTGCATTGCAGGTAGTTGACGCTCACACTGTAGGTGAGTTCTGCCGTGTTGTAATCGGCGGTTTTCCGGAGCCGGAAGGAAACACGATGATCGAAAAGAAGAAATGGATGGAAGAGAATTACGATCAGGTTCGTACCGCTCTGATGTTTGAGCCGCGCGGACATCATGATATGTTCGGCGCATTCCTGTGTGAGCCGGTAGACAAAGAGGCGGACTTCGGCGTTATGTTTATGGACACAGGCGGATACCTGAACATGTGCGGCCACTGTACGATCGGCGCCGTAACCGTAGCTGTTGAAGCCGGACTCGTAGATTCCAAAGAAGGCGAGAATGAAGTCGTACTGGAAGCTCCTGCAGGATTGATCCGCACGAAAGCCATCGTAAAAGACGGTAAGGTTGAGAGCGTTACGCTGACCAACGTTCCTTCTTTCGTATACAAAGAAAATCAGAAAGTAACGGTTGACGGAAAAGAGATTGAGTTCACAATCTCCTTCGGCGGAAGCTTCTTCGCACTGGTTGACACCACCAAGCTTGATATCGGCGAGATCAATCCAAAGACTGTTCCGGAGTACACCAAGCTCGGTATGAAGATGTTAGAGATCATCAACAAAGAGATTCCGATCCAGCATCCTCTCCTTGACATCACCAGCGTTGATCTGGTTGAATTCTACGGTCCAACTCCAAACCCGGAGAAGGCTACTATGAGAAACGTTGTTATCTTCGGCGACGCTATGGCGGACCGCTCTCCATGCGGAACCGGTACAAGCGCAAAACTTGCTACACTCCATCACTGGGGCGAGATTAAGGTCGGCGAGGAGTTCATATACGAGAGCTTCATCGGCTCCTTATTCAAGGGCGTAATCAAAGAGACGACGAAAGTCGGCGATTTCGACGCTGTTGTTCCTATGATCACAGGAAGCTGCTACCTGACAGGCGTTGCAACTTATCTGATCGATCCGACAGATCCGTTGAAATATGGTTTCCAGGTAGGTTAATTATTGGAATTATCTAAAGGCCGGATATTAGAAAAATGAAAGACAGGATTTTTGAGTATATTCTTTGCATTTTATAAAAAGATATGCTATACTCAATAAGCAAGGAAGCGGGTTAAGGGGATGATCCGCTTCTCTTCTTATAAATGGTATGCCAATATGAAAGGAATGATGCCAATGCCACGCAAAAGGCGATCAACGAAGAACCGTATTATCAAGTCAGCATGGAATCTGTTTTACAAGAACGGTTACGACAACACTACCGTGGAAGACATTATCGCAGCATCCAAGACGTCCAAAGGCACTTTCTATCATTATTTCAAAGGAAAGGAAGCTCTTTTAAATTCCCTCTCTGATCTGTTTGATCAGAAATATGAAGAATTAGCTTCAACCATTGACCCGGATATGTCCGCTTACGATAAGTTACTGCTTTTGAACCACGAACTGTTCTATATGATCGAAAGCAGCGTTGATATCCATCTTCTTGCATACCTCTATTCTTCACAGCTTATTACCAGGGATAAGAAATCTCTGGCAGATAACAAGAGGTTCTATTACAAATGGATAACGGAGATTCTGGATGAAGCTCTCAAAAACGGGGAATTTGAAAATACCAGCTCGGCGGAAGAACTGATGGACATCTATGCCATGTATGAACGGGCGATGCTTTATGACTGGGCTCTTTTCAAAGGTAAGTTTTCACTTACAAAACACAGCGACAAGCTTCTGCCGCATGTGTTAGATGTATTCGTTAAAGGAGTATGATTATGGATGCTACACCTTAAAAGACAGGTACGTTCACGAAGGAACATACCTGTCTCTTTTTTTGATTCTCTACACCATACATTCATGCATCTCTTCTTCTTCAATGCCTGCTTTGCGCATCATATCGACAATCTGTTCTCTGTCTCCCAGATCTGCGCACCAGGACAGCCCGCACCCCGCCGAGATCGCTCTCGGAACCGGTATAATACGCCCGGGCACCTGATACTCCTTACACGCTTTCTCCATCGCCATCGCATCTGCAGTCGTATGGAATGTTACAACCAGCTTTAACTCTTTTTTTCTCATGTTTACTCAATCACCACTTCAAAATATCCGTCCTTCTCGCTGGCTGTTGACTTCTTACCATGATCCCTGGCATATTTCTCGACGTTCATCTTCTGATAAGGCTCCGTTACCAGGATCTTAACCGGCCCTGAAGCTCCCTTAAGAGCTTCTGCCGTAAGCATCAACGGCTCCGGACAAGAAAGACCTCTTGCATCTACTTCCTTCATATTATTACCTTCTTTCCCAGAATACTATGTATCGTGTTTCATTTCAACCATTAATTTTTATTTTCATCCCGTTTGCTGGTAAATGCGATCACAAAACAAACAATGATACAGATGATACATGCCACTTTTCCATGCGGCGGCACAGCGCCCGCTACGACCTCCTGCGTCTCCGCGTTCATAGCTGTTCCGCTTGCCGCAAGGCCGAGATTATGGCACAGCGCTGCTCCCACGAACATTCCCATAACCGTTACCGCAGAATCAGAAGAGCCCTGTCCTGCAAGGATCAGTTGACGCAGCGGACAGCCGCCTGCAAGTGTCGCGGCAAACCCAACCGTATACATGCCAAGGATGTTCCACAGATGGTCGGAATGCGCGATGATACCAGGCGTATTAAAACCTAACACAAAGCGGCTCGTAGCCAGATTGAATACCAGCATTACCACAAATAATCCCGCAATCACGCTGAACAGGTCAAAATTCTTCATCAGAATGATATCCCGGATACTTCCGGCAAAACACATCCTGGACTTCTGCGCCACTGCTCCGAAGACCAGTCCGCAGACCAGCGATGCGATGATCGGTGCATGCATACTTCCAGGCCCTGCCTCGCTTGCCTTCAATAAAGACGGGATCATCGCCATGATCAGGATTCCGACCATGATTACCGGAAACATCGTTCCGCCCACTTTATTTACCGCATGCGCTCTGCCAAGACTGAAGCCCTTCTTAAGTGCGAATACACCTGTAGCCACCCCAAGGATAAACCCTATCAACGCAACCCATGCATTCAGGTCGCCTGCAGACATACGGATCACCATACGCAGCGGGCATCCCAGGAATACAAGGGATCCAATCACAATAATCATTCCCAGGACGAAACGAACCATCGGAGATGATCCGCCTGTAGAACGATATTCCTTTGTTGCAATCGAGATGATAAATGCTCCCAGTACCAGACCAATGATCTCAGGCCTTGCATACTGTACCACCTCTGCCTGGTGCATACCAAGCGCCCCTGCCGTATCGCGGATAAAACATGCGATACAGAACGCCATGTTCGCTGGATTACCCATGAACGCAAGACATGCCGCTACAAGTCCGCAGATCACACCGGCGAGCGCCAGTTTTTTCTTTGAATCTGATAAATTCATCTTACTTCCTCCTTAAACTTTCCTTACTCTTCTTTGGCCAGTTCACGGACCGCCTGAATGGCTGTGTCCACTTCCTCGTCCGTGTTATAATGCGAAAAGCTGAATCTCACAGCCCCCTGCTCCACTGTCCCAAGGGCTTCGTGCATAAGCGGTGCACAATGCCCTCCTGATCTTGTAGATATACTATATTCTGTAAGAAGTGCATCGCTCACTTCCGAGGAATCATAATCACCGATATTCAGCGTCACAATCGCACAACGGTTCTTCGTAGTAAAATCGCCGTATATCGTTACGTTCTCAATATCCTTAACACCTTCATAAAAGCGCCACATCAGTTTCTGCTCTCTCGCACGGATATTATCAATCCCGTATTCCTCCAGGTATTCCAACGCGGCATGCAGCCCCGCGATCCCATGTCCGTTCAAAGTTCCCGCTTCCAGAGCCGTAGGCATCTGCGCCGGCTGCGTCTTGCTGTATGTCTGAACACCGGTTCCGCCCGCTTTCAGCGATCGTACCGACACGCCTTCCCGCACATACATACCGCCGGTTCCCTGAGGGCCTAACATTCCTTTATGTCCGGTAAAGCACAGGACGTCGATCTTCATCTCTTCCACATCGATAGGGAAGACCCCGGCCGTCTGGGACGCGTCTACCACAAACAAGAGCCCGTTCTCATGCGCCAGCTCTCCGATGGGCTTCAAATCCACATAGTTCCCTGTAAGGTTCGACCCGTTCGTGCAGACAATCATCTTCGTCTCAGATGTAATCGCCTTTCTCATATCCTCTATATCAAATGTTCCTCTCTCCCTGCATCCTATGATCGTCAGCTTCGTCCCTTTCGACTCCAGATCATAGAGAGGCCTGAGAACCGAATTATGTTCCAGCATCGTCGTAATTACATGGTCACCCGGATTCAAAAGCCCCCGAAGCGCCATATTCAGGCTCTCCGTAGAATTACAGGTAAATACAACCTGCCTGGGATTCGTCCCGCCGACCATGCGGCAGATTCTCTCCCGCGTATCATAGATAATCCTGGACGCGCTCAGAGAAGCATCGTTCACGCCTCTTCCCGCGTTCCCCATGGAACTCATAGCCTGTACAACAGCATCAATTACTTTCTGCGGCTTTCTCATAGTCGTCGCCGCATTATCCAAATAAATCATATCTTTTACCCTTCCTGATCTCAAATCTTTATCTTACAAAGCGCTTATCACAACTGTCTGTCTCCAGTGTTTACATTCAAACAATCTCAAGTTAATAGTTTTTGATTATACTAAAAGTATATTCCTAATTTTTTAATCCGTCTAATTGAATAAATTTATATAGCCATACCTCTTATAGATAATATATATAATAGCGGGATCAAAAAGTCTTGTATGGCAGGCACACCATCCTGAAACACACAAAAACCTCCTGGCCATGCTGAAGCACAATCCGGAGGTTTTCATTCTTTATCTATACAGTGCGCTAGTGTACTAGTTCTTCCGCACCTGATATACTTCTTTTACAACCTTGATAAAACGTTCCGCAGACCCCGACAACTGATAATTCTTATTGTATACCAGATTAATATCGCGCCCGTCGTCCGCCATCGGTATCGGGAATGCCAGGATAGACCCTTCTTCCACCTCTTCTTCCGTAGCAAGCCTGGACATAAAGGAGATTCCCATCCCCCTGATGACAGACTTCTTAATCGTCTCGGGATTCTCGATACTGGCAATCACCTCCAGCTTATCCGGAGAAACCCCCGCCTTCTTAATCTGCTTCCTGGCTTCCTTCCTCGTACCCGATCCCTCTTCTCTCATAATCACATGTTCCGCCAGTATCCACCGGATATCCTGCGGCGACTCTTCCTTAACCCTCTGGTACTTCTCCGTATTCGGGGTAATGATCACCAGTTCATCTTTATAAAAAGGTATATATTTGCAATGCTTCTTCTCCAGTACAGTTCCCGTAAATCCTATATCCACCATATTCTCCACAATCCGGGTCACAACCTGGGAGCTGTCCGTCTCCATGATCTTGATCTGCTCTCCGGGATACTTCTCGCTGAAACGAATCAATATCTTCGGAAGAAGATATTGCGCCGGGATCGTAGACGCGGCAATCGTAATACACTGCTTCTCTGCGCCCCCCTTCGTCCCGAAACGTTCCTCGATCTTCTTCTCCAGGTCAACCATCTGCCTGGCATATCGGTACAGATCCTTGCCGTCGTCAGAAAGACTCACTTCCTTCGTGTTCCTGACAAACAGCCTCACGCTTAGTTCTTTCTCCAGAGAAGCGATGTGGGCGCTGATCGTCGGCTGGGTCAAAAACAATTCTTTGGCTGCCTTCGAAAAACTGCCGCCCTCCGCCACCTGAACAAAAGCCTCCAACTGTTTCAAGTTCATTAGTATGCTATCCTTTCGCTCTCTGCTCCGGTCTTCTTAGTTACTTTAATACTGTCCATATATTCTAATATCGGTTTCGCGCTCTTGCGGCTGGTTCCAAACATATCGCGCACCTGGGCGATCGTAATCAGGGGGTCTTCCATTAACCGCTCCTGTATCAGCTCTTTCGCACGCTCCATATTCTCCTTCAGCGTATACATATCTTCCGTTACTTTTACGACCTTCTCCTCTTCCAGAAGGATATTCAGGATATCGTCCGACACCATCATATCTTCTCTCGAAAACCCGATCTCCGAATAGCGCACAAAATCATATCCCGCATCCCGGAACGAATCCAGAAGGATGCCCGATACTCTGTCAAACGTCTGATCCTTTCTTACCTCATAACCCGGCGTACACAAAAATTCATCCACACGCCTGATACTTCCGTCCTCCACAAGCATCTCCAGCATCTTGTCAAATACGTTCGGACGCACCTTCTGGAAATGAGTGCCCTGAACTTCCGCTTTCTTCATCCCGTAGCGATACGGATACTTCTCCTCATACGCCGCCAATTCCTCAATCATCGTGCGTTCCGCCCCGCGTCTGCTGTCCGCATGCCACACATAGGTATCTTTACGCATCGGGAACAGATACACCAGCCCCTTACTCTCTAACTCTTCTGCGTCCTCCTTCACTTCCTCCGGCGAAAGAGCTGTAAGCTTCGCAAGCTCCGCCAAAGTAACCAGCGTATCTCCATGCGCCTTTACATGGAGTTCAATCACATCCGCTGTCGAACCGGACTCTTTACGCTCTAATTCTTCAATCACATCCTGACGGAAACGCCGCTTCACACTTGGATTCGGTTCCAGGATTACGCCCCCACCGATAGTCTCCATCGGAGAATAGAAGCGCACCACAAACTTATCGCCTCGCCTGACCGCGATTTCTTCTTCTAATCGAAGCTGCACATATCCGCTCTCCCCGGGTCCTAACTCTTCCTGATCAAGAAGTACTGCCCTGCACAGGATCTCGCTGGTTCCCGTGAAAAAATGAAGCCTTGTGTGATTCGTCAGGACACGCACAGAGGAATCCAGAATACGAAGCTTCACATCCAGAAGATCTGTATTCTTCATACTGTTCTTCGGCGCCAGGACGCACCCTCTTCGGATTTCTTTCTTCTTTACATTGGATAGATTGACCGCAACACGCTGTCCGGCCTGACAAATCGACCTGTTCTGTCCATGCACCTGTATGCTGCGTATCTTGCATTCTTTATCAACGGGATACATCCACAGGGTATCTTCTTTGGTGATCGTTCCCGATACCAGCGTCCCCGTAATGATCGTCCCAAAGCCTGAGATGGTAAATGCACGGTCGACGGGAAGTCTTGGAATCGTCTGCACATCCTTCTCGGTCACCTCATCCCTGGTCATCTTCTCTATCATATCGACAAGCCCCTCTAAGCCTTCCCCTGTCGCCGCCGATACCTTAACTACCGGCGCCTGTTCAAGAAAGGTTCCTTCAAGCTCGTCTTTTACCTCTTCTTCTACCAACTCAAGCCATTCTTCATCCACAATATCACATTTATTCAGAACGATAATACTCTTCTCGATTCCAAGCAGATTCAGGATGTCCATATGTTCCCGTGTCTGCGGCATGATCCCTTCATCCGCCGCGATCACCAGAAGCACCAGGTCCATGCCCACCACGCCCGCAACCATATTATTAATGAAGCGTTCATGTCCCGGGACGTCGATAATCCCGACACGGTCGCCGCCCGGAAGATCAAAATACGTGAATCCCAGGTCTATCGTGATCCCTCTCCTCTGTTCTTCCTCCCAGCGGTCCGTATTCCGTCCCGTCAGCGCCTTGATCAGCGTCGTCTTGCCATGATCGATATGTCCCGCAGTACCAATAATGATATTCTTCATATCTGTCTTCCGCCTTTACATTTCTATTCTTTTTACCGTCCCGCGATCAGACTGACTTCTTCCAATACATCTAATTCCTTCATCTGACTCACGATAATCTGGAAAAACCTCCGTTCTATTGTCCTTACATCCATGAGAACCGTATCATTGGCCACTCTGGGGATGATGGGCACCGGAAGATGGCGCATACGTTCTTCTAATTCCGCCACGCTGATCTTCTCAGGGCGGATGGCTACCGCCATACTCGGTATCCTCTCAAGGGGCAGCGATCCCCCGCCGATCTGCGACTCACATTCCTCCAGCCCTATCTTCGCCGGAAGCCCGGCCTCTTTCAAAAGCCCGCAAAGCTTCTCCGCCTTCCAGGTCACGTCCTCCAAAGATCTGGTAATCATCTTGAGTACCGGAATATTCTGAATGGCCTTTTCCTCAGACAGATACTCCTGCAACACCAGCTCCAGAGCCGCCGCCGTGAATTTATCGATCCGCAATGCACGGGTAAGCTGGTTCTTCTTCATCATGTCGATGTATTTCTTCCGTCCGATGATGATCCCCGCCTGCGGTCCCCCCAGCAGCTTATCGCCGCTGAAGCACACTACATCCGCACCCTTTGCGATAGAATCCTGAACGGTCGGTTCATATGTAATTCCATATTTACTCAGGTCTATGAGTACTCCGCTTCCCAGATCCTCGATTACCGGAATCCCATGCTTTTTTGCAAGCGGGATCAGCTCGTCGATTCCCACGCTCTCTGTAAAACCAACGATCCTGTAATTGCTCGTATGCACCTTGAGAAGAGCTTTTGTCTCCTCCGTAACCGCATTCTCATAATCGTCATAATGCGTTTTATTCGTCGTACCTACTTCTACAAGCGTCGCTCCGCTCTGTTCCATTACATCCGGAATCCGGAATTTGCCGCCGATCTCTACCAGTTCCCCCCGGGAAACCACAACCTCTCCGCCTTTCGCAAGCGAGCTTAAGATCAGCATTACCGCCGCCGCGTTATTATTCACCGCCATGGCTGCCTCGGCACCCGTAAGCTTGCATAAGAGCTTCTCAAAATGAGAGTAACGCTCCCCCCGGCGCCCGGCTTTCAGATTATACTCCAGATTCGAATATCCGGTGGCTATGGCAGTAATACGTCTCATATGCTCATGTCCGATGGGGGCACGTCCCAGATTCGTATGCAGAATCGTCCCCGTACCGTTCACCACCATACGCATATTCGGCGTATGCATCGCCGCTACCGTCATCTCGATATGCGCCAGCAGCAGCTCTATCTGCGCTTTCGCAGCCTCTTCATCATCACACTCTCCGATAAATCTGCGCAGTTTATCCATCTCGGTATGGATCGCCTCCATAACGGTGTCTCTGCTATAATGATCAATCAGATCCTGGATCGTCTCATTCTCCAGCAGCACATCTACTTTCGGAATACTGCGATATAACATATTTTTATTCATCATCTTCTTTTCCCTGCTATTTCTATTCTTCTTTTCCTGAACTGCCATCCGGCTTACTGAAACCACCGTCCGGCTGCCGCATAATTAACAGAGCCGAATCAATTTGTCGCTCTTTTCGGCAACTTTACCTATTACAGAAACAGTCGTATCCATTCCTGCTTTCTGAACATCCGAAAGCAAGTCCTTAAGGTTATCCGGCGCTACGCTGATCAGCAGCCCGCCGGAAGTCTGGGGATCATACAGAAGATCCAGGTAATGCTCCTCTACTCCTCCTGTCTCTACTTTATCGATGGAATATCCCCGGTTCTTATAAGCTCCCGCCGGAACCAGCCCCATCTTCGCATATGCTATCGCGTCTTCAAAATACGCAATATCTTTCACTCGAATCTCAAATGTCACTTCACTGGCCGAAGCCATCTCCACACAATGTCCCAGCAGTCCGAAACCTGTGATATCCGTGCATGCGGATACATCGTATTTCTCTACTAACTGCTTACCCTTCTTATTCAGGGATGCCATGACCGTCTGCGCCTCCCGAATCGCGGATGCGGACGCCATATCCGCCTTGATCGCAGTATTCACTACACCGCTTCCGATCTGCTTCGTGAGTACCAGGATATCTCCCGGTCTGCAGCCATAATTCTTAAATATCTTATCAGGATGTACAAAGCCGGATACGCACAATCCGTATTTCGGTTCATCGTCCTGTACGGAATGTCCTCCCACCAGCACCGCTCCTGCTTCTTTCACCTTCATCGCGCCACCCGCAAGGATGTCGCCCAATATCGCCGGATCCAGACAATTCGGGAATCCGACTATGTTAAGCGCCACTGCCGGCTCTCCTCCCATCGCCCATACGTCGCTTAAAGAGTTCGCCGCCGCTATCTGTCCAAACATATAAGGATCGTCTACAATCGGAGTAAAGAAATCCACCGTCTGGATCATCGCAATCTCATCAGTGACCTTATATATGGCCGCGTCGTCGGATGTCTCAATCCCTACTATTAAATTATCATCATGGAACCCTGGTAACTTGCTCAGTACCTGAGCAAGGGTCTCCGGACCTATCTTCGCCGCTCAGCCAGCCGTCTTACTTAACTGCGTTAACCTGACATCTGATTTCATTCTCATTATCCCCCTCAACTCTGTGAGTACATCTCACGTGTGCTTCCGGACAATTGTCCGGAAGCTTATTCAATCGTCTTTTAACAACATCGCATTCATTATCTGCTATGGTCTGATAATCTTCCCTGCTTTTGCCATTGTCTCAACAATACTGTACATATTCGTCACAGAACCTACCGCCAGTTTATCCTTCATTCCATAATAATCAAGGCAGGTTCCGCAGGTCAGGATCTCAACACCCTGCGCTTCTAAAGATTTCAGATCTTCCAAAGAATCCGAACCTTCCGTCGTCAGCGTCGCTCCGCCGTTATAGAACAGCATCGTCTTCGGCAAAGCGTCCAACTGAGTTACCGCAAAGATGAATCCTTTTATTAATACTTTACCCAGTTCATCATTTCCTATACCCATACGGTCAGAAGAAACGACTACCACCATATTATCCCTGGCATCCGGCGCGCATACTGCATCCTCCGAAGCCTCTTCCTTCACCGCGCCTTCCATGCTTATGGTTATCTTGAATTCTGCATCGCCAAGCTTCTCCGAAGAAACTTGTCCTCCGGCGCCGGATGCCATCTTCGTTACATTCTGCACGGCGATCTCGTTATCAACCAGAACCTCTATGGTCTCCGGTCCGGTAAGCGCCTGCATTGCCTTTTTCGTCTTAACGACTGGGATCGGGCAATTGTCACCCATTGCATTGACTGTAATCATACGTGATTCCACCTTTCTTGTCTCCGCCTCTTTTGGCACTTATAGACATATTCTATCACTGATCGACCAAAAGGTAAACGGGAAATTAATATATTATAAAATAGTTTGAGGAAATTCCCCACACTCTTTTATATCTATAATCCGGTATGTACTGCCGTCATAATAAGCAGGCTTCATACCCCCCTTTTTGAAAACGGCCAGAAACTCCTCCATGGTACGCACTTCTTCGGGAAAATAAGTGGCGCAGACCCCCACTTTCTCCGGTACGTGACAGTCGCTGGAACCCAGAGTAAAAAGACCCAATTCCCTTGCATACCGCGCAGCCGTCTTGCATGCTTCTATAGACGTACTGCCGTTCAATACCTCCAAACCATGAAGCCCCTCCACCTGCCGGAGATGGTCTTCCAGGCCGCGGTTATTGTTGCGGAACGGATGAGCCGCAAAGCACACTCCGCCCTGCGCCCGGACTAAGTCGATGAATTCCTGCGCCCGGATACGCTCTCTGGGATAATCATCGATTCCGAAAGCCACGATATCACCCTGCAGCGAGAAGAACTCTATCCCGACGAATACCGGAAATCCTGTCTTCCTGGTATACTCCGCGGCATAATCCTTAAGTCCCATACTGTCATGGTCCGTGATACAGATTCCCCCAAGTCCTTTTTCTCTGGCAATTGCAGCCATCTGATCCAGTTTTAGAAAACTGTCTTTCGAGTATGTCATCTCATGCATGTGCGTATCTATGAACATCTTATGATCTCCCCTTCTTCGAATCCGGCACAGAAATCTCCTCTGCCGCCTATAATACTATTATATAAACCCTTCGCCCTGTCTTCAAATAGAGTTTTATAATATATTGTCTTATATATAGATTTTGTCTATTGGATTAATTTTCACATATTAATTGCTATACAATTCACCTTATGCGGTCTATAATAGTACATATCAGGCGTAGATGAAAGCGGGGATAAGAATATGACGGGCACAGGAAGAGTACATGTATATTATGGAAACGGAAAGGGCAAGACAACCGCCGCCGTAGGCCTTACGATAAGAGCCGCCGGGCACGGCCTGCGCGTATTGGTCTTTCAGTTTCTCAAGAATAATTCTTCGAACGAAAGGAACATTCTTGAGGCAATTCCGAATATCACCTGTCTGCCCGGCAGAGAATCGGTCAAATTCGTAAGCAATATGAACGGGGACGAGCGCGCCGAACTTCGTCATTATAACAATAAAGCGTTGGATGAAATCATCAAATTCTGTACTCCTTTCGATATATTGCTTCTGGATGAAGCATTGTGCGCCGTGAACCTGCAGGTGCTAAGCGAGGAGAAGCTGATCAGTTTTATCACACATAAACCGAGAGGTCTGGAGATCATACTTACAGGACATCAGATCACGGAGAAGCTCCTTGAAGTCGCGGATTATGTTACGGAGATGAAGAAGATCAAGCATCAGTTTGATCTGGGAAGAAGCGCCAGGGAGGGAATCGAATATTAGGGGCTCCACAGATGTGAAAAATATCAAACTGTGAAAAATCTTTCTTAAATATATGTGAAATTCATGACATATTTAGCCCTATATGATATACTGATATTAGTACGAATTAACTCTTCGATATGAGAGGAGAGATACTATAATGGAAAATGCAATAAAGAATTATGAAGATGTTGACAGCTGGAAGACAATCATGTTCCTGTATAATTCGGCGCTGAAAGAGATTGGAACAAAGCTTGATATATTGAATGATGAATTCCAGCATGTACATAAGTATAATCCGATAGAGCATATTAAGACAAGAGTAAAGACACCAGACAGTATAGTAAAGAAGTTAAGGAAGAACGGATACGAGATATCAATCGAGAACATGGTCAAATATGTCAACGACATTGCGGGCGTAAGACTGATCTGTTCCTTCACATCTGATATCTATCAACTGGCAGAGATGATCGGCAACCAGAACGATCTGAAAGTTCTGTCAATCAAGGATTATATCAGGAATCCGAAAGATAGCGGCTATAAAAGTTATCATATGATAGTATCTGTGCCGATTTTTTTATCGGACAGCGTAGTAGACACGAAGGTAGAGATTCAGATACGGACGATCGCCATGGACTTCTGGGCAAGCCTGGAACATAAGATTTATTACAAATTCGAAGGAAATGCTCCTGGATATATCAGCAAGGAACTAAAAGAATGTGCAGAGATGGTATCTTCATTAGATGAGAAAATGCTGTCGCTGAACGAAGCGATCCTGGAATGCCTGAGAGAACAAGAAGAGTTAAAGATCAGTACGAAAAGAAAAGAAATTACCCACAAAAACCGCATAGCGGTTTCAGGCCTGAGTTAATCTCAGGCCTTTTCAATTGCTACAGATCCAACTGCATATCTCCGTATTTAATCCAGCCTTTCTTACGCA
The DNA here is from genome assembly GCA_910574285.1 of Lachnospiraceae bacterium. Classification (GTDB taxonomy): domain Bacteria; phylum Bacillota; class Clostridia; order Lachnospirales; family Lachnospiraceae; genus Sporofaciens. Next base: position 97,192 of record CAJTAL010000002.1, on the reverse strand, counting down.
TAAACTCTGATATTCCAAGCGTAACCGCCGCCGGAAGGATGATCTGGATTACAAGTATCTTAATCAGAACCACTGACGGTGATTCTGACTGAACCATCGTCTGCCACGTCATTATCTGCCCTACCAGTCCGGCAGTCCCCATACCGGACCCTGTCGCGTTGCTTGTCATGTGAAGCGCCAATGTTCCGACAGGACCCAGGATTGCACTTGAGAGAATGGCCGGAAGCCAGATAATGGGCTTCTTCACGATATTCGGAACCTGCAGCATAGATGTACCGATTCCCTGCGCCAACAGTCCCCCGATCTTATTCTCTCTGTAACTTGCCACAGCAAATCCTACCATATTGCAGCAGCAGCCGACTGTCGCCGCTCCCGCCGCAAGACCGGACAGATTCAATATGATTCCCAAAGCTGCGGAACTGATGGGAAGCGTCAGAATCATACCCATCAGAACGGATACCACGATTCCCATTAAGAAGGGCTGCTGTTCTGTCCCCCAGTTGATCAGTGCACCAAGCCATGCCATGAACCCTGAGATCGGCGGTCCTAAGATAAGCCCTACCACAGATCCCGTCCCGATACAGACAATCGGGGTTATCAGGATATCTACCTTCGTCTTGCCGGACACCAGATGCCCGAAGTAGATGCCCACATAAGCAGCGATAAACGCGCCCAAGGGTTCGCCCGGACCTGCATATACCATTGCGCCGTCAACCAACAGCGCGCCCGCCAATAATTTACTTGCGAACGCGCCCACCATACCAGCCGTTCCTGCGGATACTACAACCAGCGGGGATTCCTGGAATCTATAGGCTACCGCCGCTCCGATACCCGCTCCCGTCAGAGACGCCGCCACTTTACCCGTTACGAATATCATATCTCCTACCGTTCCGCCTATCAACGTCCCGATCTGCTGGATAATCGTCCCTATGATCAGCGTCGCGAATAACCCTTGCGCCATTGCGCTTAGTCCTTCAATAAATATTCTGTCTAATGTTTTCTTTAATCTGTCCATCTTACTCTCTCCTTATCGCCTGTAAGCCGTATCTATTTACATGACAGTTTGTGTAAATATACAACTGTCTTGTCACATGAGTCTACCACAACATTTCTCCGATGTCAAATGAGATATGAAATATTTTTCCGAATGTTGTATAAAAAAAAGAGACATGTTATACTAAATTATGTATTTTCGGAAACCGGGAGTATATAACTCATTCAGGGAGGTATGGATATGTTTCGATTATGGGGAAAGGAATTCAAAGACAATAGAATGGTCCGGGATACCGTTATCTGTGAGGATAACGACGATACCCGGACACATAAGATCTTCAACGCTCTGGACGCCGTCTGCTATGAATTTGACCTGAGCAAACCAATCTGGCTGGACGCGAACATCGAAGAATTCAAGCGCCACGACAAGACACGGTTTACCCAGGATAATTTCGTAGACTCCATTGATTTTGATTATCTGGAGATTCATATTATAGAAGAATGATTTCTATTCATTGCGGATAGCCGCCAACGGGCTTAACTTCATCGCGCGCAATGCAGGAAAGTATCCGGCTATGATACCTACCAGCATGGCGAATCCCATCGACAGGAGTACCAGCCACATAGGGATATACGAGATATTTCCGTCGAATCCCATGGCCGCTCCATGACCCGTTACCAGGTTAATCGCCCATGACATCAGGAAACTCAGTATATTCCCTGCCGCGCCTCCGATCAGGCCGATGAACGCCGCTTCTAACAGAAACATCTGCTTAATATTCTTAAGGCTGCAGCCCAGCACCTTGATCACGCCGATCTCTTTGGTCCGCTCATAGATAGACATCATCATCGTGTTGGCGATTCCGATCGCCGCCACAAAGAGAGACACCGCGCCGATCCCTCCAAGCACTGCCTGAATAATGTTGAACTGACTCTGCATACTGTTCAGATATTCCACATTCGTCTCTACATTATACCCCATCTCACGGATACTCGCCGCCACTTTCTCCACATTATCAATGTCATCCACATTCACCTGTGCGTAAGAATAGCAGAACTCCTTATATGGCTTCCCCGACTTCGTCGACGGCTGCCCCGGGATTACCCTGCCGGAAAACTCCTTCTTCAGAACTTGTTTCAGTGTATTCAGATCGCAATAGATATTATAATAATTCGCAGTATACTCCTCCGGTCCTCCTTCTACGATTCCGCTCGCCTTTACCACGTGTTTCTGCACCGTCTTCGGAGCCGAAGGCTGACCGCCGGACTCATCTGTCCCCATCATCGGGGTACTCCCCATACTGTTATAATATCCATCCTGATCAAGGATCAAAAAGATGGAATCCTTAGCAAAATCAATATCCGGCATCTCTCCGGTCTCATAGTAGCCGCTTCCTGTTCCTCTCTCATAGAACATCGTGGACACTCCGTTCCCATATAACAGCTCCAGATTCCCGCTGTTCGGCGTCGGGAGAGTTCCCTCCGCCAACGGGATGTTCCTTGCGGCAAGCGCCTCAGGCGTCATCGCCACCAACTGACCGGAACCTTCGTACCTGCCTTTCAGCATGTTCACCCATATCTCATATACCGGAGAGGCCAAAGTTACATGCCCTACCTGCGCAAGCTCACGAATCGCCTGGTCGTTAATATATTTCTTCGACTCTTCCTCTCCTTCACCGGAAGATGAGTAAAACATAGAATCTCCGGCGGATGCACCTGTCACTTTAACACTGGTCAGACCTCCGGATTGTTCCACTTCGCGGTACAAAGATTCCTGAAGCCCTAACCCCAGAGAGATCATGACTACGATAGACGCCGTACCGATGATAACACCGAGAACCGTCAGAAAAGTCCGAAGCTTCCGTCTCTTCAGATTGCTAACGCTCATCCTCAGAAGGTCTATCCAGCTCATCCAGCAATCCCTCCTCTTCATTCATCCTCTGTCTCTTCTTTCTTCTCTTAATAACAACCACGATGATAATAATGATAAGAATTACTGCCCCAAGCACCGCAGCCGGGAGCACCGGAAATCCCTTTTGTTCCTCTTCTATCATCTCCATGCCGCCTGTCATCATATCGCTTTCTATAGCCTCTGTCACTTCCAGCTCCAATTCTTTCTCAACCACGGCAATCTTACCTGCTTCATCTTCATAGCTTACCGTCATCTTAACCTTTGCCGGACCTTCTGTCGCCTCAGCCCCTTCTAACATCGCGTCGATCGACGCGCTCGCGCCGGACTCTACATTGCCGAGGAATACCTCTTCCTTCTTAATGCAGGAACCCTCAAAAGCTGCTTTCACATTGTACAGCTTGATTCTGCCCAGGTTATACAGATTGCACATCACGTTCGCCTCATCCCCCACGGAGATGCTCTCAGGACTGATCTCAAAATCACTGAACTCGAATCTGGCATCCTGTTTGATAGGAATCGAGATACTGGACGACGCCTCTATCTGAGAGCCTTCCGCATCTTCATACTTCATACTGAGGTCAACACTGTAAGGCTTCTGCAGCAGATCTGCCTTGGCGTTCAACTGTATGGATATATCTGCGGTTCCATTTGCCTTGATTCCGTCCAGATAGATTGAACTCGAACCGGACGCAGGCAGAAATGCCGGCGCTACAGACTGTTCATCACTGCCCTCTGTCGGCGCGTTCAGATCGAACAGCATATTTCTCACTGCCGTTGCTTTCGATGTATTCTTCAGATGTATAATCAATGCAAAATTACTTCCCGCGCGCACCTCTGCCGGATCTGTAGAAAATCCCGTAACGATAACTCTTGGGACAGAGACGGAACCGGAATTCGAGCCTCCCCCTGAGATCACGCCGCCGTTGCTGAAGCCGCCCGCATCCGCCATCATATAATCACTGCTGCCGTCGGAAACGATCGGCGGCTCGCCAGGCTGCTGTCCGGCATCGGTCATATCATCCGTACTGTTATCGTTGTTATCGCTGTTATCGCCGTTCACACTGTCGGAACCATTCACATTATTTCCACTGTTATCCGGGAATGGAAGCGGCTTTTCTTCCTTTTCTTTTTCAGTCGTTTTGATATAAAAATTCTGGGAAGCCATCAGCTCCGCCTCGCCGTTCGCATACACATCAAACTGAATCTTATGTACCGCAGTCGGCGCGTCATCCCGCTGTGTAAATATATATTCCACTGAGGCACTTCCGTCCGGATCAATCTTCTCTATATTCACCTCCTGGCATGCTTCTACAAACGGCCACGCTCCGGAACCTCCTAACTTTGGAATTATCACCACATTATTCGCAGCCTGCTCATTACCGTTATGTATGGTAAACTTCCAAATCTTAGTCTCTCCCGGACCCAGTACGGGCACCGTCGTCTCTTCTGCCGTAATTTCAATTCCTCTCGGCGCCTTAAGCTCTGACGCCTTAAGTTCCGACGGAGTGAATATCGTCATCATCACCGCCGCCATGCACATTCCTGCCAGGATTCTTTTTAATGCTCTCATTATATCAGTTCCTCCTCAACTACTTTCTTCCAAATAATCTTTCATACAGCTCAGACCGGACTAATCTGAGTTATACTCAATCTTCAGAATCTTTCCGTCCCGGATATGAAAGACTCTGTCCGCGTAAGTTGCCAGATGAGAATCATGGGTTACCATGACAAGCGTCTTCTTCTGCTCTCTTACCACTTGCTGCATCAGCCGCATGACATCTTCTGATGTATGTGAATCCAGATTCCCCGTCGGCTCATCGGCAAATATGATCTTCGGGTCAACCACCAGAGCCCTTGCTACACCGACCCTCTGCTGCTGCCCTCCTGACATCTGATTCGGCAGATGCTTCTTATGCTTCTTAAGTTTCACCAACTCCAGCATCTTATCAGCCTTCTTCATCCGCACATCCCTCGGAACCCCCCTGAAACTTAAAGGCAGCGCTACGTTCTCCAGGGCATTCATCGTTCCCAGCAGATGGAATGACTGAAAGATAAACCCGACATTCTCCCGGCGGAACCTGACCAACTGCTCTTCCGTAAGCCCCTCGATATGCTGCCCGGCGATCACCACACTTCCTTTCGTGGGTTTCTCCAGGCCCGCAAGCATATTCAAAAGAGTAGATTTGCCTGAACCGGAAGTCCCGACAATCGCACAGAACTCACCTTCATAGATCTCAAATCCTACTCCGTCCAAGGCACGTACAACTTCGTCTCCTACACGATACAACTTATAAAGCTCTTTCACTTCTATTACTTTGTTCATAAGCCCCTCCACCATAACTTTTATCATTATACCGCATAAATCCAAACACTTACGATAGAAAGTATGAAGAATTTCTTAAGTTTTTTTACAAACATATGAATTTGTAACTTTTAAAATTTAGAATTTTGGATTTTTTTAGAAAATGATTGCATTTTGGAAAAAACCGTATTATAATAAATGGCATGCAGATATAGTTCATTGGTAGAATGCTAGCTTCCCAAGCTGGAGAGGCGGGTTCGATTCCCGTTATCTGCTTTGTATAGACTGGAAACGCTGTGAAATCAATGTTTCCAGTCTTTTTTGATACTTATCAGAAGTGCGGGCTCTGACTACATCAGGAAACGACGATGAATGCACATTGACAATAGTATACTTACCCGGATAGCCGGGGGACGTGCTCTCACCCGTTCCGAGATCCTGCGGAAGGTGGTGATTATTATGAGTACATATGAAGAATTCATGATCCTGCTAACGTTCGCGTTACTGATTGTCGCGATTCTGAATTATACGCATAAGAAATAGCCGTCCTGCTCTCGCTAAAGTTTAGGAACGGCTACTTCTAGTAGTTTAGTATGAAATCGCCGGGACGGGTGAGGACAAGTCACCTTCCAGCTATCCTGTTAAGTGTATTATAGTCAATTTTGGTAAAATTGTCAAATACTACTGATATGATATCATTTTCTTATTATTGCCACAACTGCCGCTTTGCATTTCCCAGGGAGCTGTTGACAGTTCCGTCAGACATTTTCCTCTTCCGGTCTCCATGCCTGTCCGAATTCGATGTCTTTAAACAACGCCGCAAGTCCGGTGATCTGCTTTAACCGCAGGATCTCGTCCCGCTCCATCCCAAGGTGTTTGGATATCCACGCATCCGAACGTCCCAGCTCATGAAGTTCCTTTACAACATTTCCCATCAAGTCTACGTCATGGCTTCCCCGGGCGCGGTTATGCCGGATCGTACTCGCCATCCTCTGTTCCAACGGCTTCTCGATGACCGATACCGGAAGCAATCCATGCTCCCTCTGATAGATGTCCGGATGTTCCAGCATGATACGATATCTGTGAAATCCATCTACAATGATATACTGATCCTCTGCCTTATCATGATAACAGACGATCGGCATCGTATAACCGTCATTCTTAATACTGTCATAGAGCAGTCTCATCTCCGGCGGCGCCACCGCATTCGGATTGTATGTATTGGGAACGACCTTCTCAACCGAAACCGCGATCACATTGTATACCGGACTCTTATACTCCATATTCCATCGCCTCCACACCTTTATATTTTTTTCGTATTGCGTCAATCTGCCGCTGCTGGTCTCTGGTAATCCCAAATCCCATAGTTCTGCAGATATGGTCATTTTTCAGGATACAGCAGCACATCCTCTTCCAGCTTGGAATATCCTTCGTCGCCTTGATATCATCCGTATTATCCGGTATCTTATCCAGAAAAATAACTCTTGATTTCTTACTCAGCGTATAATTGGATACTCCGTTCCTCTTGATGTTGTATCCGTGTTCTTCCAGTTCCTTAATAACCTCCTCGTCAAGCCCTCCTCCTGTCTCATGCCAGAACTTGATCGAAGTATTGAATTTCTTGATATAATTATTGCGGAGCTTCGCAGGAAGCGTATCCAGAAGAAACATCGTATAGGATTTCCATGTATGGTTCTCGGGCAGCGTAACATTGCGGTATCCCAATGCTTTCGTTCTTCCGTAAAGCGCCCCGAAGTTCGCTCCTTTCACCCTTCCTACCAGCTTTACCCATATCTGAGGATCGATCACCCGGTACAGATTAAGAGAATCCTTCGAATAGTCATTGAACGGTGACGCTACGCGCATCTGTGAGATCTTAAGCCCCGCCTTATAATAGAGATCATACAGATGATTATAATCATAATTGAAGATGTAATTCGCGTGCCAGACGTCTTCCGTACTCCAATCATAAAGCGGCGATGCGCACCAGACATCTTTAAACTGCATACTGATCCAGCACTCCTCTTTATACCCGTACTTTTTATTCAGAAAGCCGCTGTACCTCTGCAACGATTCGCCTGCACGCATACCCAGTATGCATACCGTCTTCTTGTTTCCGTGAGATATCTTATACCAGCGGCCAAACTGCTTCGCCAGATCTTCCTGATGCATCCGGTAGCGGTATGTCGTGATCGGATTATTCTCCAGATTGACCACGTATTCTTTATCCGGCATATCTCTCACCCACAAGTCTTTCTTCTTGTTATCCCACGGATACCAGTACATCTCATAATTACTCAGAGCCGTCCGGGTTGCCATTGGAAGACAGACCCAATACGGCTCCACCAGATCTTTGATGCGCTCGAATGTCCGTTCCACATACTCTGTGGTAACCGTGTACTGCGCTTCAAAGTCTTGATGGAAGACTCCGATCTTCCTGCCGGGCGCGTATCTCTGCTGGTAATCCAATACCAGATTCAGCAGCAGCCCGCTGTCCTTTCCGCCGGAGAATGACAGATAGATATTGTCAAATTCCCGAAAAATCAATTCCATCCGGCTCTTAAAAGCCTCATATACATTCTCCTTCAGATATTCTCTTTTCATAGCAATCTCTCCTGCATTGAATTACCATTTTCTGGAAACTATATGAAGAATAATTTAACACAGAAAATAACTAAATTCAACAAATTACGACATTTCCCATAAAAATTAATTTCCCGCAAAAAATTTCCAACAAAAAACTCGGATTTGCCAATTCCACGAAACTGTGTTAAAGTCGTAGTATCAATAATTTAAGAGAGGTGCCGTTATGATCTCAACTCCTGGACTCACTGTCAATGCATTAAAAAAGGAACCCTTCTCGGGTTCCCATAGAGGGATGCGCTATTATCTGACCGCATCCGGGGATTCGCTTTATGCATATGTCTATCCGGAACCATGGTGCTTCGAGGCAACGCCTGAAGAACAGAAAGAAAAGAAAGAATTCCCGCTCTCCAGGGAAGGTCTAGGCGAAGCCGTTTCCTGGATCGAAGACCGTTTTCAGGCAGAATACGGCCGCTGATACGATGAACTATACACGCTCCAGGACTTCCTCCGCTATATTCCTCGCATGGTCTGAGATACGCTCCAGACATACCAGCGTATCCAGAAATACGATGCCGGCTTCCGTCTCGCATTGGTTGCTTGCCAGCCGCTTGATATGCCTGCTGCGCAGAGTGATCTCCAGATCATCCGCCTGCGTCTCTTTCTCTATTACCTTGAGCGCCTTTTCCCTGCTCTGCTCTGCAAATGCCTCGTACGCATATTGATAGCTGTCCGCGCAGACTTCGAACATCTCTTTCAGATGTTCGGTTCCTATCTCGGAAAATGAAGCCTTCTTCTCATACATAGTCTCTGCGAATTCGGATATATTCTCGCAATAATCACTGATACGCTCCATATCTGACACCATCTGCAGAAGATGCGCCACGTCCTGATGTTCTTTCTCACTGATCTGCAATGCCCCCAGCTTGATGGCATAACTTGTAATTCCCGCGCTGAGCTTGTCAACCGTACTCTCCTCATCTTTCAGGAACTGTATCTCTTCTTCCTTTAATGAAAATAGTACTCCTTTTGCCACCTGAAGGGACTCGGCGACGATCTCTCCCATACGTGATACTTCCCGGACCGTTGACTGCAGAGCGATAGCCGGCGTCTGTAAAATACGGTCGTCCAGAAGTACTTTGCCCTTATCCTGCTCGTCTTCATCAGAATGACCGATCTTCTTCGCCAGTTTGATGATCCAACCAGACAGAGGGAACAAGATCACCGTCGTCCCTATATTGAAGAAGGTATGCACCATACTGATCTGAGTCTGTGTGATATATCCGAAGCCAATCTCCGGATTCACGAATTCATAATAGATAATCGCAGCCGCGCTGAATAACCCCGTACCGATAACATTAAATAACAGATGCATCAGCGCCGCCGTCTTAGCATTCTTCTTCGCCCCAAGACTTGAGAGGATCGCCGTCACACAAGTACCGATATTCTGCCCCATGATGATATAAACTGCCGCGCTGAAAGGTACCAGGCCCGCAGCCGCAAGGCTCTGCAGGATACCTACGGACGCGGACGAGCTCTGGATGACTGCCGTCACAACCGTACCTGCAAGGATACCCAGCAGCGGATTATCGCCGAGCGTCACAAAGATGCTGCAGAAGCTCTCCGATTCCTGCAGAGGCGCTACCGCGGACGACATCGTCGTAATACCGATAAAGAGCAGTCCAAAACCGATGATAATGCTGGCGATCTCCTTAGACGAACGCCTCTTCCCCGTCAACATGACGACGACTCCAAGCATAACGGCGATGGGCGCCAGCTTGGAAGGACTTAAGAACTCAGCCCACTCCACTGCGGACACCAGCCATCCGGTTACCGTCGTTCCGATATTCGCACCCATGATAACTCCCATCGCCTGGGTCAGGTTCATAATCCCCGCATTGACAAAACCGACCACCATGACGGTCGTCGCGGAAGAACTCTGGATGACGGCAGTAATTGCCGCGCCTAAAAGTACTCCCATCAGCTTGTTCCTGGTCAGGACTTCCAGCAGAGACTTCATCCTGTTCCCCGCCGCGTTCTCAAGACCCTGAGCCATGATCTGCATTCCGTAGATAAACATTCCAAGCCCCCCGGCAAAAGGAATGATGATATCCAAGTAACTCATGATTTTCCTCCTATTATTAAATAACAACATTTCATGTTTACACTTTCAAGATATCATTTACCCTCCGCAAACGCAAGCAATTTATCCCATACCCAGACAAAATCTTTACTTCCGCCTATTTCTTCATCTTCGGGTCGAATACTAACGACGCCAGATAACTGAAGATCAGAGCAGCGGATATCCCTACGGCGCTCGCTTTGAATCCTCCCAGAAAGATTCCGATGAAGCCCTCTTTATCTACGGCCTCTTTTACCCCTTTCCACAAGAGGTTCCCGAATCCGGTCAACGGCACGCTGGCGCCGGCGCCGGCAAATTCCTGGAGCGGCTGATAGATGTGGAATGCGCCGAGTACCGCCCCGGTACAGACTAACAGTACCATTACACGCCCCGGCATAAGCTTGGTTCTGTCAAGAAGTATCTGCACGGCGGCACAGATCAGGCCGCCTACCCAAAATGCATTGATATAATCCATACTACACCTCCCATCAGCAGTGCTCCAGCACAATCCCGTGCGCAATCCCCGGTACGCTGGAGCCTTCGTTAAAACTTACGGTGGACATCAGTGCCCCTGTCGGAACGAAAAGCACCCTCTTCCACTCGCCTCTCTCGATCTTCGGCAGAATATAGGCTGACAATGTCGTTGCCGCGCATCCGCAGCCGCTCCCGCCGGCATGTGTATCCTGTGTCTGCTGATCGAAGATCGTCATTCCGCAGTCCATATGGTTCTTCTTGATATCAAATTCCCTTCCCCTCATCAGGTCGAAGAGAATACTCTGTCCCACATATCCAAGATCACCGGTCACGATCCGGTTATAATCATCCGGAGTCCTTCCGAAATCTTCCATATTCCTTACGATCGTGTCACATGCGGCAGGCGCCATACACGCTCCCATATTCTGAGAATCTTTCAGTCCATAATCTATGATCTTTCCAATCGTTACACCGGTGATCCTCACGTGGCTTCTTTTGGTGCCCACAAGAAATGCCGCACTTCCCGTCACAGTCCACTGCGCGGACAGCGGGCGCTGGTTCGCATATCCTAACGGAAAACGGAATTCTTTCTCCGCGCTTCCAAAATGGCTGGATGTTACGGCAAGCATGGCGTCGCCGTAACCTGCTGCGACGCTCATGGCTGCCAGCGCCAGAGCCTCTCCCGATGTGGAACAGGCTCCGAACAGCCCGAACAGCGGAATCCCTAATTCTTTTACTCCGCCGGAGGTCGCGATCCCCTGCCGCAAAAGATCGCCTCCGAACAAATATCTGACGTCGCTTGCCTGTACGCCTGCTTTCCCAAGCGCAAGCTGGCATGCTTCCTTCTGCATGGTGCTCTCCGCCTCTTCCCATGTATTTTCACCGAACAGATCTTCCGTCTCTACCATATCGAACATCTTGCCAAGCGGCCCTTCTCCCTCTTTCTTCCCCGCGACAGACGCGCTGCCAACCAGATAAGGAGACGTCTCAAATGCAATACTTTGTAATCCTTTTACCATGTCTTCTACCCCATTTTCTTATTTTCAAACACGCGCTGACACCAAGATAGAGAGCTAGGACAGAATCCCGCTTACCTTCAGCAGCCAGTACGCAAACCCCAGAAGCCAGCTTGTGAAAACCCCATACAGAATCACCGGTCCCGCGATCGTGAATATCTTACAGCCGATTCCCATAACCTGCCCCTCTTTCTTATACTCAATCGCCGGCGCCGCGACCGAATTCGCGAACCCGGTAATAGGTACCAGTGTGCCTGCCCCGCCCCACTTCGCTATGCGGGGATAGATGCCGAATCCTGTCAGAAGTACGCTGAGCAAGACCAATATCAAAGACGTCCAGCCTCCGCTGATATCTTTATCAAGCCCCGCCTTCTCACATAAGCTTAAGATAACCTGTCCGACCGTACAGATCACACCGCCTGCCGCGAATGCTTTCGCCATGTTTACCGGAAGATTATGGACCGGTGTCTTTTGTTTCACGTAATTTTCATATGCCTGCTGCTGCCTTTGCTTATCCATCTATTGTTACCTCCTCAAAATCTGTTAAAGAAAAATACAAACGCGCCGATCCCTTTCCCAAGCGCAACCCCGAGAATCACGTATTTGATACCCCGAAGCAACTTCACCCGGCGGACGAAGATCGGGAAGACGTCGAGGATCTCCGCCAGCGCCATGGACCAGCATCCCACGAAAATCCCGCCGAACAGACCGAATACGGGTACGATCCAGGCTCCATACGGAATCGCGATATGATAGATGAAAAATATATTTCCCAGTATGCCCCCGAGCGCCACACTGTCTTCATACAGCATGATATGCTCGCCCGTATGCGTCCGGTCTGCAAAGTCCGATATGACCCCCAGTCCGCTGATGAATGAGAATAAACCGCCCGCCACTACCATCCCGGCGCTAAGTCCGATGACTGCCATCAAGATTTGTACTGCCCACATCCAGTTCCTTCTCCTTTCTGGAATACGTTTCGATCAGAGTCGTCTGGATATCATTCTCATACAGGCGCATCTCGACCTCCATCGGCGTCGGATCCACCGTGAATTTCTTCTTTCCGAAATGATTGAAGAAGGTAAGTATCCCGATAATCAGTCCGATACAATAGGTAAGTTCCAATATGGTAAACCCGTCTGACTGACTCCCTGTCAGCAGCTCATAGATCTGGGAAAACAGCTTCGTCGTATCAACATCGTTATTAAATGCCATAATAGAAAATGCGGCGCCGAAAAAGCTGATGATGACTACAATCACCGCCTTTATATAATGCACCGTCCCTCCGGCAGTCTGCTGCTCCTCATAAGTGACGATAAAGTCCGTCTCTCCCATATTCTGCACTTCTATATTGGGATAACATTCATGAATACACTGGATCACTTTCAGAATCGACACGGCGGTGCGGTTCTGCTGTTTGTCGTCGGTGTTCCGGAATTTTAACAGTTTTACCGTCTTAAGCCTGGATACCACCGCCTGGTCCGCACATTCCAGTGTAAGGACGTCCCCCAGCGTTACATCCGGCTTCGTAACCTCTATATCCCGGTCCGCTTTGATATATACAGTCTCGCTGCTGCCTGCCATGCCTATCCCCTGCCTTCCGCCGTGCCTGTATCCTGCATACTTTGAATTTCCTCAGATGTTACGTTCTGCCGCACCAGTGTCCCTTCTTCCATATTACCGCCGCTCTTCACATCACTCATATAGTAGGCGACACCCACGAGCACCGCTATCATCACGATGCAAAATAAGCAGATCCTGATCTTTCTTCTTGCTTCATCCATATTCTCCACCTTCTTTATTCCTTTTGGCTCTTAGTATGGATGTTTTCCCGGAAAATATACATTACATTTCATGCTATATATTTCAGGCTGTAATCCCGTCTCTAATATAAAAAAAGAAAGCCGTATGAAAACAACATATTTCCCAAGTCATTTTCATACGGCTCTTCAGATCTTCTCCCGCAGGCTTTTCAATATCTTTTTTTCCATCCGCGACACCTGGACCTGGGAGATTCCCAGGGTAACCCCTACCTGCGTCTGAGTCTGGTTCGCGAAATATCTTAGATAGATAAGCTTTCGCTCTTCTTTATTCAGATACGCCAGAAGCTGGGAAAGTAGCATCTGGTTAAGCAGCCGTTCTTCCCCTCCTTCCTTCTCCGGAAGCTTGTCCATCAGCCGTATCTCCTGCCCTTCTTTCTGATAGATAGGCTTGTACAGAGACTCTATATCACCGCTGGCATCCATCGCCTGGGTCAGTTCTTCCGTTGCCACTCCCAGATGTTCGGCGATCTCGGAAACCGTCGGGTCCCGCCCCCACTTCTCCTGCAGCTTTTCCTGACAAAGATACGCCTTGTAAGCCAGCTCCTTAAGCGACCGGCTTACCTTGATCATCCCGTCGTCTCTTAAGAAACGCTTGATCTCTCCCGAAATCATGGGAACCGCGTAAGTGGAGAATTTCACATTGTAGGAGAGGTCAAACTTGTCAATCGCCTTAAGCAAACCGATACTTCCCACCTGGAACAGATCTTCCGCTTCCACGCCCCTGTTGCAGAACCTCTTTACGATACACCAGACAAGTCCTGTATTCTCCTCCACCAACTGTGCTTTCGCTTCTTCATCCCCTTCGTGAGATCTCTGAATCAAAGCGATTGTGCGGTCCATAATCTTCGTCCTTTTCCTATAGTTTTGTCCATCTTCACAGTGGTTCCTTTTCCCGGTTCCGACACCACCGTCAGATGATCCATAAAAGCTTCCATGAAAGAAAAGCCCATCCCGGAACGCTCCAGCTCCGGTTTCGTGGTAAAGAGCGGCTCCATCGCCTGTTTCACGTCTTCAATCCCTTTTCCCGTATCCTCGATCTCCAGATACAGAGTCTTTCCTTCCGTGCGGCCGCGGATAGAGATACTATGTACTTCACTCTCATAGCCATGGATTATAGCGTTCGTCACCGCTTCCGACACCGCGGTCTTCACATCCGACACCTCCTCTACCGTAGGATTCAGAGACGTCATGAAAGCCGCTACCGTGACTCTGGCAAATGATTCGTTAGAAGAGCGGCTGTCAAAGATAAGCTGCATCTCATTGGTATGTTCCATCTATTTTTCCTCCTCATATATCTGCATGATTTTTGTTACACCTGACATCGTCAATATCTTCTTCATCCTCTCATTCGTATGCACCGCGCACACCTCTCCTCCCAGCATATAGATCCGCTTATACCGTCCCATAATCACTCCGATTCCAGAACTGTCCATAAAATTAGTCTCCTTAAAATCAAAGACGACATAACGGATATGATTATGCTCGATCAGATGGTCTGCTTCTTTACGAATCTCCTCCGCATTGTGATGATCCAGCTCATTCGGAAGAAATACCGTCAGGCAATTCTCCTGTACCTGATATTTCATACTGCTCCTCCTTTCATTCGTTTAGAAAACAAAAGGATATGCTGTCCCGCATATCCTTTTCTTTCGTATATTAAATATGAAATATTTTTCCGCCGCCTTACGGCTATTCGTCCTGGCCGTCTCCTTCTTCTCCTTCTTCTCCTTCTTCTGCGTCCCCTCCGCCTTCGTTCTGGGCGTCTAATGCCTCCTTAGCGGTCTGTGCGGCATCCGTATCAGGATAACTTTCCACCAACTTCTGATATTTCAGGTTCGCCTGGTCCTGAGCGCCGCTTTTTTCATAGGACTGTGCCAGAAGCAGCATTGCATTGCCGTCGTTGTAACCCTCATCCATCTTCATCACTTGCTCCAGATTCGTTATGGCCATCTCATAATTCGCCACATTAAAATTCTCCTGGGAAGTCGCGTAGAGGGAAGTGCACATACGGGGGTATAGATTTTCGGTAACGTCGTCAAAGCTCTCTTTCCCCTTCGTTCCCAAAGAGTTCGGGTTCACTTTCAGGAGCTCTTCCAGCATTGCGGCGTCACTCATATCATTGGTCAGGTAATGTTCCTTTACCGTCATCACAGCCTCATAACTTTCCTGGGTTGACGCGGCCGTCGCCTGCGCGTCCTCCGTCTCTTCGCTGGTTGACCGGTACTCATCCAACTCTTTTTTCAGGGCGCTGATCTGAGCTTTCTGCGTCGCAATCTGGTCGCTGAACTCTATCGCCTGTTTGTTGACCTTCTCCTCCCGGGACGCCGTAATCCCGGGCAGAACCAGGAACGCCATGACTGCCACGCCCACCACCAGCCCAAGCGCAATATTGAGAACCGTATGCAGCCCCGCGTTCTCTTTGAGATTATTCGATATAGGCTGAATGATCATCTCATTTCCCAGGTTGTATGTAATCGTATGCTTGTCTTTCTTCTCTCCTTCTTTGATCTTGACATTCCTCGACTTACGCATCTGGTTTAATTCATGCAGACAGCGAAGCGTGAATTCACTTGTAGTGTCTAATTTGTACGCCGTGCGGATAGACTGCCTCGCATAGGCATACTGCTCGGTGTGCATATAGATCAAGGCAAGGAGCTGATGAGCCTTCACAAAATCCGGATGAGCGGCCACAACTTTTTTCAACTGGATTATCGCCAGGTCTTCTCCATTCTGCCGGCAGTATTCCAGCGACTGGTTATATCTTTTGACCGCCTGATTGACAGCCTCCAGTTCGCCTTCATTCTCCCGGACCTTCTGAATATAATAATTTGCAATGTTATCGTGAGACTGGAAGTTCTTGCTTAAGATCCACTCCACCAGCGCCTCCATCACATCTCCTCTTCCGTAATACACAAGCCCAAGCAGATTCCTGGAAGCAATATTGTCTCTGTTATATTGTAAACTCTTCTTCAACGAAGTAATCGCTCCGGACAGATCCCGGATCTTTGCTTTCTTCAATCCGTCATTATACCAGTACATAGACTGGTAGGAAAGCTTAGTTGTATAATCCATGTACGAACCTCTATCCCTCTTCTACTTGGTCTGTTCGACTACCTCACGCAGGATATCCGTCATATCTGTCAGATCTTCCTGATAGATCGCCTCTTCCAGATCTTCTACTTCCAGGCTTGGCTGGAATTTCTTCAGTTCTTCTTCAAAATTAAGCATGGCCGCTGCCTCCTTTCAGCCATTTCTTGACCATTCCCACCAGATACAGCGAACCCAGGCAGTAAATATCGCCTTCTCCGTCTCTTAATATCTCTGCCCTGCGGAGGGCTTCTCCTATATCCGTCTCACAGACTACCGTCTGATTCGTATACTTTCGAAAAACCCGGCATAATTCTTCTGCCGGCACTCTCCTTACATCCTCGATCTCAGTAACAACATAAGCTTTTACATCCAGATTCCTGCAAAGGCACTCGATCATCTGCTCATATTGCTTATCACTCACCGCCGAAAATACGATGACGATACCGCCGCCCTGTCCTTTCCCGCCAAGCGCTTTCACACTCTCCGCAAAAGCCTCGACTGCCCCCGGATTATGGGCGCCGTCCACGATCAGATGCGGCGCTGCCTGCTCCATCCGGCCTTCCCATCTCACGGACGCGATCGCTTCCTGCCGCCTCTTCTCCCGAAAAGACTCTTCTCCATGAATACCCCTTTCTCCCAGCAGATATTCTGCCGCCTCCAGGGCGATCTCCGCGTTCATCGCCTGATAGCATCCGCAGATCGGGACTTTATAAGTAACATATTTATCATACGCATTCCGCCGGGAAAATGCAATATATTTTCGGGTAACTTCCCGGATTTCGAACGCATGATTCGATATTTCTCTACAGGGCGCGCCTCTTTCCAGCGCCGTACTTCGGATGACCTCCGACGCCTCCTTATTACTGCCGTCGTAGAACACCGGTACTCCCGGCTTGATGATCCCCGCTTTCTCTCGGGCAATCTGCGCTATCGTATCACCTAAGATCTCCGTATGATCAAGACTGACAGACGTAATAACGGAGAGAAGCGGACGCTTCACGGCATTTGTAGCGTCCAGCCTTCCTCCAAGTCCGGTTTCCAATATAATATATTCTACATCCATCTTCGAGAATGCCTTCATTCCCATACCGAATAAAAACTCGAAATATGACGGATGCCCCCTTCCCTCTTCTTCCATCTCCTTCGCCGCTGGGAGAACCTGACCGAATACCTCCAGAAACATCTCATCACTGATGGGAATATTGTTCCTGCGTATCCGCTCATTGACGGATATCAGATGCGGAGAAGTAAAAAAACCGACCTGCGCGCCCTCCGCCGTTAAGACGGCCTGCAGAAAGGCGCAGACCGACCCCTTCCCGTTGGTGCCCGCCACATGGATGATCTTACGGTCCACGGCCGGATTCCCCAGCCGTCTTAAGAATTCCTCCGTGTGCTCCAGAGAATGCTTCTTCGTGAACCGGGGAAGTTCTGCGATATAAGCGGCGGCGCTTTCGTAATTATTTATTGACGCTTTCATCCTATTCTTCCTCTTCAAGCTGGTCTACCCACGATCTCGTCTTGTCCGTAGCGGTTCCTTCCTGTACGGTCAGCTCACCGTCCTGATAAATATACTCATCCGCTTTCCGGAACAGCGTGTCGCTGGAACCATACTGGCATACCACGATTACATCCTCCTCGTTAAGTTCTGTCTCCGGAAGATCGATCCTTGTATTATTCAAGAACGTGGTCTTCTGCCGCTCGCCGTTGACATAGACCCGGCTGGACTTCGTAAAGTTCTCGCCGTATAGGCTGTACCCCTCTTCCAGGTGCGGGATAATATTCTTAAGAGTCACATCCCGGACTCCCATGACCATATGCCCTTCCGTGATCGGGAGTTTCCCGTCATAGACATACTGCTCGCCGTAGAGGATGTCATACTGCAGAAGTTCTAAGTCGGCCAGGTAATTCTTCGTCTTCCTTCTCTCCTGGTGGTAATTAAACACAGTGCCGGAGTGAATATCCAGACGATCCAGCACGTCAGACATAATCTGATAGGCCGGGATGTTCCGGTCTTCCTTTTTAAGCCCGATATTATCCCAGATCACATAATTCGTATTATACAGGTAGCGTCCCTTTAAGTCCTCTGCTTTAAGACCCATGGTGGGAAGATGGTCGCCGTAGAATACAATCACCGACGGTTCCTGCCTTTCTTCCACCGCTTTCACCAGATTGCCCGCGAACTCATCCATCTCATAGACCTGATTCACATAATATTCCCATTTATTCTTTATCCCTTCATCCTCAATCCCTTCCACCAGGATCTTCGGATTCTCAATCACTTTCTCCTCCGGATAGTCTCCGTGTCCCTGGACGCTGATCCCAAACACAAAGTCCTGACCTTCCGTGGTATCCATGGCGTCCATGATATGCTGGATTAGGATATCGTCCTTCGCCCATCCGTTCTCCGTCGTCTGGAGAATATTCATGAACTCCTTGCTGGTATAACTGTCAAAGCCCGTGTTATTGAATACCCTTGCCCGGCTGTAGAAGTTCCCTCCGTTATTGTGAAGGGCATGCGTGCCGTATCCCAGCGCGCTAAGCGCCGTCGCCGCACTCTCGCTCACCCGGTTCTTAAGAACCGTCTTATAGGGATATTCCCCGGGACCGAAATACCGAAGGTTCATCCCTGTCAACACCTCAAACTCGGTATTCGCAGTCCCCGCCCCGATGGACGGCACCTTGAAATACCCCGAAGAATAATTCTCATACATAGCATGAAGATTCGGGCATGCATCCTCGGAAGTGGTGAAGAATTCTGCCTCCGCAACATCGAAGTAGGACTCTAGCTGGATGAAGATAATATTCGGCAGTTCCTCTTTGGAGCGTCCGGTTTCATTCTTCGTCATCTCTCTCTGATTACTGATCTTGACAATCGTCTCTTCGTTATAATCGTTGGGCTCCGTGATACCGGTATTGAACACGCTGGCCATAAAGCAATAAGGAAGCCCGTAGTCCTCATAGGCAAATGCTATATTTCCGAAGTAAGTCGATACAACCCTCTTCTCTACAGCCAGATCCGAGACGATCCCATATATGGCAAACCAGACAACGACTCCCGCCAGCGCCCACAGACGATGCATCTTACCGCTGTACTGCCCGCCTCGCCTCCACATGGAGATCACCCAGATTACGACTGCCGAGATCCCCACCGCAAGACCTACAAGCTCAACGCCGTTAAAATAGTTATTGATCAGCGTGATTCCGTCTTTCGCCACCTTAAAATCCTGGGCATTAAAGGGCGTCACACGCTTCATCAGCATATAACCGTTCGCCACACCCAGCGCCAGCCATAATACACTGATGATGATACGCACAAACATCCGCCGCTTGACCAGATAGACCACTGAGAATGTAACAAATATCATAAACGAATTATAAAGGAACACCACCGGCGTCTCTGTCATATAATTCCATGCTTCTACCGCGGAATGCCTGGATATCGCCTCGATGGTATAATTAATCATACACGCCAGAAGCGCATGGAATACAAGGGATATCCGATTCATGAACCGGTACACCGGCTGCATCTTCCGTGTGAAAGCGCTGTTGCGTCTCTCTTCGATAATCCTCTCGCGGCGTTCCTTCTTCGCTTTCCAGTATGCCTTCACATCTTCTTTTTTAATATTCTTTATTTTATGAAATGTTCCTTTTATGTCTGGCTTCTTCACCTGAAACTTCTTCATAATCTCCCCTTGGGTTCGCCGGATACCTTCGTCCATATTCAGAAAATATCCGGCGCTCCTTTACATAATCAGTCAACACCTTGTTCCGGCAGCCCGTCCTTTCAAGCTGGACTAGTGCTCTTTCCCCTTGAGATTCTCAAGACGGGCTCTTACCTGCTCCTTCATCTGCCGGTACTTCTCCAGCTTGTCACGCTCTTCCTGTACCTTAGCTTCCGGAGCTTTACTTATGAATTTCTCATTATTCAGCATACCCTGCGCTCTGGCGATCTCCTTGGTAAGCCTCGCCTCTTCCTTCGTCAGACGTTCGATCTCCTGGGCAAAATCAATCAATTCTTCAAGCGGAACATATACCATAGCGTCCGGCACTACGATCGATACGGCGTCCTCTGCGATTCCTGTCTTATCCTTCTGGATGATGAACTCACTGGCCGCCGCCATCATAACCGCCGAATTGTTCAGGAACGCAAGCCCCGCACAGAGCTGCTGATCCTCACAAACCACATACACCTTTGCCTTACGGGAGTTCGGAACATTCATCTCTGCGCGCACGTTACGCACCCCTCGGATGATCTCCTTAAAATGACCGACGATATTCTCGGCCAACGGGAAATTCCGATTCTCGTCATATACCGGCCACGCAGACATCATAAGCGACTCCTCCTCCGGAACCAGCTTACTATAGATCTCTTCCGATACGAAAGGCATATAAGGATGCAGAAGCTTCAAAGAATTCTTAAGCACCTCCCGCAGTGTCCACAGCGCGTCGTTGGCGCTCTTCTCATCCTCGCCGGCATGGTAGATACGGTATTTCGCAAGCTCAATGTACCAGTCGCAGAACTCATCCCACAGGAAATCATAGATCTTGGCCAACGCGATACCCAGCTCGAATTTGTCCATATTCTCCGTTACTTCTTTGATCAGATTGTTGCACCGGGACAAGATCCAGCGGTCTCCCGGGCGAAGCTTAAAATCTTCCGGCTCCGTCAGTTCTTTGTCTCCCAGATTCATCAGGATAAATCTGGATGCGTTCCACACCTTATTGGCAAAATTCCTGCTGGCTTCCACTCTCTCGTTGTAGAAGCGCATATCGTTGCCGGGCGCATTTCCCGTCATCACCGTCATACGCAGGGCGTCCGCTCCGTACTGGTCGATGATCTCCAGCGGGTCGATTCCGTTCCCTAACGACTTACTCATCTTACGCCCTTTAGAGTCCCGGATCAAGCCGTGGATGAATACCGTATGGAACGGCGACTTGCCTGTGTGGGCATATCCTGAGAATACCATACGTACAACCCAGAAAAAGATGATGTCATATCCTGTCACCAGCACGTCCGTCGGATAGAAATAATCCAGCTCCTCCGTATGTTCCGGCCATCCAAGGGTAGAGAAGGGCCAAAGGGCAGAAGAGAACCAGGTATCCAGCGTATCCTCATCCTGGGTAAAATGCTTGCATCCGCATTTCGGGCAAACCTCCGGCATCCCTCTCGATACCACGATCTCACCGCACTCATCGCAATAATACGCCGGAATTCTGTGACCCCACCAGATCTGCCGTGAGATACACCAGTCACGGATATTCTCAAGCCAGTGCAGATATACCTTATCAAACCGCTCCGGCACGAACTTAAGCTCGCCCTTTTTAATGGCTTCGATGGCAGGCTTCGCCAGCTCATCCATCTTCACAAACCACTGCTGCTTGATCAGCGGCTCCACCGTCGTCTTACATCTCTCATGAGTCCCTACATTGTGAGAATGGGGAACGATCTTCACCAGATATCCCTGTTCTTCAAGATCCTTCACGATCGCCTTTCTCGCCTCGTAGCGCTCCATCCCGGCATATACGCCTCCCTGCTCATTGATGGTGGCGTCGTCGTTCATGATATTAATCTCCGGAAGGTCATGGCGCTTGCCCACCTCGAAATCGTTCGGATCATGAGCCGGTGTGATCTTTACCGCGCCGGTTCCGAATTCTTTATCTACATAATAATCCGCCACGATTGGTATCTCTCTGTTCACCAGCGGCAGAAGCGCCGTCTTTCCTACGATATCCTGATATCTCTCGTCATCCGGATGAACCGCGATCGCCGTATCCCCCAGCATAGTCTCCGGACGGGTGGTTGCGATCTCAAGAAACTGATCCGTACCTACGATCGGATACTTGATATGCCAGAAGAAACCGTCCTGTTCTTCGTGCTCGACCTCCGCGTCTGAAAGCGCCGTCTTGCAGACCGGACACCAGTTGATGATCCGGGAGCCCTTGTAAATATATCCCTTCTCGTACAGGCTTATGAATACCTCTTCTACGGCTTTCGAGCAGCCCTCGTCCATGGTGAACCGTTCCCTGTCCCAGTCACAGGACACGCCCAACTTTTTAAGCTGTCCCTCGATGGTGCCCGCATACTCTTCCTTCCACTGCCAGGTCCTTTCGAGAAACTTCTCCCGTCCCAGTTCCTTCTTGTCTATGCCCTCTTCCTTCAGTTGGTTCGTTACCTTCACTTCTGTGGAAATAGCCGCATGATCCGTTCCCGGCACCCATAAGGTGTTAAATCCCTGCATCCTCTTGTAGCGGATAATAATGTCCTGCATGGTATTGTCAAGAGCATGACCCATGTGCAGCTTGCCTGTGATATTCGGCGGCGGCATTACCGTCGTGAACGGTTTTCTGCTTCTGTCCACCTCGGCGTGGAAATACTTATTCTCACACCATTTCTCATATAGTTTCGGTTCAATCTCTTTCGGATTGTAAGTTGTCTCAAGATTCTGGCTCATCGTGCTTCTTCTCCTTCTCTTTCCTTTTAGAATGTATCTGTGAAAATATATCTGCAAGGGCGAAAAAAACCGCCCTTTACGCTGTAAAGGGCGATCGTACATGTCGAATCGCGGTACCACCTTTATTTATATAGAAGAAACTCTTCCATATCTCATCTTATTCTATAACGGGAACGACTCCGGGATGACCTACGCTTGCGCAAAACCGCCCCCTCTGTATCCGCGGTATCCGAAGGTTCAGCCATCCGGCTCCGAAGCTACCTTCCGCACCTCTGTCCTTGAGCGTCTCTCAGCCTCAGGAAACCAGAATCACTGTCCGCGGTCTCCCCGGGCGCCCTCTCTGTCAGAACGAACTTATGCGTACTCCTCTTCTTCCATGCCTTTATGCTATAAACTTTAAACAGGATTATAGTCATCATGAAAATATTTGTCAAGGAGTTTAGGGAATTTTCAGAAAGTCTTAAGGTGTTTCCGGCACTTATTTTTCCACATTCGCACCAATCTCCACTGACGATACACTGTCCCCGCTAAGTCCGATAACGAGTTCGGTATCCCCCTTCTCATAGACCAGTTTGGACGCTGATTCTTCTGAGGCGTCTCCGTAAGCCTCTGTCACTTCATCCTTAGTACTGCCGATGCTGATACCTTCGTCTGTGGAAACCGTATCATCCATGAACACGACAGACAGTACATAATCCTTATCGTCCTTCGGATAGGTATTCAGTTTGAACCCCGGATAGGTATATACTTTGTCGAGACCTTCAAAAGCACAGCTTTCAGATTCAAAATATTCATCCGCCTCGCCCAGTTCGTCTACAACCTTAGCCGCGTCAGAACTCATCTCGATCTTTGTGGACCCGCTGGTAAACGTGTATCCCCCGCCCGATGAGGTCTTGGACGAACCTCCCTTATCTGAACCGCCGCATGCGGTCAGACCAAGAACCATAACCAACACTGCCACTGTAAGAATTCTTCTCATGTTTTTCATTGTCTTCCTCCTTAAACTATAGTATCTATGGAATATCGCCGCATTAATAATTGAATTAATAGCTTACGATTTCCCCGTATTCCTCCAGTTCTTTCCGCTGAGCCGCTTCCATATCCTCATAGAACCGGATCTTTTCGGCATAAACTTCCTGGTATTGCGGATCGTCCCTGTAATCTGTAAGTTCATAGTTCTCTTTCAGATATTGGCCGAAATAGCCGGAAAGCTTTTCCGCGCCGGCAAGGTTCATGTGCAGCCCTGCGTCATAAGTGTCTGTATTGTAGTCAATCCCCACCGCGTCAGCCAGCTTCTCATAATTAAAGTAATCAAGACCATATTCTTTCGCATACGCGGCGATCTGCTCATCCCATTCATCATACCAGTGCGGGAAGAGGCTCGGCGACTTGACCAGGATCAGCGCAATCCCTTTCTCCTCGCACAATTCCCGCATCTTATCCAGATATCCCATGGCATAACTGCCCAGCGTATAGTCTGCCAGGATATCCGGTTCCGGAAATTCCTTGACCGGTCTTACATCTATCCGCATATAATACCCGTTATGGGATATCTTGTCTTTGCGGAACATGTATTTTACATCTTCTCCGGATAAATCAGACCAGCGGGAGTGGTATCGCAGAATTGGAAATATGTAATCCAGCATATTCTCCCTGTCCGTCATAGACGCTTTGACGGCATTAAGCTTCGTCTTCGAGAACTTCATTCCGTCGATGGTCATACGATTATAGGCTTCACTCTGGGGCTCGTCATATTTAAGCGCCAGCACGTTAAAAACAACAGCCTTAGGAGTCTCATAGCGGAGCGTATCCTCCAGCAGATAATAAGACTGCCAGGCCAACTGCTGTGCGGAACCGCGGATGTAACTGCTGATTCCGTATTCTTCATATAAGGTAATAGGCGAAAAATTCTCGTAGACTTCACAGTCCCCGACAAAGAGGACTTCATGCTCCGTGGTCTCTTCATAGTACTCGGCTGTCAGCGCCCCTTCCACGATATCCGACATATATTTGGGCATCAGAAGCCTCTGCAGGAAGAACAGCGTGACAAGAAGCACGGCGAGAAAGAGCGCGGCTTTCCCAGCCCATCCGGGCAGTCTCTTACGTTTTATCATAAGTATGTTCCTCCTAGAATTGATTATATATAAACTGACTCTGGTCGAAACCGATTCCGTAAGCGCCGAAGATAACAACCGCCAGGATCAGCAGGAAGAATACCGCATATCGACACAGCTCGGGAGCCGCATAGATCAGATCCCTCACACTTCCTTTCTTTTCCTGTATCAGGCTGACTGATACAAGCAGGATAAGGCAGACAAACAGCAGAACATAATCAGCCCCGGTAAGTCCTAGTCCCAGGAATGCTTCCGCATTCAGATCCCGCAGCCGGAAATGCGTAAACATATTGCCAAACATCCGGAATGTAAGCGGTACGTCACGGTAACAGTCAAACATACGCAGGCTGCTCATCAAAAAGATTGTACGAATAATCTCAATAAATCCATACCATTTATTCTCTTTTACATCAAACTTATTATGAAACTTCTGATAGAGAGGCTCACACTCCTGCGAGATCATGATGACTACAAAATTCATCAACCCCCATACGATAAAGTTCCAACTCGCCCCATGCCAGATTCCTGTTGTAAACCATACTGCGAAAGAGGACAGATATACCGGCACACGTTTCCCGATGATATCGCCGAATCTCGCACGGGAGAACCGGGAGAGCCTAAGCATAGGTTTACACACAGAGATCGGGTAGAAGATATAATCCGTGAACCAGGTTCCCATGGTGATATGCCATCTATTCCAGTATTCTTTTATATTCTTCGAAAGATAAGGGCGCTGAAAATTCTCTGTCACAGTGATGCCCATGGTCTCCGCGATACCGATGGTGATATCGATACCGCCGGTAAAATCGGCATACAATTCTAATGCATAGAACATCATACCCACGAACACAAACCCGCCCTGGTAAGTATCCGGATCCTGGATAATCGTATTCACGGCAGTCAGAATCCGGTCCGCAACCACTGCTTTCTTAAAATATCCCCATAAGATACGGTAAAGCCCATAAGATACGGTCTTTGTATTAAAATCATGTCTTTCATAAAGCGATCTTGCCAGATCATGATATCTGCTGATCGGCCCCTGTACCAACTGGGGGAAGAAGGACACGAACAGCGCAAGCCTGAACAGATTCTTCTCCGCACGGCTTGTCCCGCGGTATACATCTATGATGTAACCCATAGTCTGAAAAGTGTAGAACGAGATTCCCATCGGCAGCACCAGGTCTACAAATGAGATCTGCCCGCCGCTTCCGAAAGCGCTCAATATCCCGTTAAAGTTGGCGATTACAAAATTCGTGTACTTCAATACAGCCAGAATTCCCAGGTTGAAAAGGAGACACAGCAGCAGCCATTTCCACTGCCTGGCTTTTACAGAAGCTTTGTATGCCTTCTTCTCTTCCCGGGTAAGCGTACCCTTATTCGCTTTTATATAAGCATCCTGTTCCTCCTTCAATGCATCCAGCCTGAGACTCACCACATAGGCAGAGACCGTCGTCGCGCCGATAAAAATCAGGTAAGACGGACTGGCGATAAAGTAGAACACATAACTTGCCGCCAGCAGGAGCGGCCATTGCCAGCTCCGCGGCAGGGTATAATACAACAGGAATACGATACCGATAAATCCAATAAAACTATAGGATGTGAATAACATAATACTCTCTACTCGTCTTCCAGACGCTGGATCAATTGATACAATGCCTGTGCGGAATTAAAATTATCAGGCACAATCTCCTCTGCCGGAATCACCACATCATATTCCTCATTGATCTCCGAGATAATAGTAACGATATCAAAAGAGTCAATGATCTTGTCATCCACAAGAGTACTGCATGTCTCAAAATCAACCTCCGGGTGCAGATTAGTCAAGATTTCTAATAAAGCGTCCATAATTTCTTCTCCTTCTCGTATTCTATTTTACTTTGACGTCTTTTGCGGCTTTTGGGGCTTCTGCGCTATCTGTTTCAATGCCGCACGGTCGATCTTACCATTCGCTGTCAGCGGCAGTTCTTCCAACTTGAAGACATGATTCGGTATCATGTATCTGGGCAGTGTCTTCTTAAGACTGACAACCAGATCCTTTGTCTCAATATCCCCCGTATAGAAGAGGGTAATCTTCTCCCGCTCTTTATCATAGATACAGCAGGCACCGTGAATGCCCTCGGTCATATTCACATGGACTTCGATCTCTCCAAGTTCGATCCGATGTCCCATATGCTTGATCTGATAATCTTTTCTGGAAATGAAAACAAGTTCTCCATATTCATTCAGCCTGCCTATATCTCCGGTTCGATAGATCAGTTCATGGTAACTCTGGTTCAGCGGATTCTGAACGAACACTTCGTCCGTCTTCTCCGGATTATTATAATATCCCAATGTCAGCGCCGTCCCGCGGATACAGATCTCTCCGGGAGATCCAACCTCTGGTATCTTATTATTCTCATCCAGAAGCAGAATCTCCGTATTTTTGAACGGACGTCCGATGGGAATTGCTTCTCCGTCTTCAAAGTCCCTGTTTACCTCATAATAGCAGCTCATACCGGTTGCTTCCGTAGGCCCGTACAGATTGATGAAGCGCGCGTCCGGCAGAGCAGCCTTCCACAGACGGAACTGCCTGATGGGGAAGACTTCGCTTCCGAAAGCAACCGTGTGCAGATACTTCGGTACTGCTTTGGCAAATGTATTCATGGACGAGATCATGGTAAGCGCCGACACAACCCAGCAGACTGTATTGATCTTATATTCATTCAGGAATTCTACCAGCCTGACTGGGAACATGAATAATGATTTGGGAGTCAGGTAAGTAGTCGCCCCGCATTTTAAACTGGAGAATAATTCTTTCAGACAGGCGTCAAAATATAAAGGCGTCTGATTTGCCAGCACGGAATCTTCGGTAATCTGCAGCACCTCTGTCAGATTCTCCACATAATCAATGACCGAACGATGGCACGCGGCGACCCCTTTGGGAATACCCGTAGAGCCGGAAGTGAACACGATATAGACAGGGTCCGTATCGATCGACCGGTCCCGGGCGGCTGAAAGCTTGCCTGAATCAGCCGGTTCTTCGGAGATCTCGCTGTAGAGAAGGACTTCTCCGTCAAAATCCCGGAACTCCTTCACCTGCTCACATGTCACTTCATCACAGATGACGGCCCGCGGCTTCAGATTCTGAAATATCAGGGCGATCCGAAACGCCGGCATCTCCTCGTCAATCGGCACATAGAAACAATTGCTGTATACCACGCCCCAGAACGCCGCGATCATGTGGGGATGCTTCTCCATATAGATCACAACCGGTTCCCTCTGATAGCCTTTTCTCAGAAGAACGCTTCCGATATTCCGGGAGACCCTCAGCACTTCCCGGAATGTCATACTCATGGACTCATTCGCGAAAGCAATCTTATCCGGAAGCCGTTGAGCCGTATTCTCCAGATATTCTAAGATATTTCTCTGCATACTTCTTACTCCTTTATCTTCAAACAGTGATCAAATCTCTGTACTCTTCTTTTAACCGCCCCCGGCACTTAAGTATCGACCTCTGGGCAAGGATTTCCATAGCATCCAGATATCCCGGACCGACAGGGAAATCCCTCTTAATCAGAGATAATTCCGTACATCCCAGAATAATGACCTGAGCGCCCTGCCCCCTCAAATGATCCGACACTTTCCGGAAACTCTCCATATCTACAGGCTTTCCTGCCTTAACTTCCTTGTAGATAATATCCATCACCATCGTCTGGTATTCTTTCTCTGGTACGAATGCCCGGATTCCCATCTCTTCCAACTGACGCTGGAAGATGCGGCTGTGAACCGTACCGTCCGTAGCCATAATACCCACACTCTCTATGCCGTGCTTCTTAATCTCTATTCCCGTTTCCTGTATCGCATGGATGATCGGGACCGGAATATGCTCCGACAATTCCTTGTGAAAATAGTGTGCCGTGATACAGGGAATGCTGATACAGGAAACCTTCTGCCCGGCCAGTTCCTTTCCGATCCGGATCATATCCCAGACAGGATTCTCCCGGCTGTTTCCAAGGATATAAGATGTCCGGTCCGGTATCTCAGGCGAATTATATATAATCATAGCCAGATGATCCTGGTCCCTTTTTGCATCCGTCATCTTAATGACCAATTCCATGAAATACGCGGTAGCAATAGGACCCAGGCCGCCTATGACTCCTAATGTCATATGTATTCCTCCTACTTGATCGTAGAGTCTTCCTCCGGCGTGGCGGGGTACAGGCTCTGGTCAAAGATGTGGCTGTTCCTGTGCTTCTGGGAATATGCCAGTATCTCCGCGTCCGTCTTCATGAAGAAGTCGTCGCCGGTTCCCTGCCGCGGCGTCGTATCAAAGTGATACCACCCGTCGCCGCAGTCGATCAGGCTCCAGTAATGGCTGGAATGGCTGGTATCGCTCTTCACGACATCCAGGTTCGGGATGCCCGCCTGGGTCAGCAGCGCCTTCGCCGTGGAGAAGAATACAAAGCAGTCGCCTGCCCGCTGCGTGAATCCTTGATGCGCGCCGTTGGTCCAGCTATCCTTGTTCGACTTGCTGATATATCCCACATTCTTCCTTATCCAGTTATAAATTGCCTTTGCCTTTTCTTTCTTCGTCATACCTTTCTTAATGATCTTTTTTAAGATTTCGTCAGCCTCTTCCTGCACTTCTTCCGGAGTAATATAATTCTCTGGTTTTTCTTTTATCGTAATTGTAGTCGTTTCCTCCGCCTTATTTCCGGCTCTGTCGACTGCAGTATAGGTTACGTCATAAGTTCCTTCTGTCTTCGTGTCTACTTTACTGTTATCTACTTTTACATCTATATCCCGTACACAGTTATCTGACACCGTGATACTGGATTTATAGGAAATGGGTTCATCAATGAAACCGGTCAACGGAGCGACTCCGTCGATGACCGGGGCTTCTTTATCTACGATGACTTTAATATTTGATTCCACTTCCGACGTATTCCCGCCCTCATCTGTCAGGAGTACGACGGCGGACGTCTTCCCCTTCTTCGACAAATCCGGCTTTTTTTTGTATGAACATTTGACATCGGTGGCATCTTTGATATTTTTAACCAGCTCTTTGGCTTTTAATTTTCCGTCCACGTCGATAATTACGGAGCCGGCAGCTTCAGCTTTCGGCGCTTTGGTATCTTTGACAATTAACCGCGACTCGCGCACTTTCCCTTTGGCCTCTATCTGTACCTTCTGCTCCCCCACATGGTCAAGGCTGATATCAGATGCTTCCGTGACAAACTTTCCTTTTACCTTATCTTTCTTCATGAAATCCTTCACATCCAGTTCAGTCCCGGCTTCCAGGATAACTTTCCGTTTGACAGGATTAGAAAAAAATATAAGACGGAACAATAGTATGACGGCAATCAAAGCGCCCAGCATACACGCCGCCCGGACTGCAAGCGCAATTAAGAGACGCCGTCTCCTTTTACGGAGCTTCTCTTCGCGCATCCTCCTGTGCTGGCCGGAGCGCCGGCGCCTGATGTCTTCTGGCTTATCAGATTCTGTCTGCAGATCATTCTGCGTACTGTTATCCTGTGTTTCCTCAGCTTTCTCCCTGTCCTCCCGGGACTGATAAGGCTGGTACTGCCGGCGATACGGATAGCGAAGATACGGATATGTCTGTCCCGGCTGCCGGATGCCGTCATTAACCTCCGTGCGGCCGTAATATCCCTGATAACCTGCCGATTCATTGCCAACGCCGGATGTATATCCTTGATACCCGCCGGCATTTTCCTGGTTCACGCCCGTATATCCCTGATATCCGCCGATATCCTCCTGGTTAACGTCCGTATATCCCTGATATCCATCGGTATATCCTTGATATCCGGCTGCATAATCCTGATATCCGTCAGGAGCGTCTGTACCAGATTCTGTGTAATTATCGCTGCCAGATTCCTGGTAAGCTGTATTGGAATAATAATCTGTACTGTTGTAATACTTGCTGTAGTACTTTCCTTTTTTTCTATACGCACTCATGCTCTCATACCTTTTTTATAAACCCTTTCCAGTTTACCCCCCCCCCTATGGTTTTGTCAATAAAAAGATTTTCTTCGACACTTGAAAATTACTGTACAAATTGTAGTTATTAAAAAGCTGATTTTTCTTTTTGGAAAACAAAAAACAGGAAAAGACTTTCCTCTACTCGTTATAGAATACAGTCTTTTCCTGTTTACTTATTATTTAACCGTTCTGTCTGGAAGTCAGGTCTCCGTTTATCAGTTATATCTGCTGCCTGATTCATAGCATGGTATCTACATAATCAGCTATCTTACAGATCATCCAGGATACCTCCTACCATCCTCCAGTAAGCTGCCCTCTCCGGATCGGCGGGGATAATATCTCCTTCGGCGTAAAGCTTCGCGAGCTGACGGGCCGCATAGCCTTCGTCCGTCTCGCTTGCTTTCTCGTACCACTCTATCCCTTTCTTAATATCTTTCTTAACTCCGGTTCCCCGAAGATACATCCCGGCAACCTTGGACTGCGCATAAGCGTCTCCCTTTTCCGCCTGCCGGAGATGATTCTTGAATTCGGTCTTTTCCTGCTTGATCCTCTGCTTCTCCCGAAGCTCTGCGAGCAATTCTCCCGCCTCTTTATGACTCTTAGCCGCCGCTTTCTCAAGCCAGCGGATACTTTCCGCCTCATCTTTTTTCACGCCTGCCCCGGTATAGTATGCAAGGGCAAGCTGATACTGTGCCTGAATATGCTCCTTCTCCGCTGCTTTTCGGAAATACTCGGCCGCCTCCTTCAGATATCTATGATATCCGTCCCCCTCTTTACAGTACATACCCATCTCATAATAACCGGAAGCCGTGCTGGGATTCCTGATTCCCTGGTCAAAGCTTTCCTTTGCTTTTCTCATCTTCCGGTGCACTTCCTGAATCATATCCTCGGCCGCCGCATCTCCTTGCTGAACCATATCTACCAGAAGCTTAAGACCTTTATCCGTATCCTGTATCTCCGGTTCTCCATAGATATAAGCCTTCGCCAGAGCATACTGTCCCTCCGGCTCTCCTGTCGCCGCCGCTTTCTTCCCCCAGCTCATGCTAAGCGTCAGATTCTTCTTCACCAATTCACCGTCATTATAAAACTGCATCAGCTTAAGCATCGCGGGGACATACGCCGCTTTTGCCGATTCCCGGAACCAACGAAGAGCCTCTTTCCGATCCTGCAGAGTCCCATATCCGACATAGAGCATTTCTGCCGCCTTATACATGGCGGCTTCGTCTCCCGCCTCGGCTTTCTCAAGAACCTGTTCATACGGTTCCTGTACGTCAAGCTCTGTCCGAAGGGTGTCTGTATCCCAAAACGGTTCGTCTGATTCCTCCGAATCCTCGTCTTCCACGTCATCCAACGCAACGATCTCCAGTGACAGCTCCTTCGGCAAACCGTCGGATAGTTCTGAATCCGCCAACTCTATGCTGTGTTTCGGCTCCGCCGTTTCCGGACTTTCTATGATCTGTTCCGGCTCTGCCGTTTCCAAATTCTCTTTGACCTGTTCCGGCTCCGCCGTTTCCGGACTCTCTATAATCTGTTCCGGCTCCGCTATCGGAGAGCCCGGCTCCGGTTCATTCTCTTTCTCTGATGTATTCTGTTCTGCCTTTAGATTCAGCCCGCTTTCAGCCGCTTTTGAAACCGCCTCCGGTTCTGTCTTTGGCTCCTTCCCAGCCGTTTCTGATTCTGTCTCTTCTCCCTTTTCGGCCACTGCCGTTCCGGAACTCTTCCTTGCAGCCGGTTCTCTTCCTTCAACATTCCGACCCGTATCCTTCTTTTTTTCCTCTCCGATTACATCCAGACTCGTATCTACCCTTCGTTCCAACTCCAATACTTCCGGTCTTACCTCTCTGGTCTGCTCCTTTGCACTCCCTTCCGGGTCACTCTTCACAGACTTCTTCTCTCCCTCCGTCTCCCGCGACTCCTTCTGACTGATTATAATCTCCAGGATATCCACAACATCAAGAAAGACAGATACATAGAGTTCCCGTTTCCTTCCGTCTTCATATTCCAACACACAATAACTATTATTCTCTTCTCTGACAGAAACACTCTTCAGATACATCAGCTCCACCGGAGCTTCTTCCTTCTCATTGCTGCTATACAGATACCGGTCGGTCAATAAGAATCCCGACTTTCCGGACTTCACAAGCGTCGTGTCTAAGAGCGCGACGACTTCCTCCGGCTTTACGATTCTTGCATATTGATCTATAGCCATATCAATCTGACGCGGCTTCAAATCTTTCGCCAACTGAAATCCGAATGAATTTTTGCTTCGGTAATTCTCCACGGCATACTCAATCCACTGCCTCATGCATCAGCACCTCCAACTCTTTCGTTCTTTTCGATCTAAAATATATCTTCTGGTATAGTACGTTCTTATTTTAACATATCATATCTCATTTGTCATATATTTTGAGAAAACGGGACCTCATATCAGCCCCAGACTGCGCAGCAGATACAGCCACCCTGTCAGAGTAAACGCGCTGAATAGTGTGGTCAGCATGACTACGCCCGAAGAAAGGACTCCTTCGTGTCCCATATTCTTTGCCATCACAAAGCAGGTCACCGTAGTAGCCGAGCCAAGCATAACAAGAATCGCCACCAGTTCTTCATTCCGAAAACCAATCCTCACCGCCGCAGGCAGAAAAAGCGCGCAAAAACCGATTAATTTAATAAACGCGGCCGTAATTGCCGGCTTTGCCCTGGCGAACGCTTTTCTGATATCGAAAGTCGCTCCCATCGCCATCAGTCCAAGCGGCGTCGCGATTCCACCGACGCTCGATACCGTTTTCGCTAAGATCTGCGACATCGGAAGACGCAGAAGCGACCAGATCAGCCCGGCCGCAATCCCCAAGATGATCGGATTCGTCAATATTCCTTTAAAGGTCTGGCGTATCAGCGAACGGTTAATCCACGGCTGTCCCGGTTTAAAGACCGAAAGCACCAGCACTGCCATAATATTATATAACGGCACACTCCCGATAATCATAAGCGGCGCCATACCTGCCGTACCATAGATATTCTGGATAAATGCAATTCCCAGGATCGCAGCGCTGCTCCGATAAGATGACTGTATAAATTCTCCCCGAACAGAACGGTCCTTCCACAGACATGAAACCCCTGCCGATATCATGATACTGACAACCGTCACGGCAAAACAAAATACTACAAACTTCAAATTCCATACCTGTTCAAAATCCACCGCCGCCAGATCACCGAATAACAGAACCGGCAGAGGAACGGTAAATACAAACTTGTTCATCTTCGATGCGAATACGTCGTCTATCCATCCCACCTTGTAGAAGAATGCTCCCAGTACCATAATCAAAAATACCGGAACAGTGGCATTTAAACTAAAAATCAAATTCTCCATCTTGCCTTCACCCTTTATTGCCTATTTTCCATACATTTTTAGTTCTTCGATCAATCTCCATAAATTACACCCTATGCTATCCACCAATTCATTTTCATCACCAGGGAATTTTTTTGCCTGAATGACTGCTTTATCAATATAAGGCAAATATTTTCCAGCAAAATTAATACCGCTTTTTCCGTGATGCGCTATATCTGATACTTCCTTGCTTACAAAAGTATGCTGATCTGAAACCTTCTTGTTTTCTTTAATTAGATCTAACTGATCGCCAAATTCCGCTTCTATATCAGCTAAATGCATAAGCAGCCAAAACTCAAAACAAGGATTCGCGATATAACACTTATATCCATTATCCCTGCAATACTTAATACATTCAAGCATATTAGATTCTGAATGTATCTGCATATCTCTGTCGATCAATACGGCAAACTCATCTAGCTCAACATTATATTTTCTTAAATATTTCCGATAATTGATATCATAGCCTATTTTCTTCAATTCAGTAGCAAACAAATTTCTCTGCTTCTTTGGTAATTTATCAGGATCTTCCAGGAATTGCTTTATAAAATCCAGTGAAAATTGTTCCTTAAATTGATCTGATACTTCTCGTAAAATATCATCTTCGTTTTGCTCTCTAAGCCTGATATATTCTTCTAATAGCTCTATTACCTGCTGGGGCGCACTATTCTTATCTTTCTTCCCCCTACGTAAAATCTCTACATCAACTTTTGCATTAATTCCTATTTTCACTCTATTTTTTGATAAGCCATCAAAATATTCTTTTTCTGTCACATTCCCTTCTACAGACAGGAATACCCTTTTTTCCGGAATAATTTTCCGGGTCTCATCTTCCCGGTCATAAACCGTTGATGTTAACCTATAACGATTATACATTTATATCCTCCAACACCCCTTCATCAAATATCGGTATAGCATCATAACGTCCCAGTAAGTATTCTTTGTCTATTTTCTTATCATAACGTTCTTTGTAACGATTTAATGAATATAAATTTGAGCTATGATCTTCTCTTCTTTTTACAAACCAAATTTCATCCTGCCTGACTAAATCCAAATCCAGTAAGTAAGGATCATGCATTGTTGCAATTATTTGACTCGTATCATCTTCTGTCAATTCATAAAACAACTCAAGAAATTTTCGGGTAAGGTTCGTATGAAGGCTTCTGTCAATCTCATCAATAAAAATAACTCTATTTCCATTGTGCTCATAAAATAAAGGAATAAGATCGAATAGCCTTTGGGTTCCGTCAGATTCATCCAAATATT
Organism: Lachnospiraceae bacterium; assembly: GCA_910574285.1. Lineage (GTDB taxonomy): Bacteria > Bacillota > Clostridia > Lachnospirales > Lachnospiraceae > Sporofaciens. The sequence goes on along the minus strand of CAJTAL010000002.1, from coordinate 61,681 downwards.
CAAAAAGCTCCTGCATGTTACCATGATTTTGCATCATTTTTGTCGTTATGATATTCCCTTCTTCATCTCTGCGCAAAGAGTATACCTGACTATTTACCTTAAACATTACAAACTCATCCCCTATATCATTCGTAATTCTGACTTTTAATTTTTCAGCGTCTTCCTTCGGGATCCCCTCAAAAATCTTATCAAACTCCATTTGTCCCAATTTTGATTCCACAGATTCAATACCAGTATCAAAATATATTAAGAGTTTTGAAAAAACATTTCTGATCTGTTCGTCTTCAACCATCTGATTCAAACCACTGTATTGACTGGTCGGAAATATTATAATCATACTTTGAAACCAAATAAAGACTTCCAGAATTTCAGAAAAGACTCCTTGTCTGCCATTACTTCTCTCAGCTATATCACTTAAAATGCTTTTTTTCTTCATTGACTCGGATATACTTTCTCCAAAATCACCCAAATAAATTTCCCATCTTACTTTTTCTTCAGCATCTTTAATTTTAATTTCGCTTTCCGTAAAATTTATACCATTTTCATCAATATCCCTATTAAAAATATAAGTCTCTGTACCATTTTTTTCTATACGAATCAGCCATTCTGAAAGAATTTCTTTATCTGCATAGGATATCGCAATCCCATAAGAATACTCTTTCCCTGTATGTGTTATTAACCTATACTCGAAAACTCCAGGTGTTTTATAACTTTCACCACAAATTCTAAAATATTTTTTACTTAAATCAACTTCGTCTAAACCATCTAATATAATATTTCTTGAAAAATCAATCGCTTTAACTAAATTACTCTTTCCACTTGCATTGGCGCCATAGATAAGCCCTGTTTTTAATATTTTCCTTCCATTGCCATTTAAGATGTGTTCCTTATGTCTTGTCACTTTAGATGCTGCCATTGATATTGTTTGCGCAGTTTTGAATGACAAATAATTACTGACCGAAAAGCCTATAAACATCTCTTTCTACTCTCTTTCTACTGTTTTATTCTATTTATACTTATATACTACTCATTATATTGTGAATAATTCTCTTGTGTCAATAAATTTATATGTATTTTTCTCTATATCTTAATTCATATTAGAGTTTTTTTCTCTTATTATCTCTTTACAACAAACCTTCTATATGTTATCTTTTATTTACAGGAATATTAGAATTATAAATATTATTTAACACAGGAGGACATTGTTCTATGGCAGGTTCTTCATCCACACTCATGACAGAAGGACCCATCGGGAAGCGCATCATTACATTTGCGTTTCCTCTTTTTTGGGGAAATCTTTTTCAACAACTTTATAACACGGCGGATTCTCTGATCGTAGGCAATTTCATCGGAAACGCCGCTCTCGCGGCCGTCAGTTCGTCAAGCAGCCTGATCTTTCTGATGGTCGGCTTTTTCAACGGAATCGCCATCGGCTCCGGCGTTGTGATCGCCAGATACTTCGGAGCAAGGGACACAGGCAGGCTTAAGCGCTCCATCCATACCACGGTTGCTTTCGGTCTGATCTGCGGCGCAGGGCTGACCTTCGTCGGCGTCTTCGCGGCTCCGCAGATTCTGGTATTAATGGGAACCCCGGCAGAAGTCCTGCCCAATTCCATTACATACTTCAGAATCTACTTTTCCGGCTCCCTTGCTTTCGTAATGTATAACTTCTTCGTCGGGATCCTGCAGTCAGTGGGAGACAGCCGCCACCCGCTGATCTATCTCATCATATCTTCCGTTATCAATATCCTTCTCGACCTGGTACTGATCGGAAGATTCCACTTCGGCGTCGGCGCCGTCGCATTCGCTACGGTTATCTCGCAGTTCGTAAGCGTGATTCTGTGCCTGCGCCAGTTACTGCACAGTCCGGAAGAATTCCGGCTGTCCCCGCGGGAGCTTCGGATTGATAAGGATATGTTAAGACAGCTCCTAAACAGCGGCCTCCCGGCCGGATTTCAGAACTCCATTATCTCTGTTGCAAATGTATTCGTCCAGGCCAATATAAACGGATTCGGTCAGATGGCCGTCGCAGGATGCGGAGCTTATTCAAAGATCCAGGGCTTCGTCTTCCTTCCGATTACCTGCTTCTCTCTGGCTCTCACCACCTTCATCAGCCAGAATCTGGGCGCAAAAAAATATGACCGGGTCAGAACAGGCGCCGTATTCGGCATCTTCTGCACGGTCATTGCCGCCGAACTGATCGGGGTATTGATCTATATCTTCGCACCGAACTTAATCGCGGCCTTCAATCACACGCCTGAAGTGATCGCCGTCGGCACGGAACAGGCCCGCACGGAAGCTTTCTTCTTCTTCCTGCTGGCATTCTCCCACTGTATGGCCGGCATATTAAGAGGCGCGGGCAAATCCGTCGTCCCTATGGTCGTTATGCTGGTCTTCTGGTGTATCTTCCGGGTCAGCTATATCACCATAGCGATACGCTTTATTCCTGTGATCCGGGTTATATTCTGGGCTTATCCCATCACCTGGTCGCTAAGCGCGCTGACATTCCTGATCTACTACAAGAGATGCTTTTCAGGAAATTTAAAAACAATATAAAAAACCGGAGGAAATAATATGAATACGATCGTATCCATTTTGTCTGTAATGACAGGAAATTTTTTATATGCCCTGACCGTAAAGCTCTTTCTGCTGCCTGCAGGGCTGGTGACAGGCGGAACTACCGGAATTGCGCTGACCGTTAACTATCTGACTGACTTCTCCATCTCGTCTTTCGTACTGATATTTAATGTTCTGATGCTGGCGCTCGGCTTCTTCTGCCTGGGCAAGGCTTTTGCTGCCACGACGCTGGTCAGCACCTTCCTATATCCGCTGTCGCTGGAACTGTTAGACCGGCTTCTCGGCGACTATATACTGACGCAGGACATCCTGTTATGCACGCTCTTCTCCGGACTCGGCATCGGGATAGCGCTGGGAATTGTCATCCGCTTTGGAGCTTCCACCGGCGGCATGGACATCCCGCCGCTGGTTCTGCGCAAAACTTTGCATATCCCTGTCTCCGTCAGCATGTATGCCTTTGACGTATGTATCCTGCTGTCACAGGCGCTGTTCCGCCCGGCAGAGAATATCCTCTACGGCGTCGTGCTGGTGCTGATCTATACCCTGGTACTGGACAAGATGATGCTCATGGGCGCCGCCAGGACAGAAGTCAAAATCATCAGCACGAAATCTGACGAGATCCGGGACGCCATCCTGACACAGATCGACCGCGGCGTCACCATATTGAACGCCGAAAGCGGTTATCTGCACAACCCGTCCCCCATGGTCCTGAGCGTAATCTCCAACCGGGAACTCCCCAAGGTGGAAAGGCTCATCCACAACATTGATCCCGAGAGCTTCATGATCGTAAGCCGGGTCAGTGAAGTCAGAGGACGCGGTTTCTCTCTGAAAAAGCGCTATCAGTAAGCGCCCTCTATCTATTCTGCGGCCCGTTCAAGAATGTACGGCTGATTCAGTTCAGCTATACCATTGCACTGACCGCTTCCTTCTCTACTATTGCTCCTTCCTGAATCAACTGGAGCAATACACTCACATATTCCACGCTTAACTGTGTCCCTGCGCAGCGTTTTAACTCGGCAACCACTTTGTCAAGCGGCATCTTCTTCCGGTACGGCCTCGTGGAAAACATTGCGTCAAAGGTATCCGCCACAGCGATGATCTGCGCGATCTCAGGGATCTCATCCCCTGTTTTTCCCTGCGGATATCCCCCTCCGTCTATACGTTCATGATGATACTGGGCGCCTATGGCCAGCTCGGGCGCGATTGCGATCTCCTTCAGAATCTCGCTTCCATTACTGGTATGTTTCTTAATCACGATGAACTCTTCGTCGTCCAGACGGCCGTTCTTATTCAGGATCTCATCCGGAACCGTAATCTTTCCGATGTCATGGAGCAGACCGATATTGTATACCGCTTCGGCCGCTTTCTCAGGGAAACCGGCTTTTTTCGCTATCATCTTCGCATACATTGCCACCCTTATAGAATGACCGTTTGTGTATTTATCTTTAATATCAATACTCTTGGCAAACGCATGGATAATCTGATTGATAAAGAGTCCGTCCTCCTTACGTTTTTTCTTGTTATTGATAATGATCAGAGTAATTGTAATAATGCTCTGCACGATAAGCACGCCGAACAACACGGACTGTCCTATCATGATATAGCCCATATTCGTTATGCTTTTCTGCTGTTTTTGACGGGTCGTACCGATTACCGTATCCAGAAACTCATCTATTCCAGCCTCTATATTCTCTCTTGCCTGATGGTATTCCTCATTAAATACCAGTGAAACCGCCTTGCCGGCCTTTTCCTCGCTGCTCAGCTTCTGGTCTTCTTCCAAAAGCCGCACATCCTGGACTTCCTGCGGGAACTCAGAAACATCTTCCCCTCTCGATTCGACAATCAGCCGCATGGCATAGATCTCTGTCTTCATAAGCTCATTCGAATAGTCCAATGCTTTCTGCATACTGCTGATCGTCTCTTTATCGGCAAATTCCTCAAGGTTCTCCAACGCGCTTTCCCTGCGCTTTGTCTCATTCGCTTCTACAAAATAAGCCTCCAAATGCCCCGGCTCCCTCTCCACTACATAGTGATGTACCTGATCCGTAAGAAAAGCAGAGGCGTCAGAAACATCTGCGGCATCATCTACACAAGAGATATAATCGTTCATAGAAGAAACCATAGTACTAAATTGACGGAACATCAGAACCATACCATAAATCAAAAGACAATATAAGATACAGGAGATAACAACCATAACTATATTAACGATATCTCTCCTGGTTTCTCTCGTCAGTTTTTTCGTCTCTTCCTTCGTCATACACTTTCCCTCCAATTCCATCGCAAAAACATTCAAAATACCGCATAACCCTCTAAAATATACCAAAAATATCCTGCATAATATATCCTGCCCGTCCTTATACGGTTCCTAAAGAAAATAGTGTGGTATTCATACCACACTATTTCAACAATTCCCCCCAATATCTGCCAAAAAGTGTACCTCACAATTTAAACATATCCTTCTTAACACATTTTTTATAATTCATCGAAAGTATACCATAAAACGTGTTTTTTTACAATAAAATTAGTTGATTTATCACAACTTTTTTCAGGGACATCCGTTTACAATTGGCTATTCCGCCTTTGTCCCGCCCTTTCAAACGTTACTTTTCATACCTGCGCTTGCCATCCTTTTCCAAACATGGTATATTTAATGTATCAAAATATGAATTCTAGGGAGTGGTTAAAATGTATCAGAAAGAATATGAACGTTGGATGTCCGCAGATCTTATGGACGCAGATCTGAAACCGGAATTATCCAAAATCGCAGGAAATGACGATGAGATTAAGGATCGCTTTGCAATCGCGCTGAAGTTCGGCACGGCAGGTTTACGCGGAGTATTAGGCGCCGGGACGAACCGCATGAATATCTATGTGGTACGCCAGGCAACACAGGGGCTTGCCAATTGGGTGAAGACGCAGGGAGGCAGCCAGACGGTGGCTATCAGCTATGACAGCCGCTTAAAAAGCGATGTATTCGCCAAAACTGCCGCAGGCGTCCTTGCCGCTAACGGTATCCATGTCAGGATCTATGACGCGCTGATGCCGGTACCGGCACTTTCCTTCGCGACCCGCTACTATAAATGCAATGCCGGTATCATGGTAACCGCTTCTCATAACCCAGCCAAGTATAACGGATATAAAGCGTACGGTCCAGACGGATGCCAGATGACAGACGATGCGGCGGCGATCGTATATGCCGAGATCCAGAAAACCGACGTCCTGAACGGCGCAAAATACATTTCATTTGCGGAAGGTGTTGAGAACGGCCTGATCCGTTTCGTGGGAGACGACTGCAAGATGGCGCTGTATGAAGCGATTGAATCACGCCAGGTCCGCCCGGGCTTATGCAAGACTGCCGGCCTGAAATTAGTATACAGTCCGTTAAACGGCGCCGGTCTGGTTCCTGTAACGCAGGTATTAAAAGATATCGGTATCACAGATATTACCATCGTACCCGACCAGGAATACCCAAATGGATACTTTACCACCTGCAGCTATCCGAATCCTGAGATCTTCGCCGCACTGGAGCAGGGATTGAAGCTGGCAGAAGAGACAGGCGCAGACCTGATGCTGGCTACAGATCCGGACGCGGACCGTGTCGGAATCGCCATGAAGTGCCCGGACGGTTCTTACGAACTGGTAAGCGGCAACGAAGTAGGCGTACTTCTTCTTGATTATATCTGCGCAGGGCGCATTGAGAAGGGAACGATGCCCAAAGACGCCGTTGCGGTTAAATCCATTGTATCCACGCCGTTAGCAGACGCGGTAGCCGAACACTACGGCGTAGAACTGCGAAATGTATTAACAGGTTTCAAGTGGATCGGCGACCAGATCGCCCGCCTCGAAGCAGACGGAGAAGTTGACCGCTTTATCTTTGGATTTGAAGAAAGCTATGGATATCTTGCCGGCCCGTATGTCCGCGACAAAGACGCTGTCATAGGTTCCATGCTGATCTGCGAGATGGCGGCATATTATAGAAGTATCGGAAGTTCTCTGAAGCAGAGGATGGAAGAGATCTACTCAGAATACGGACGTTATCTGAACAAAGTAGACAGCTTCGAATTCCCCGGACTCACCGGGATGGACAAGATGTCCGGTATCATGCAGGGACTCCGAGACAACCCGCCGTCTGAAATCGCAGGTATCAAAGTTGTCAAGGCAGTTGATTATACAAAACCGGAAGAGACCGGACTTCCGTCCGCTAACGTCCTGATCTATACCCTGGAAGGCGGCGCAACCGTTATTGTACGTCCTTCCGGAACAGAACCAAAGATCAAGACCTACTTTACAACTCTCGGAAAGGATCTCGCGGAAGCACAGGCACAGAAAGATAAGCTTGCAGAGGCGCTGAAACCGCTGCTGGCATAATCCGGAAACGATACAAAGAACGAATCCCCGAACCGTGGTGCACCACAGTTCGGGGATTCTTTTCTTCCATACTCAATACGCAATCTTCAGCAGTTCTTCTATCGTCGTGACTCCTTCCTTCACAAGGCGCACGCCGCTTTCTTTCAGCGTGCGCATTCCCTGGTGTTCGCGGGCATATTCTTCGATCTCTTCCATCGACGCGCGGCGGCTGATCATACGCCGCAGCATGGCGTCCACGGAAAATATCTCATGGACGGCAATCCGTCCCCTGTAACCGGTGTTATTGCAATGGGCGCAGCCCCTGCCTCTCACCAACGTCTCTATATCTTCCCCCAAGAACGCCCGCTCCTCCGGCGTCGCCGCAACCTCCTGCGCACAATGCGGACATACCTTACGCATCAGCCTCTGTGCGACGACGCCCACCAGGGAATTCGCTATGAGATAGGTCTCTACTCCCATATCCTCCAGCCGCACGATACTGGACGCGGCGTTGTTGGTGTGCAGTGTACTTAGAACCACATGTCCGGTAATCGCCGCCCGAACGGAGATACCCGCCGTCTCGCCGTCTCGCGTCTCGCCTACCATGATGACGTCCGGGTCCTGTCTGAGCAGAGCCCGAAGCCCCGTCTCAAAGGTCAGTCCCGCCACCGGATTAACCTGGGTCTGATTGATTCCGGACACATTCTTTTCCACCGGGTCCTCAATGGTGGAGATATTCAGCATCCTGTTTGACAGATACTCCAATACCATATAAAGCGTCGTAGACTTTCCGCTTCCTGTGGGTCCTGTAATATAGATAATCCCGTTATTGCTGTTCAGCATAGGCAGGAACTGCCGGTAACTCTCTTCCTCCATACCAAACTGGTCCGGATAGTCCAGTTCTCCCGCCGCGGCGAGGATACGCAGCACCGCTTTCTCCCCGAAGACCGTCGGCAGCAAAGATACACGGATATTGACCTGCCCGCTCCCCGTCTTTACGCGGAAATGTCCGTCCTGCGGGATTCGTTTCTCTGCGATATCCAGGTTCGCCATAATCTTGATACGGGCGATCAGCGGCTGGTGGACGTTTCTCTTCAGCGACACATACTCCAGGATCACCCCGTCGATCCTCATCCTGACCTTCGTCTCGCGGTCGAAAGGCTCGATATGGATATCGCTGGCGCTGCTCTTGATCGCCCTCTCCACAAGGCTGTTCAGCAGATGGATGATCGGCGCCTCTTCCTCCACGTTGTCAAGATCCGTAAGGTCCAGATCGTCCAGATCATCCGCCCCAAAATCCGCATTCGCCTCCGTAGCCGCCTGCTTCGCCCCCACCTCGGCAAAGTAATAAGAAATTGCCTGGCGGAGAGGCTGCTCTTCGCTCAGAAGAATCTGGAGGTGGCATCCGGTCTGCTGACGCACTTCCTCCAACGCAAAATAATTCAGCGGATCATTGGTCACCAGCACCATCGTCCGATTCGCCACACGAAGCGGGAGGAACAGATTCTTCTCGGCCAGCTCCTTATCCACCATACCCACCGCCTCCAGTTCGACTCTCTGGGACGCCACGTCCACGATCTCCAGCTCAAGCCTGCTGGCAAGCGCCTCTAACACCTGCTGCTCCGTTACAAAATTCAGCTCGATCAGAATCCGCCCTCTTCAACGATCTCTGCGACGGCTTCGGCTTCGTCCCCGGAAGCAGCGTCCTCTCCATTCCCGGAATCTGTATCTTCGGAAAGGTCCATCTCCCTCTCCAGATCCTGTTCCGACCCTTCCGCCATCTGCGAAGACGTCTCCTTCGCATTCTCCTTGGTATCCTCAAGAAGCGTCCCGTAGATATAAGGCGCCGGGATCACAGGCTGCGCCTCGCCGATAGACAGAGATACCGGGAACAGCCCTGCGTTTATGGCGATACCGGTCAGCAGTTCGTCGATCTGCCGATTCTCCAGGCGTCCGTAATACACCTCAGAGACCTTGTCCAGCTCCTTCCTTTGTTCCGCTATGGTCTGCTCCAATACCGGGATGGAATCGACCGCGGTCTGTATCTCTTCCACCCTGTCTTCCAATTCCTTTCCCTCTATCCGATTCTCCTGATAGCGTCCGATCCCCGGCATGATCAGGAACCGAACCATAAAAAATACGATCAATATACTGACAGCCAGCTTAACCAGCAGTATATCCTTATCTGTCAGTTTCATTGCGCACCTCCCTGATCTTCCGTCTTTCCTTCCAGCGTACAAGACAGCGACAGCGTATACACTCCGTCTTCATACGTGTATCCCGTATAGTCCACCGTATGGAACAGCCCCGTGTCCTGGAGACGGCGGATATAATCAGACACATCAATCACCGCCTTACTGTTGGCGTCGAACATCAAGACTCCCGTCTCCGTCTCATAGTCCGTAAGCAGCAGGTCGATGGCTCCTCCGCCCACTACTTCGATCAGGCGAAGCACGCTGCCGGAGAATTCCGGATAGACAGACAGGTTCCGGTTCAGACGCTCTACGGAAGAGATCCCGTCCTCAACCTGCTTAAGTTCATCTTCAAGTTCCAGCGCCTGCTGATAGATTCCCTCTCTTTGAACACTCTCGATCCAGTCCTGCTTCTTAAGGTTATCCCTCATCACGATCCAGTTCATTCCCGCAATCACACCGGCCGTAATCAGTCCCGCCGCCAGAAGCGCCGCCGGAGCGGCCAGATGTCTTAATATCCCCTGGGCCTGGATGCCGATCTCACCGGAATCCTTCTGTCCGGCTGCATACAGATCGATCTGCTTCTCTTTTCTTGTATTGCACGACATCGCACCGATACAGGGTATCCAGTCTGACACGCCGTCCTTTCCCGGCACTGTGATCTTCTCGTCTACCTCCATAGGAAATATTTCCAGGTTAAGCTCCCGGATTCCTTCCACGCTGACTTCAAAATCCACGGCCGGACATCCCGCATAATAGACGTCTGTAATAGGCTGATTGTTCTGCCTTCCCGCGTAGAACTGCAGGATACCCGAGATACTGCGCACGATCTCCGTTCCGAAGTCCCACATCCCAGGTTCGCTGAACAGACGGGAACGGCTGGAATAAAGATACTGTCCGTCCTGGCTCAGGATGCTGGTCATACTCCCCGTCTCGAAGAAGAGATAGACTGCCGTCTTGTCCTGATAATGCCTGAGATACCGGGTGAACTTAAGATAACACTCCACCGGAACCGTAATGCCGCTGACGGTAAGCCCCGTCTCGCGGCAGATTTTCACAAACTGATCCAGATTCGCCTGTTCCGCTCCTCCGGCGCAGATATCCACCCCTTGTTTCCCCCGCTCCGCGATGGAGTAGTCCGCGACTTCATTGCGGAAATTCTCCCGAACCTCTCTTACCGCCATCTCCGCGAGCTGCTTTCCCTTACTGTCCGGTATCTTAAACATCCTGGTTACGCAGAAATCCGCGGGCAGTACCAGACGTACCGGATTGGACTTGATTCTCCCCGCCGCCCACTCAAGGGCCTGTTTCCATCTGGCAAAGGAATCTCCCTGCCCCTGCAGCTCTATCCGCTCGGTCTCCGTGACAGAGGGGTATTTCCCCGGCTTACCCGTAGCCACTAATATACAATCTTCCTGAAATGCTATGACGGTCTGACTCATGACCTTCCTCCTTTAAAAACTCCTTCCGAACTGCCGCACATATCCCCCTTGCGTGCGTCCGAAAAACACTCCCTCAACCTTTCAGCCCCGCTCTAGGCAGAACCTTCGATCGCACTGTACGAATCGTAGATCGGAAGCATAACCGCTATAATGATAAATCCAACTACCATCGCCATCAGACAGATGAGCACCGGCTCCAGCATCGTCACCAGCCTCTTCGTGGCGGCTTCCGCCTCTTCCTCCATCGTCATGGCGATAGAATCCAGCATCGTATCCAACCGTCCGCCCTCTTCCCCCACGAGAATCGTACTGGAAAGCTTCCTCAACAGCCCGTCCACTTCCTTAAGCGCCTGGGAGAGCGGCACGCCGCTTCGCACCGTGACCGCCACCTGCTCGAACTGCCCTTGCCCTTCTACATACAGGTTGCCGATCGTACCCCCCGCGGTCTGCAGAGCCGCCACGATAGGCATGCCGCTGGAATATAAGCTGCTTAACGTCCGGGCAAACCGCGCCGTATAGATCACCTTATTCAGTTTCCCGATCACAGGCATACGGACCTTGATAAAATCCACGGTCCTTCTGACCCGGTAGATCTTCAATATGATCCGAAGCAGGAGCCCTATGACGAATACCATGAACAGCGCCAGATACCATCTGCTCACCAGGAAATCCGATATCGCCAGCAGCAGTTCCGTCACCATGGGGAGACTCTCCATCTCGGAAAATAATTCTTCGAACTGCGGCAGGATGAAGGTAACGATCAGTATCACTACTGCCACGCTCATCACCAACAGCACCGCGGGATAAGTCATGGCTGAGCGTACCTGCTGCTTCAAACGGTTCTCCCGCTCATAATGCAGGGAAAGCCTTGCCACCACTGCATCGATATTACCGCTCCCTTCCCCGGAACGGATCATCCCCAGCATCAGTTCCGGGAAATTCCCTCCCATCTCCATCGCCTCCGACAGGCTGGTTCCTTTCTTAAGCTCCGAGAGAATTTCCAGATAAACCGATCTCCTTGACGCCGCCAGTCCTTCTTCATCCGCGGTAATCTCAAGCGCCCGCACGATGCTGACGCCGGACGCCAACAGCGTGGACATTTCTCTGCAGAATTCGGCGAGCTGCGCGGATGAAAACTTATACGCTTTCTTGGAACCCCTGACATCCTTCGCCTCGATCAGGAATAGTCCCTGTTCCTTTAACTGCTGCTGCAGTACATTTTCCCCGGAGGCTTCCAGGACTCCGCGCATGGTCTTCCCTTCCATATTCTTCGCTATGTAACGAAATTGCGGCATTGAACTTCTCCTTTCTGTGTCTTTCTATTTCTGTGTCTTTCTATTTCTGTATCTTTCTATGTCTTCGTCTTCCTGTATGTTATAGTTCATCTTATATATTACATGCCGCAAGATACCATCTCAATATCTCATCCCCGTAGAAAAACGCCGCGCCCAGTCCGAGCGCAAGAAACGGGCCGAATGCAAAATGGTCTTTGCGTGTCATCTTCTTGCGGGCAAGCATCCAGATACAGTAGCACCCCCCGGTTATCAGACCGAGGAATATAGCCGGTATCATCGCGCGCCAGCCGAGAAGCCAGCCGCTTGCCGCCATCAGTTTGATATCTCCGCCGCCGAAAGCGCCTGCTATTGCCAGCGCCAGCCCAAGCATCGGTAATGATACGATGACCGCGCCGATCAGACGGTCGGGAAGCGTATGCTCCGGGGACAGCCATACTGCGGCGATTCCCAAAAGAATGATGATTATATGAAAACGATCGTATATGATCCTTGTATCCCAATCTATGAATGCGATTACGGTCAATACTCCCAGATATGTAAATGCGAGTAATGCCCTAAGTGATAATATTCCCCACTCTCCGTAACCGAAGAATGCGCCGCAGTATAGGAATGCCGCGCCGCCGAAGCACTCTACGGCGAAGTAACGCCCGGATATCTTCATCTTGCAGCCCCGGCATCTGCGGTTCTGGAGCAGGTAACTGAGGCAGGGGATTAATTCTATCGGGGTTAAGGTACGGTTGCAGCCGGGACAATGGCTGCGGCCGTGGGTGATGCTCTCGCCTGTGGGGAGGCGGTAGATCACGACGTTTAAGAAGCTGAATATACAGGCTCCGAATGAGAAACGGAGGATGTATAAGAGAGCTTGTAACAGTGTAATGAGCAAGGTTTTGGGTCCTTTCTTTGAAATTCGTTGATTCTGCTTCCCAAGGGGACGGCAGTTCCGGGATTCCTTTTCTCACGCAGACGGGGCAACACTCCGGCGAACTAACCGCTAACTGCGACTAAGAAACTCAGGAGAGCCTTCGTTTCTAAGTCGCAGTAACCGGTGGATTTCGCCTCCGTTAAAGACGCCCCTGAATTGTCTGCTTAGAGAAAAGGAATCCCGGAACTGCCTGTTTCCTGGCAATGAGCTTTACAATGCCAGTGTTTGTTGCTTGTCTTTTGTTTTATTGTGGTTTTGTCTGTATGTAGTTCTTCTGGTAGCTAACCTCGTAGGTTAATGGCTCTTTACAGTATTCCACGGTAAAATCGCCTTCGCGATAGAGGAAACGCTGTACTTCGTAGCCGCTTTTGTCAGTCTGCAGCAACCAGAAATCTCCAGGTACTTTACTTCCCAGGATTACCTCTCTCCACACCTCCTCCGAAACACATCCGTCTGCAGAGATGTCCCGGAAAGGCTGCCCGGATGCATATGTTTCCATGGACGCCGAATCTAACGCCAACCGTAAAGATTTGGCATTCCCCAATGCCACCTGGGCGTCCGCACGGTGCATAAGCAGTAAAGTTCCGGGCAATGCTGCGACAAAGACTGCCAGTACAAGAATGTTGGCGCAAAGAACACGAATGAGCCATCTGTTATTCCGATTTTCTGCCATATTATTTTTCCTAAGCAATCTTTTAAGCATGACATAAGTCCTTATTTACACTTCTTAATTGTGAATATAGAGATAAAACATTATATGATCCATTACCTGTAATTTTATCACCCATAAGCTTTTCAACACACATATAGTGATAAAAACATTGTATGATCCATTACTCCCTATATTTTTCATGTATTGTACACTTTTATTCTGCCACTGTTTATGGCGTTACATTATATTTTCCATCTGATGTCGTTACACCTGCCCAATCCACCTTATATTCACAAGTCATACCACTCCCAGGAAGTGAATATTCAAGCTGTGTTACTTTACCATTCAAAATAGTTAGATCACTTGGACTAGCAGTTGTTTCTGCCAAATCTTTAATCTTAGTTCCTGTCGTTATATTAGTTTTTATAGCAGCATCGCCTGTTCCCTTTGCATACTCCTCATCAGCCAATGTCTGTGCTGCCATAACACATGCTCGCGTTTCTGCTATTATTTGTTTCTTCTTTGCCTTATCAATATACCCTACCAATGCCGGCACAAGCAATGCGGCCAGTATTGCCAGTATTACTAATACTACGATCAATTCTACCAGGGTGAAACCTTTTTTCTTGTTTTCTTTTAATTTTCTCTTCATTCTTGTTCTCCTTCTTTCTTGTTGTCTTGTTGATAGTTATATCTATAAATACAGTCCCTGCAGTTTGATTTTTCTTTTACTCCCCTTGGCAACGAACCGGACAGGCTGTGCGTACACGGACATTCGACGGCTGTTGTGAAGTTTTACGCCTTTTTATTCCCGCGGGCTATGAGCCGGGCGGGCATGTTTGCATGCACATTTGGCTTATTGTGCTGCAATAATGAACGGCGTATTGATTGATCTCTGCACAGATGTATCTATATTCTTTATTTGTACTGCAGACCGGGAGGTCTTACGGACTGCCCTTCATGATTCTGTAACGGGCCGTATGGTATTTGTCTTATGGTTCTGGTGAGGACTCTGCCTGGGCTGTTACTTCGCTGTGTCTCTTTGCGTCGTATCTCAGGTCCAGTGTTACGCTGTCCCGGGCGATCAGATCGGTTTTTGCCTCATCGGCATATAACCTTAAATCTGCGTTCAGGTATTTTACCGAAGCGCCGTCTGCTGTTCCCGGCGGGTAGGAGAATTTGATTTCTATGTAATTCCCCATATAATAACCGTCGGCGAATACCTGTGTAAAAGCGCGGACGGTCGGACCGCCTGCATTCCTATAATAGTAACCGTTGGGTTCTCCTTGTATATTCCGGACATAATATCTGGCAAGCAGCCGTCCGGATTCCACCTCTCCGTCCGCAATGGTATCAAGTTCCTTATCTCCAAGTTGTACCTTCGTTGCGGGACATCCTTCTGTGGACAGCAGGATGATATATCCTTCTTCATTCACAAACTCCAGAGCCAGACCGCCGATATCGCCTGTTACTCCCTGTTCTCCTACCGGATCTGCTGCCGCGCCGCAATGATCATATATCTTTATATTGCCTGCCGCGCTGCGGGTCAGCCCCCGGAGTTCCTGGACTGTGTTCTCCAGGATGATCTGGGCGTTATGGAGTCTCTGTATCCGGACGAATACCTTGGCGGCCGGACTTAGGATTCCGATCGCCATCGTCATCATGATACCGAATAGAAGCAGCGTGACGATCATTTCTACCAGAGTCGTACCGGATCGTCTTAACCGGCGGATTCTTCGTAATCTCCTCACGGAGTACCACCTCCTGCTCCGGCATCTGTTCCAAAGAGGTAGAAAGTGGTCTCCTTTGACTCTGTTCCGTCTGTATAGGAGACGTCTTTCCTGCCAAGCTCTACTTCCACGCTGAATAGTTCGCTCACTCCGGTTATGCTTCCGTCTGCTGAGGTTGCTTTGAAGGAATATTTCACTTTACCGCCCCCGGACGATGAATAGGGCGTTTCCTGGAGTTTTTGGCAGATCTCTGCATTCGTCTCCCGGATCTGCCTGCTCTTGGCCTGCGCATTCGAACTGAACGAGATCGCCCCCTGCAGTATCGCCATCATCAAAAGAAAGATAACGATACTTGCCATAACCTCTACCATCGTTTCTCCCGAATTGGGCTTAATTCTATGGTTCTTCATGCGCGCCCCCCTCTTCATAAGCATTTTCAAACACACATCTGGTAATATTATTGCTGTCAGACTGGTACTCATATTGGATATTACCCTGAGTCCAGTCTACGGAATACACAGAACCGTTCTGATGATCTTGATGCCATTCATTATTATTCCAAAAGATATTTGTTCCATTGTGTGTGAATCTCACATCATAGGTTGCCATCTGTCGGTATTCGGTGCTGTAACTGTAGGAAACTCCGTCAAGATCGGCCGTCACTTCTACCGTGAATATATACCTGATGATTCCGGCGTTCATGATATCGTCTACGCCAGCCCCCTCCACTAACTCACCGGACATGGCGTCGTCCTGGTTCTGGTCTGCTTCCTTATATAGAGCGACTCTTATTTCGCCGTATTTCCCGGTATCCACGCTGTCCGGACTCGCCGCCGTATAGTGAAAGATCGTCTCGTCCGGATGGTCCGGGTCGAATTCTCCGTACTCACCTTCCAGGAACTGATATGCATACCGGTAAAAGCTGTTTTCCGGAGCGCTCTGAGGATCCCCCGGAGCAATCTTTGGATTGGAATACTTCTTCAGTTCATCATCCAAAGTCCCGACGAATAGACTATCGCGAGGGCAAACGCCATCAGAAATGCCGATACGCATACTACTATAACAAGGGAAGAACCCTTTCTTGCTCTATTCTTCTGATGCACGGTATTGCCCTCCTTTCCCGGCTCCAAAACTGTATATGAATAACCGGAACCGTATTACTTGCCAACTTCCTTTGCCTGTATAGACCTTAAGCCTCGGCCTGGTACATCATTGCAATAATGTACTAGAAAATAATCTCCTGTTCTTCGGATCTCAGATATGCGTCGCTTCCTGCACCGGTTTCCGGATCATTCGCCGCCACGTCTGCGCTTACCTCTGCTTTTGAAGTGATACGCAGACCGGAATCTGTCACTGCCGTTCCGTTTTCCGTCGTCAGGCTGTCTGCATCCGGCAGAATCAGATGATAGATAAATCCTTCCTTCTCGCTGCTCCATTCTGTCTCCAGGCGTGCGTTCAGCTTCACTTTATAATGATATGGAATCTCCGCTACCGTATAGCTTCCGGTATGTTCCATCTGATAATCCGTCAATTCGAATGCCTGGTGTGTATATGCCTCTTCCGGCAGTTCTGTACTCCCGCCCGGCCCGGTGTTGGTTTCCGCCGCTTCTATCGATTTCCAGATCTCTTTTCCCTGATCGTCTGTGCTCTTCTGATATACTGTAATCTTCTTTCCTCCGGTCAAAGCTGCCTGCGGGTCTTCAGTCTCTACGATACGGAATATCTGTGATTCTTTGCCCGCCTCTCTCGGAGACAGCGTCAGGTAATAGGAATCTGCCAGTTCTTCACAATCCCACTGGAGCGTGGTCTGACTCGCCGTCCATTCCGCTTCCTGAAGAATGTCCGGACTGGTTCCTGCCTGTACCTTAATCTTCTGTTCCCGGTTATTAACCGTCACCTCTGGTTTTGGAAGCTTCACATACGGCAGCCTCCATATGGCCGGATTCGCCGCCCAGTTCGAGCTGACATTGCCGCCGCCTGCCGATATCCTGGTGTAGAGTAATAGCCATTTGCCCGCATACTCCGCCGATATACCTCTTAAGGTTGCACTGTAAGTCCCGTCGCTGTTTACCTCCATGACGGCAGGCGTTAACACTCCGTCTGTCATCACCGGACAGGTTGTTTGAAGCCCTGCCAGTTCATTCGGCATTTTTCCGGCTTGTATATCTGCAACAGCTTGTTTCGCATTTTCTTCGCTGTCAAATACATACGCTTTCAACAGATAACTGCTGTCGCCCGGAGGAATACTCTCGTTATTGTTCGGTTCGATTTTTACCTTCAGCCTGCCGGTTTTCAGGTCGTCCGCCGCTTCAAATTCTTCTGCGGATACCGGATCGCTCCGGTCATAGCTCCAGCCGTCCTGAGTCCAGGTTACATTCGGTACCTTGATCCGGTCCGGTATGGCAAGCTCATAGGTGATACCGTTCAAGCTGTCCACATAATACGCGTCGCCGGCAGCCGGCTTTGCTACGATATAGATCAGCGCCCGCTTACCTGCATACTCGCTCAGATCAAGCTCTTTCCGGTACTGTCCGTCCGGCTGCTTCTCACTTACGGCTGCTTCGCCCTTAAGCTCCGGGTTCGTCACCTTACCGTCCTCACCATATGGCTGCACATATATTGCGTAAGACGCACAACCGCGATCCTGTGATATATCTCCGATCTCCGGTATAACCGGCGACCATTCAACCGTGTAAACTAATTCGTCTGTATTCTTATTCTCTGCCATCGGCTGAGCCGGTCTTGGCAGGCGCTGTTTCACCTGATATGTTTCCGCCGCGGTTAATCCGATCTTCCTTGGCGTGCCGGAGGTATCGCCCTTACGGGTTACGGTCAGCTCAACCTCTTCATAGGTCCATTCTTCCGCGTCCGCCGTATACTTATTGTCTGATATTTCTTTATTTGTTACGATGGATACCCGGTTATCCCCGCTGACTCCGGTCAGCGAGATGATATAGCTCTGTCCTTTTGTGTACTCGCCGATTCCTTCATCCCAGCGGAATGTGTACTGCAATTTCCCGTTCGCATCGTATTCCGGCGCCAGGCTGTTATCCGCCTGCATCAGGTTCGGCCGCGGAAGCCAGGTTACCAACTCCCCGGAAGTCCATCTGTAGTCCTCAAAATAATTTCCTTCCAACACCGGACTGTAACTATACTCCCATACCGGAACCTGCGTCACGGTACCGCCGGTCTCCTGGTTCTCCAATTCTTTTAATTTATAGATATTGGCGTCGCCTTCGCTCTCTACAGGATAATAAGAGTACACAGGCCCCAGACCTGACTGGGCATACCATATTCTGACTTTCAGTTCTTCTGCTTCTGTAATATACTCCGGCAGGTTCGTGAATGCCGCCGAAACCGTTCCGTTCGCCGCCGTCAGAATGTCTGCACTGGCGAATACCGTATTGGCACGCCTCGGTCCCGAAGCCGGGTTCCATGTTCCAATCAAGTCCGCCCTGTATATCGGCGGCGTGGTTACATTTCCTCCATTTCCCTCTAAGGCTGCCGTGATCCTCAAGCTCTCAAGCGTCTCTCCCGACACGGTGACATCTGGTTTAACCGTCTTTTCCCCGGTATCTGCAATAGATATCTGCGGTTTATATGCCGGTAAATATGTCTGTACCGGCACCTGTTCGGACTCCCGGACAATCCGTCCGCCTGTCTGTCCGGTTCCTGCCGGCTTCGCCTGCACGATCAACTGCTGGAGAGACTCTTCGTTCAATTGCAGGTACTGATCCCGGCTCAAATTACCATCCTGATCTACTGTCATAATCTTTTCCGGCGTACCGTCGGTGAATCTCACCGATATCTGATACAGCGGATTACCTGACTCATCCTTAAAGTCCGCGTATTCCTTATTTACTAGGGTAAAACGGTATCTGTATGGATTACCCTGACTCATCAATTCCATACGAATCTCAGGAGCTGGCAATACCCTTCCAAGATCAAGAGGATCTGACTCTCTCTCATCCGACGGCTCTATGGTATGATCCGAGCTGTGGGCTCTTACTCTAACTTTCAGATAACCGCCGAGAGAACGTATCTCTTCCGGGAGACTAAAACTATACTCATTTGTATAAAACTCCAGCGTCTTATCTACCTTCTCCCATACCGCGTCCGCGCCATTCTCCTCGCTTCTGTATAATTCCGCCGTGTACTTAAACGGCTGCGTATTTTGCGCCGGAGTAACCGTTATCTTGACATTTCCCCCGTCCTTCTCTAATACAACTGCTGCCGGAGCCGGCATCTTATCCGTATTACCGCCGGTTTCCTTGTATATATAAGACTTCTGTACATATTTATCAAATACACTGCCTGCATTTACGATTGAGGTAATATCCTTGTATGGCTCTGCACCGTCAATCTCAAAAAGGACGTTTCCTACCTCCCTGCTATTAAGCAAGACTGTATTATTAACGGATATTGTCAGATTGCCCGCCCCAAAGGAACCATTTCCGTAGTTGGCGCCGGGATTCAGATATATAAGATACCGCTTCCCGCCCTTTGACAGAATATAAGCACAACCAGTATTAGCTCTTTTCAGAGAAGGTGTTCCATCTTTATTAAGATCATTCTTACTTAAGTTCCTGTTCTCTTGGAATATAAAACTGTTAAGTACATTCTCGCTCAGGTAGTAGTTGAATACTCCGTCAACTTTGTTATTTACATATTGAGCATCTCCCCTATGTGCATTGGCATCCATAGAAACAATCGGACAATTGACTTTATTATAAGACCCGCTTCCCCTATCTACAGAATAGCAGTCCTTTAACACCGTATTCTGTGCTCCTGTAGTGCCATATCGATCTCCAAAGATACCGCCAATATAGGTACCTCCCTTTAATATTGAAGCATAATTACGGCATCTTTCTATCCTGAGTTTGATATTCCCTGTATCGTTGGCAATATTATCTGTATTATCGCTGGAAAAGAATCCCACAATCCCGGACGCCATTGAGTTTGAGTATATCTCGACTCCCGGTCCATTAACGCAGTCCAGCACCTGAATCGTATAATGCTGCGCACTTTCTCCGCCGTTTGATTTAAATGCGGTTATGTTTCCCAGTATCCCTGCGCTGTCATTGGCACAATTATTGGTATTTCTTCCTGTCCTTCCGTATATATTTCCAAAGTTCTTGCAGCTTATGATATTGTATTCATTATTTTCATAAGCGTGGTAGAGCTGCGCTACGATACCTGCCGCCGCGCCTACCCATCCTGCCTGATAAGTCGTCTGCAGATTACCGTAATTATGGCAGTCTTCAATCGTCCCTCCGGTTCCGGTCCACTGTCCCAGGATTCCACCTGAATAGTGGGTTCTCAGACAATATACCGTACCGTAATTCACACAACTGTCAAGCTTCCACCCGCTTGCGGTGGTATTGTTCTGGTTCCCGATGATTCCTCCCGCGAATCGGTTCGTATCGTTCCTGGCAATCTCTCTTCCAACGAAAGCCTGATTCAGCAGGAAGGATAAGTCGTTCTCGGATTCATTCATTCCGATGATTCCCCCGGTACCTACTCCGATCGCGTTCGACTTATTGCTCACATACCAGTTTCCTGTCGCACAGTGATCCACAGAACCCTTCGGAGAATTGTAGGCAGTGATTCCGCCCACATTCCCATTGACCGACATCGTCAGGGTAAGCGTCCTGTTCTTGCTTATTCCGCTTCCCCGATTAGCATAATTAAGATTCTCCAAATGAGGGTTATTATTATTCCATTCTACATATTGCGAATCAGCCTTAAGCTTCATACTCGAAGCCAGTTCTATCAACCGCTGCACATTCTCCACCTTCTGCGGACTGCCGCCGGCGCTCTGTGCTTCCTGCATAATCTGTTCTACGATGCTGTCGCCTGACAGTTCGATGCATCCGTTGTTATATCCCGCAATTCCGCCTGCCATGCCGCTGCCTGCCGATATCGTATTCGATGATCCGGCAAGTCTGCATTCGACGATACTTCCGGTTTCTTCATTCTTCCCGGCGATACCGCCTATATGAGACGCCAGTTCTTCCTTCTCTTTAGCCGTACTGGTACTTGTAGCAGTGTAGATTCCCTGGACTTCACATGTAATCTCCTGAACTTCACAGTCAGAAAGTCTTCCGCTGTTCTTTCCGGCTATCCCGCCGTAACAGTTCCCGGCGGCGCTGCCGCTTTCTTTAATCTTTCCTTTTAAGAATGTGCAGGCTTCTATGATACTGCCGCTCTGATTCTCCCCGGAGATACCTCCCAGGTATTGATAATTGCTGAATTCGTCAAACACAAGCCCGGACACCTGAAGATGCGTAATCTGTCCTGTACCCTTCTCGTTCCTGCCTGCCACGCCGCCTACAGTCAGTCTGCCGGCGCTGATGTCCACCTGAGGCATGACACCGACGTTCTCTGTCTTCGAACTCCTTGTGATGATTCCCAGATTCCTTCCGGCGATACCGCCTATGACGGAACTCTCCCCGGACAATATCACTCCTTTGCCGGATTCACATCCTTCTATACTTGCACCCGCATCATTTACCGCGCATACCGCGCCAATCTCATCAGTCCCTCTGCTGCGAATCGTAGTATTTTTTGTTCCAGAACCTTCTACCTTACAGTCACGAAGCGTTCCGTAATTCTCAGCCGTGATTCCGCCTGCATGGCCATAATCACTGTTCACATCTCCAAGGTTCTGACAGGACACCAGGCTGACCGCCGTTCCGTCCGCTATCGCATTGACGGCTGTAATCCCGCCTGCCGGTCCATAATCTGCCGTCACGGACCCGCTCTTATTTCTCGCCCATTCGATATTACCCCTGGTCTCGCCTGCGATTCCTCCGGCATATCCGGCAAGAGCCCGCACTTCCTTTGCCTCGCAGGTCAGATACTTCGGATTCGCAGATGCGGCCGCAGAGTCTACCTCAAGTTTGCCTGCATTGATCCCTGCGATTCCTCCGGCTCTCGACTGTCCGGTTATGCTGACGTAACTATTCACGGCAACCACTTCTTCTGCCGTTCCGGACGGCCTGACAGAGATCGTCCCGCCGCTTTTGTTAAATCCGACGATTCCTCCGATCCCCGTTCCGCTGCGTCCGCTGACCATGCGGCTTTCCTGACCCTTATCCTCCGACAGCGATATCCTTCCCGCGTTGCTGCCCGCGATTCCTCCGGCATAATTCCCGGCGGCCGTGATATTCGCCTTATTCTGGTTCTCCTTAAGTATGCCTCCCGGCAGGTTGTATCCCGCGATTCCGCCTACACAACTGCGTCCCGAGATATTGCGCCCTGCGTCGGTACTGCACCTGGCAATCGTACCGGAAGTATAATTCCAACTCGTACCTTTTACATCCCGATATCTGTATTCTTCTGCTGTCCCTGTACTGCCCGCTCCGTTATAGGAAGCGTTCACATTCAGCCCCGCGATTCCTCCGATGTAGTCAAGCCCCGCGTTGCCGAAGTTATCAGATAATTCACAGTTGAATACCCCGCCAGAATTAAAGCTTACGATACCTCCCAGGCCGACGAAGCCGCTCATGCTTCCTGCATTGGAACAGTGGTCGATTATCTGCTGTGTCCCGTTGGCGCTGATCACTCCGCCCACCATAGACACCTGCACGTCTTCTTCCACTTCGCCTGCTGCCTGCCCCATGCTTTCATTGGTCAGGTATTCCTTCAGGGATACCCCTGCAGCTAATCCTTCCGTGCCCGCTTCGCCCGGCTGAGAGATATTTCCCACGTTCTTACAGTTCTTTAGTATTAACTTGCTGTCTTTCTCGCAATATCCGATCACTCCGCCCGAATAGAGCCATGTGCGGATCGGGATATTATTATTCGCCGTATTCAGCGTATTCGCCGTGTTGCCGTCCCGGGAAACGGTCAGACTATAACTGTTTTTAGATTCCATAACAGACGTAGGAATATTGCCCGCTCCGATCTTCGGAAGCATCGCGCCAAGGTTCCGGCTCGCCGCTGCTTTATCCGAAGATTCCTCTGCCAAAGCTCTTCCCAGGGCGGAACCTGCTCCCGGCGCTGCATTCTCTTCGCTTATCGCCAGATGCTCCAGAATCGAAAGACCATTTATCAACTGACTGTCTTCATATGTTCTCTGGTATCCGATCATTCCTCCGGCAAATGCTCCTCCGGTGATACTGCCAAGGCTGTTGTCCGCCCTGAACTTCGACATCTCCGTATTCTTCGTAAGCGCCACCACATTCGCGCCGATACAGCCGCCCACATAATAGTTTCCTTTGACACTGGACGGTTTCATCACAAGTTCGTCCTCCAGGATATGCACGGAAGCGTTCAGACCGATACAGCCGCCCGCGGCGCTGCCTGCAGCCTCTACCTGACCGCCGATCAAAGTATAATTGTTCGCTGACTCAAGCCTCCCCTCCGTGTCATTGAAGCCGATCATGCCGCCCACAAAGTTCTTTCCTGCCACGATACTGGAGACAGACCTGACCGTAATGCCCTCGCTGTCTTTGGTTAATTTTATCGTTCCGTTATTGTAACCCGCCAGTCCTCCGGCGCAGTCTCCTTCCATAGCCTGCCAGTCGTCTCTTACCATGCGGAATATCGAATGATCATAATCCGACAGATAGCTGGCGCAGTCCTGCAGTGTTCCTTTCTCACCGTTATAACCGGCGATCCCTCCGATGTAGTACTCATAACCGGCAGCTACGCCGTTATTGATGCATTTATGTACGATGGATTCAACGGTTCCTCCGTTCTCTCCTACGATACCTCCCACATATCGGTTCCCGATCACATAACTTGCGTTAACTGTCGCCGCTACACTTCCGGCTCCCTTGATCACATCATATGCATTGCTTGAAAGGTTTCCTGCGATACCGCCCACATGATCCGAACCCAGGATATAACCGCCCTTCTTCGTACTGCATCCTGCGATCTGGCTGTCATTTCCATATCCGACGATTCCGCCGACGTATTTCCCCAGAAGCTGATCCTTCTCTGCATAGGTATACTTATAGTTCTCTGACCGCCCGGAAGCGCTTGTGGAACTCTCAATACACACCTGGCTTCCATACCCGGTGATGCCGCCGAAATATCTGCCCGCCAGAGTCTCTCCCGCATTGTCAGAATCTGCCGTACAGCGTACCAGACCGTCGTTGCTGCAATCCTTCACATCCGGCAAAGCCTGATTAGACCCTGACGTATATCCCCCGTCGATCCGTCCGGCGATTCCTCCTGCAAAGAGATTCCCCTCTACCTTCGCATGATTCTGGCACTCTCCGGCTCTCACACCATTATCCACACTGACATACCCAAATATACCGCCGATTCCATATTGACAGGAATCCGCCGTCTTATGCTGTTCTTCTTCTGTCCCTGCTGCCGCCGGAACCGGAAGGGTTCCGGACACAGAGCCTTCCATCTGCAGCTTATAAAGCAGTGTCTTATCTGACGCATCCCCTGTCCGCACCGTATCCACTGCCGATAATGAGCCGTCTGCTTCTCTCTTTGCAACGATCCCGGCCAATCCGCCGATCCCCGCCGTCTTCTGACTGTTCGGATCAGACGCGCCTGCCGCCGGATAATCCGCCAGACGTACATCCACCGTCTTCTTAGTCTTATCCGCCGCCTTGACAGAGATGTTCGAAAGTCTCCCTTCATTCCTGCCGCACAGGATCCCCGCGCCGGTAAGCCGGCTGAATCTGGCCGCACTGTCTCCGTCCGCGGCATTCAGAGAAAGCTCCGGGTCCTTTAAGGTAAGATTCTGAACCGTCCCTTCCGTCTCACAGAACAGACCCAGATATTCCGCATAATGCTGCGCAGCCGCACCGGCTCCTGCCGCCGCTTTATCATAGATCTTATCCATCACAGCATCCGCAGGCACAGAGTCCGCCCCCAGACGCAGATTGGACACTATCGTCGTGCCGCCGTCTAATGTATGCTTCTCGGAGAACAATCCGACAGACGGAAAGTCAAGCGCCGAATCTTCCTGTTTCACGCTCTTACACTGAAGCGTCCTCTTAGTACCGGCCGCTTCTTCCGGCGTACCCGCATCGGGCTTGTTCTCTGTCTGCGCGGCAAAGAACCCGACTCCCTCTGAAGTCCAGTCCATACTCCTGCCTGTCAGGGTAAATTCTGCGTCTTTCCCCTGATCATAATAACGTATATTTGAAAGATGACGGAAACGGCTGACCTTCGCCTCCAGTTTATCGCCTGCCATCCTGGTATCCGCGGCGAACATCGTGTTCTCCGTATTCGATGTGACCGGGGCTGCTCTTACGGTATTCTCTCTCGTCCTTATCCATATTCTTATAAGTCGGACGAACCTCGACCACAGCATAGATATCCTGCGGACTTGCAAGCTCTGTTATCTTATCCTTGAATCTCGTGATGCTGGTACTGTACTCCATAGAAATCGGTGAGGTTCCGGAAACCGTCTCGTTCGCCTTCAGATCTTCCATCAGATCCGCCGCCATCATTCCGTCCAATATAAGTGAGAACCTGCTGTTCTGCCCCTTTCCGGTCTCCTGATAAGTCAGAGGAAACGCCCATTCCCCGATCTCATTATCATCCTTATCCTTCACCGTCAGATGTACCGGCGTGTTGCTTTCCGTGCCAAAGCCTTTCTCTTTTAATTCGGCCCTGTCCACAACCGTAGAGAACAGCTTCTTCTTACTGGTTTTCTCATAAAATTCGATTCCGAACTCCACGTCCAGGTTATCATGCCTGGAGTTACTGGACCAGTTCAGGGACAACGTCTCGCTGTTCACAAGATTGATCGTCGTCACTTTCAGCCGCACCGGCTTTAAGTCCACCACATTAGTCACGTCCTCTGCGGAATAGTATCCAAGAAGACGGTCTCTTCTGTTCTCATACGCCCGGTTATCTCCCTCTGCGCTGATATTTAGGACAGCCTCATCGTCCGCTCCTTCATATGCGAGACTGCCGCAGTGGGTTGCGTAGAACGCGGAATAGACCTGCCCTGTCTCGGCGTCAATCTCTATCGTTATAGCGGCGTTCAGGAATTCTTTATCGTATGTATTGCCCTCCATAAGCTCCCGCACCAGATCCCCCGAAGGAGACGCCTCCGCTGCGGATTTACTGTTGAGCGTTATCGCATAGATCCGCCCCTTCTTCTCCGCGTCGGCGCCGCCGAACGTATCGTTCCTCTCTCCTTTGCCTATAACCTCTTTCCGGAATTCCTTCCACTTACCGGAAGTACGGCACCAGGTCAGTTCCGACTCCGCCGCAAGATATACGGTCTTGGCATTCGCTTCATTCTTCCTGAACTCGGCAAGCTTGATATACCGCAGGGCAAACGGAACCGCAATCGCCGCAATAATCCCTAATATCACCAATACCACCGTTAATTCGGTTAGTGTAAACCCTTTCTTAGAGTCCTTCTCCATAAAATCCCCTTCTTAGCCTGATTCACTTACCAATTCACAGCCTGATATCTACATATTCCCGTATGCCATCGCATCTGATATCTACATATTTCCGTATGCCATCGCATCTGATATCTACATATTTCCGTATGCCATCGCATCTGATATCTACATATTTCCGTTCGCCATCGCATCCGGATTCTGGGCGAATGCAATCGCCATCTGCCGTGTGATCCTGCCCTCTCTGAGTAGCTGCAGAATCGCTTCGTCCATAGATATCATTCCAAGTCTCCGGTTGGTCTGCATGATATTCGGGATCTGATGTGTCTTCCCTTCCCGGATCAGATTCCGTATCGCCGCATTCGCGTGGAGCACCTCAAAAGCCGCGACTCTGCCCATACCGTCCGCCCTCGGTATTAGCTGCTGGGAGATGACAGCCTCCAGCACGTTGGAGAGCTGCACCCGGATCTGCTGCTGCTGATGCGGCGGAAATACGTCGATCACACGGTCTATCGTACTCGGAGCCCCGATCGTATGTAAGGTAGACAGTACCAGATGCCCTGTCTCCGCCGCCGTAATCGCCACGCTGATCGTCTCATAGTCTCTCATCTCGCCTACCAGAATGACGTCCGGGTCTTCTCTCAGCGCCGCCCTTAAGGCATTGGCATAACTCTGGGTATCCAGGCCGATCTCCCTCTGGTTGACCATGGACCTTTTATGATGATGAAGGTACTCGATGGGGTCCTCCAGTGTAATCACATGCGCGTCCCTGCACTGATTTACCTTGTCAATAATAGCCGCCAGGGTCGTTGACTTTCCGCTTCCGGTGGGTCCCGTTACCAGTACGAGCCCCCTCTTTCTCTGGTACAGGTCGATGATCGAAGCCGGTACGCCAAGCGCCTCCGGCGAAGGTATCTGTGAGGATATCAGACGGAACGCCAGCGCCGGCGCCCCCTGCTGCCGGAATATGTTGACACGGTATCTCTCCCCCTGCGGCTGTGAGAAAGACATGTCGTATTCTCCCCGTTCCTCAAAGAGACGGAACTGCTCATCATTCATAATACGATGGGCTACCGCCATCGTATCTTCCGCCGTAAGGCATCGGAAGGGCAACGCGGTAAGATTGCCGTTCTGCCGCATCCGGGGTTCGATTCCCGTCGTAAGATGTACGTCGCTTGCCCCTGCCTGTGACGCTTTGTTTAAAATCTCCTCTATCTGAATCCCTTCTCTTTCTGTATTTTCTATTCTGTCTGTTCTTTCCATTTTGCTTTCCCTGCACCTTTCCTCATTCATTACCGCTTATTTGTCAGCGCTTTTCTATCCTTCGTTCTCTGTCTTACACTGATTCATCAAATCGTGTCAGAAGAATATCAGGAGGGTAAAATGCTTTACCCTCCTGATATTATGCATCTTATTTTTTTCTCAAAGTTACTCTCGATTCATAAATTTGAACCAATTATAACAAAAAAAATGGAAAAATGTCAGAACATGTTACACATTGCACTTTTTTCTGCATGCTTTGTATCCATTCCCGACATTTTCTCTCACTGATCCCTGCAGTAAAAATCAAAATACTGCTCCCGCAGAACCTGATACGCCCCCCGCGGCAGATGCACGGCGTCCCCGTTGTCTATCTTGATCTCCTGCGCGTTCAGACTCTTCACATGTTCCAGGTTGACAATATAAGCCGCCCCTACTTTCACAAACTCCTGATATTCCGAGAGAATCTCAAAGAGACTGGTCATCGTCATCCGCAGCGTCAGCGTATCTCCGTCCGCAAGATATACCTGCTGACATCTCTTCTGAGCCTCCAGATAGAGAATATCCCGCAGCGCCACCCGGTTGATTCTGCCCTTGGTCTGCAGGATCAGATATCGTTTTCTCTCTTCTTTTATATCTTTCAGCAGCAAATCCATAGCCGTGAAAAACTTCTCCTGTGAGACGGGTTTGACCAGATAATGCGATGCATACACACCGAAAGCTTCCATCGCGTGTTCTCTGGAAACTGAAAGGAATATGATCCTGCAGTCGCTCCCCATGTCCCTGAGTTCCTCCGCCGCCTCGATCCCTGACTTCTTATCCATATAGATATCCGTCAGCAGCAAGTCCGGCATATACTCGTCTCCTCTGACCCGCCGAAGCATTTCCTCTGCGCTGGTAAAGCGTTCTACCTGGAATTCATATTCTTCATGCTCTTCCTGATAGTTCTTTAACATGGTTTCCACTTTATCAAGTTCCGCACCCTTATCATCACAAAGTGCGATATTATACATATTATTGCACACCTCTTTCTTAAATATATAACTCTTTATAATAAATTATAAAGAGTTATATATTAAAATGCAATTTCTTTTTTTAGTCTAAAGATTAGATTTAATATAGTCTGTCATGGCGAGAAGTGTGAAGCTGTAACCCGCGGGATATTCCTGAATCTCCCCTGCGCAATACCGGGCCTGTCTGTCAAAAGCCTCCCGCCAGCCCTCTTCCCCCGTCAGAGCAGCCAGTTTTCCAAGTACCATCAACGCCGCGGAATTGCCGGAAGGCAATGCTCCGTCGTGCATTTCTTTGGGACGCGCGATCAACGGCACCGCGTCCGAGGCATAGATATAATAGCCGCCCTCCCTGGCGTCTTCGAAGAACTGCCGCATCTGTCCGGCTCTGCGTACCGCCTCCGTCAGATATTCCTTTTGCAGATCAACCTGGTACAATTCCAGCAGTGCCAGGACATACACTGCATAGTCCTCCAACTGCCCCCGGAAAGCAGCCTCCCCGTCCCGATACCGAAGACAGAGCCTTCCTTCTGCATCCGTCATGTGTCCTTCGATAAATTCCCGGACCCTTCTCGCCGCATCCAGATAACGCTCTTCCTTGAGGACCGCGCCGGCGCGTGCAAGTGCGAGTATCGTCCAGGCATTCCACGAAAGCAGGATCTTATCATCTTTATGAAGACTTGACCGCTTCAGGCGATAATCGTATATTTTTTTTATCTGATTCGCTTTAAATTCCCATGTTTCGGCCTGACCTCCGTCTCCCCCGCATCTCCCAATCCGGTTCGGAATGCTCTTTCCTTCAAAATTCCCCTCTCTTGTGATCCCATACCGGCTGCAGAATTCTCTTCCCTCTTCTTCTCCCAATACGGCCGTCACTTCCTCCGGCGTAAATACATAATACCTGCCCTCCACACCTTCGCTGTCCGCATCCTGTCCGCAGTAGAATCCTCCCTGACTATCCGTCAGTTCCCGCAGAATGTAATCCGCCGTATGCCGGACCGTATCTTCATACTTA
The DNA here is from genome assembly GCA_910574285.1 of Lachnospiraceae bacterium. Lineage (GTDB taxonomy): Bacteria > Bacillota > Clostridia > Lachnospirales > Lachnospiraceae > Sporofaciens. Next base: position 31,900 of record CAJTAL010000002.1, on the reverse strand, counting down.
TCCTTTCCGGTAATGCGGTACGCTTCCAGATAAGCCAGAATCAGCAGGGCATTGTCGTATAACATCTTCTCAAAATGCGGAACAAGCCACTTCTCATCCGTCGAATAGCGCGAGAATCCTCCGCCGATATGATCGTGGATTCCTCCGTTCATCATGGCGTCCAATGTTATTTCCGCCATTCGGAGCGCGTCATTTTTCCCTTCTTCCCCGGCGTACCTCATCAGAAAGAGAAGATTATGCGGCGCCGGGAATTTGGGCGCACCGCCGAAACCTCCCCATACCGGATCGAACTGCTCTTTGAAGGTATGGTATGCTTTCCGCAGAAGCTCTTTCTCAGATAACAGATTGCCCGGACGATCTTTCTGCGCCGTACTTGCCCGGTTAATCGCCGCCGTAATCTCTTCTCCGTCCCGAATCAGATCCTCTCGTCTGTCCCGCCACAATTCAAGTACTTTCCGCAGGATATCCTTAAGTCCCGGACGCCCGTAATACTGCTCCCTGGGAAAATATGTCCCTGCGAAAAAGGGCTTTTGCTCCGGCGTCATGATAATCGTAAGCGGCCAGCCCCCCTGACCGGTAAGCACCTGGCAGACCGACATGTATACCGAGTCAATATCCGGCCGCTCCTCCCGGTCAACCTTGATACTCACATAGCCCTGATTCAAGATCTCAGCAACTTCCTCATCTTCGAAGGATTCATGCGCCATCTCATGGCACCAGTGGCAGGTAGAATAGCCGATGCTGAGAAATATCGGCTTATTCTGCTCCTCTGCCTTTCTGAATGCCTCTTCGCACCAGGGATACCAGTCTACCGGATTATCCTTGTGCTGAATCAGATATGGGGATTTTTCATCTTTTAATCTATTTGACATAACTTCTCCTTTCTCTGCTGCCTCTCTTCTTGATCTTCTGCTACGTTAGCAGACGCAAATGTACGATAGCACGGATTTTGCGGATAGATGAGAAGGTTGGGAATTTTTCTTATTATTTCCCCGCAGCTCTATTCCAATTCACTCCCGCGTCAGTTTCTAAAGTCTCCTATATCGATCGAGTAGGGAAGACATTTCCCTACTCGCCGCGCGCCTCGTGCGCCGCCTTAGCGGCATACTTCTTCTGCACGGGGCTGCGCATAAAAAAGAACCCGAAAGTAAGCGTTATGCTCATCTTTCGGGATCTTTTATCAGACAGGCATGCCCGTTAATAGTCCGGAATTAATAGTTCTCCGCATGTACTTCAAAGTAACTCTGCGGATGTGCACATACAGGGCATACTTCAGGCACCTTTGTTCCCACCGTGATATGACCGCAGTTGCGGCATTCCCACACCTTTACTTCGCTCTTTTCAAATACAGCGGCAGTCTCCACATTTTTCAGAAGAGCGCGGTAGCGTTCCTCATGATGTTTCTCAATAGCGCCGACCATCCGGAATTTTTCAGCAAGCTCCGGGAAACCTTCTTCTTCGGCCGTCTTTGCGAATCCCTCGTACATATCCGTCCATTCATAATTTTCACCGTCCGCGGCAGCGCTTAAATTCTGCGCCGTATCGCCGATACCGTTCAGCTCCTTAAACCACATCTTAGCATGTTCCTTCTCGTTGTCCGCCGTCTTCAAAAAAAGCGCTGCTATCTGCTCAAAGCCTTGTTTTTTTGCGGCAGAAGCAAAGTATGTGTACTTATTCCTTGCCTGTGATTCGCCTGCAAAAGCAGCCTCCAGATTCTTTTCAGTCTGTGTTCCCGTGTACTTATTACTCATGATTCAATCCCCCTGTTTTTCTCATATTATTACTTATTTATCAGTTTTGAGCGACTTTTTCAAAATCTGAAGCCGGATGTTTACACAGCGGACAGATAAAGTCTGACGGAAGTTCTTCTCCCTCATAGGTATACCCGCAGACTGTGCATCTCCATACGGTCTTCCCGTCTGCAGCAGGTTTACCGGGCTTCGGCTTGATATTTGACTGATAATAGGCATAGGTCGCCGAAGAAACATCTGAAAGGACCTCCATATCGTCCACCGAAGCAATGAACAATGTATGGCTGCCCAGATCAATCGTCTGTTCCACTGAAGCGCTCAGATAAGCGTTCGTCCCTGCCGTCACATAATAAAGACCGTTCGCGCTGCGTCTGCACTCCGAAAATCCGGCAAATTTATCCGTATCTCTTCCCGTCTGGAATCCAAAGCGCTTAAACAGATCAAAAGACGCCTCCTCACTCAGTACAGAGACATTGAACCGGCCGCTTTTTCGAACCAGCTCCTCCGTGTAATTTGCCTTATTGACCGCAATGCTGATTCGGTTCGGCTCGCTTGTTACCTGGCCGGCAGTATTGATGATACATCCGTTGTCTTTCTCCTCAAAGGAAGAAGTAAGGACGAATAATCCGTAGCTGAGTTTATACATTGCTTTTCTATCCATCAAGAAATTCTCCTTTTTAATTATTATTTATTTTCTTTTTTTCACCTGCAAATTGTAATTTATATATTCATAATCGGAGAAACAACCGGTTTTCCTTCTCTGTCCAGCAGAGGCGTCATCCCTCCGGCCTGTCCGCACGCATGAAACACATAATTCACACCGGTAACTTTATCCACCCAGATTTCCGTGACATTCATGGTTCCCTGTGAATAAATTCTCTCAAATCTTTCATTCTTAGCCATTATTTACCTCCGCAATTTCAAACATTCTGATTATTTTTCTTACTTATAACATCACTGTCTATATAATACGGCTTTACTGCCCCTTTTGCAAGAAAATATTTCAAAAAAAGAGCCGGGATTTCCTGAAAGCAGCCGGCAGATACCAAGTACTAACGCAATTTCTCAAGCACAGAACTTCCTATCGTTCCTTCCGGCATATCAAGCCCGAAATTGTCGGCAATTGTCGCGCCGACCACAGCAAAAGTCGGGGCGTCCTCCAGTTTCCCCCAGCCTTCCATGGACGGAGAATAAGCGAGAAACGGCACTTTCTCCCTTGTGTGATCCGTACCTGTGTGTGTCGGGTCGTTTCCGTGATCCGCCGTGATGATCAAAAGGTCGTCCTCTCTCATAAGCTTCAGCAGTTCTCCCAGCTTCACATCGAATCTTTCGATTTCCTTCGCGTAGCCTTCTACATCCCGGCGATGCCCCCACAAAGCGTCAAAATCCACAAGATTTACATAGCAGAGTCCTTCAAAATCCCTTTTGGCAATCTCAATCGTCTGCTCCATCCCGTGTACGGAGCTTTTGGACTTATTAGATTCGGTCAGCCCTTCGCCGTCGAAGATATCAAAGATCTTCCCCACCGATATCACATCAAGCCCTGCGTCCTTCAGCACGTTGAGCGCGGTTCTTCCGCAGGGCTTTAAAGCGTAATCATGGCGATTGCTTGTACGCTTAAACTCACCTTTCTTCTTTCCCACGTAGGGCCTTGCGATGACACGCCCCACCTTCCACTCGTCCTTCATCGTGATTTCCCGGGCGATCGCGCAGCACCGGTACAACTCTTCCAGCCCGAAAGTTTCTTCGTTGCCGCAGATCTGCAGAACAGAATCCGCCGAAGTATATACGATCATATGCCCTGTCGCAATCTCTTCTTCCGCCAGCTCCTCTAATATCTCCGTCCCGCTGGCACTCTTATTTCCGATAATGGTTCGCCCTGTCCTCTCCGACAGTTCGTCTATAAGTTCCTGGGGGAATCCTGTCTCTGTAAATGTTTGAAAGGGTTTTGTAATATAAAGCCCCATCATTTCCCAGTGTCCGGTCATCGTGTCTTTCCCGGTGCTTGCTTCACTCAGATATGTATAATATCCCATCGGCCTTTCTGCTGCCTCCACCTGCTTCAACGGATGGAGATTCGCCAATCCAAGTTTTCTAAGGTTCGGGATACAGAACTCATCCATCCGCTGGGAGATATGCCCCAGGGTATCCGTTCCTGCATCGCCGTAATCTGCCGCATCCGGCAGCGCGCCTGCGCCAAGAGAATCCACTACAATTGTAAATATGCGTTTGTACTTTTTCATACTAATGCCCTCCTTGCCTAATCTCTATATTGTTTTAATTTTAAAATTGTTCCTGATTTTTCCATCATATCCGAATACAAACCAGTCTTTATGTCACTTCACCGTTGATATTTGTTATACATCATCTCAGAACCCTTTCTTTTACTTTAACACAATTTATAAATTATTAGCACTATACTTTAGATAAATTATATAATTCAGGATGATTTTTTCCTGTAAGTGAAGCTTTCTCAAAAAACACAGATTCTACTTGTAAAATTCAGGAATAATTATTATAATAATGATTATAATAATTATTAGATTAGAAAGTGATTTGAATTAGTTGGAGGATACTCTATGTTTGTAGAAAACAAAACGACTGAATTCAAGAGAGAATATGTTGAAGACATTAAAAACACAATTGTCGCTTTTGCAAACCGCGAAGGCGGTACACTTTATATCGGAGTGAACGACGATGGAAAAGTTTGCGGCATTGACAATGTGGATGATACTATGCTGCGTGTAACCAATGCAATTAGAGATGCCGTACGTCCAGATATTACTATGTTTGTGGAATGCCGTAATGATGTCATGGACGAAAAATCCATTGTGTGTGTAACTGTCCGACGCGGAACAGCAAGACCGTATTATCTGCATGGAAAGGGAATTCGCCCAGAGGGTGTTTATGTTCGCCAAGGGGCATCAACCGTTCCGGCAACAGATGCCGCCATTCTGAATATGATTAAGGAGACCAGCGGCGACAGTTATGAAGCAGCCCGTTCTCTCAACCAGAATCTTACTTTCAATAAAGCAGCAGACTTCTTTAAAAAGCGGAAAGTAGCATTTGCTAAAGCCCAGATGCGTACACTTCACTTGATTGGCGAGGATGATACGTATACTAACCTGGCGTTTCTGTTGTCTGAGCAATGTACACATATGATAAAACTGGCTGTTTTTGAGGGGAGCAGGAAATCTGTATTCAAGGATCGCCGGGAACTGTCAGGTTCCCTCCTGGAGCAACTGGAGAAAGCTTACGATTATATTAACCGTTATAACCGTACCCGTGCAGAATTCTCCGGATTGGACCGGTTAGACATGCGGGATTATCCGCCAGAAGCAATCCGTGAGGCTCTGCTGAATGCTATCGTCCATCGGGACTATTCTTTCAGCGCTGCTACTCTTATCAGCATTTTTGAGGACCGGATTGAATTCGTAACAGTTGGCGGCCTGGTAAAAGGCATTGCATTGGAGGACGTGATGCTGGGGGTGTCTGCATTGCGCAATCAGTATTTAGCGAATATATTCTATCGTCTGCGTCTGATTGAAGCGTATGGTACAGGAATTCTTAAAATCAATGAATGTTACAGTGATTATACTGTACAACCTCTGATTGAAACAACAGGTAATGCTTTTAAGATTACACTTCCTAACACCAACTTCCACGCTGAAAGGCAAAAGGTTCTGAATAATATTCAAACAGGCGGCTCCACTAGTGTGCCAAAAAAAGAAGAACGAATAAATGCTGTCCTGGAACTGTGCCGCAGCAAAGGTTCTATCGTCCGCAGCGATGTAGAAACAGCACTTGGTGTGTCCCAATCTACAGCAATCTTGCTTTTGAGAGAATTGACCAATGAAGGGATACTGATTAAAAAAGGAAAAACTAAAAATCTGCGATACTACGAGAATATAATCGAGTAAGCGGCAGGTGATTCGTTCACCTACCGCCCTCTCACTGATACGCACACCCACTTCCGCTCCTGCAACCCAGATCGAGTATACCGCAACCAGGGACAAGAAGAGCTTCAAAAGACTTGTATAACCCGATCTTCATATACAATATTTGTTGCTTCCCTTATTATGAATGCTAACCGCATGAATATTTCTCTATGATACACTGATGCTTTTTTTCCTTTTTGTCATAGTTCAATCCAACAAGAAGTATACTTCCACTATAACTTTCCAATGCTTTTATATATTTTTTTCTTTAATTTGTTTTATTCCACCTTCTACGTTTTGTTATTTTAACAAACTCACTACGAATTTCTTCATTGGGGATAAACACTGTACATTTTTTTTCATTATAAGCGAGATATCCCAGATGGATCAGTACCGTTAATATGTCATCTTTATTTTTGAAGGTTACCATATCATTTTGATATGAACTTACGTCAATCTCTACAGCCTCACCGGATAACATCCTGATAATATCTTCCTTAAGCCCATCAAAATCCATTTCAATCAGCGGAATGATGGACTCATAAGTGCCTGTCATGGACCAATAGCTTTTAAAATTTCCACGTAACATAACACTGACAACTGCTTTCGGGTTATATATATGCTCTTCTTTTAGCAGATAACCGTCATACCAACGTTTCACCTCGTCGAAATTTCTGTTGTACTTTCGGCATAAATCTCTGACTTCATTTTCTGTAAATCCTACATATTGTGCCAATAAATCAGTATCCAACATAGTAAATTCGTCAAAATTATTTAATGCTGACTATTATACCGTTTGAAGCAACCCTTTTTCAATTTCCTGAATGTCCTCTGCTGAAAGCTCTGAAAAATATTCAGTAATTTCGTCTACCGTTATTTTCCTATCCCTTAACATCTTTTCTGCAGCTTTCCGTGCAGTCTCTTTTGAAGCTGCTTTCTTTTCACTTGCAATATGGGTACGCATGATCTTCTCTTCATCAAACAAAGCCATCATAATAGATATAACCTCCTTTTCCCTGCCTGCCAGAAACTCTCGAAGCACGTCCCTGTCTTTACAGATACGGATAGTTTCCGTAACAGCCTTCTGGCTCCTTTTATACTTTTTCACCTGTTCATTATATACTTTTGTAAACGCAACATACTGGCTGATAATATCATTCCCTTTGCCGCCACAAAGCACTTTAACCTTTACTTCAACGGCACATTCCTTACCACCGAAAAACTCTTTGGAAAGTGAGATTATTTCCGGTCTGCTGGCACGCTCTCCCGTAAAGATCATGTATAATTCTGGTTCTGGAACATGAACCTTCTTGCTCCCATATAAATCTGCATCCTGTTCCTCAAAATAGTCATGGTAAATCTGCACTAAATACATCAGCGCACGTATATCAACACTGCGGTCATATAATTTTCCACAAAAGGAAATCAGCAATTCCTCAAGTTTGTATATCGGCATTGTCAACTGACGCACAAAATCTGGATTTTCCTCATCTTTTTCCAGCAGATACTCATTCAAATATTGATGATACAGCTGCTGTCTGTTGTATGTTTCACTTGTAATCTGACTGTCATAGCCCAGCCCCATTCTCATGCAATCTTTCTGCAGCAAAGAAATGGCAAATTTATGGATTGTTGAGATCTGAATCTGATTCATCTCTTCAATCAGATGCATATATTTCTCATTAGAAGTAAGTATAAAATAATTCATGAACATCTTTTTCAATCTGATCTTCATGTTATCTGCTGCATCTTTTGTAAATGTAATCATGGCTATTTCGCCTGTAATATCAACCACTGCATCAGCTGTCTTATTACAGAGATATGCTACACGAGATACCATTGAATATGTTTTACCGGTGCCAGCACCGGCCATAATCAGTATATTTCTATCGGTTGGCGCGTGTTCTATTTCATACTGCTGATAATTAAAGTCTGTTTTGTCAGACAGCTTCCTTAATATCTCTTCCTCTTTCTCAGATAAAACTCCTTCTTCGATTAAGAGATCATCTTCTACATAAGTACTCAGATCAGATACAACCTCAATTTCACAGTTAAAAATACTGTACCCATCTTCAATCGTAGTTTTTTCCGCACTCCATTTATCAATGACAAGATCTTTCTTATCAGGTCGAATTTTTCTCTCAATAAATCTCGTTTCAAGTTCCTTAACAATTCTCAACATCGCATCTCTGGATGAAACGAAGACGATTTCTTTGATACCGCTAAAGTATTCTTCTGCAATCTCTACAGCATTCTCATCGTAAAAATCATCCTTGAATATTCTTAACCTGGAATAGCCGGGATTCAATAATTGCTGTTCTTCCTTTAGATCGTAGTTAGGCTCAAAATGGTGCCTGATCAAGGCCAGACTTTTGGCATCGAGCTCATCGTGCTTTGCACCTTTATCAATGGTATATCTCTCATTAAACTTCTGATATAGTTTTAATGCCTCAGAAAGATCCTCGTTAAAAATCGTTTCATTTGATTCCGATACTACATTGAGCCCTTTAGCGAAATACTCAACCTCAGATATACAAGGATAACAGACAAAACTCATCACCAAAGGACTCATCCCCAACTCTCGCTGGATTTTCTTATGCAGATCAAACCTATACCCTCTGGCCTGACCACGCGGACTATCTTCCGCATCTTCCTCTCCTGCCAAAAATATTGTATTTGAATCTATTACATTCAATATTCCGTCAGGGTTCCATCCTTTGACCTCAACTATAAAAATTCCCATATTGGGAGAAATCACACAAAAATCATACTCTTTTCCATTTATACTTCTCGTATTATAAACAACCCAATCAGACGGAAGGTTCTTGTAAAAGGCGTGCCAGACTTTTTTCTCTCCCTCGTATTTAGGTTCTTTATCGATCATCTTTGCCATAAAACTCGCCCTCCGCCTTAATCATCAATTGTACCCTTTCTACCATTTATCGATTCTTCAATCTCAGAACACTTAAATTTCCTGAAACGTCCGATCTTATGTACTGGAACTTCATTCTTCGAATCCCGGATCTAACTGTACAAAGTAACCAGTTTAATTCCAAGATACTCTGCAATTTCATTTAAACTAAATTATTTTACAGCTTTCAGCGTCTCCGCACAAATCTCATCCACTCAACCTTCATCGTAAAGACTACCGCTGCTAACTGTTTCTTTCATATTTACACGATAATATAATTGGTGAATATTTTTCCACTAGCATTTGCTAGAAAGAAAATGGGACGCAAATCGTAGTTAATTTCCGCATCTCTATCAATACATCTGGTTGCTTCTTGTCCCGTTTGATTCTCTCTTCAAGCTCCCAGAAGTGATCCGAAGCATTTCCCTCTGCACTCAATAGTCTAATATATTCCTTCGTCAAGCATTCCTTGTAACGCTCCTGCCACTGCGGAACTCTCTCCCGGAACAGCTTCCAGTCTTTCTTTGAAATCCCAACCATAAAAAATCACTCACAAATTATTATTTTTAATATATCTTTTTCTCTCTTTTCCTACGCGTTCACGGACTAGTCTGACCAGGTTTTCCGTATTGACGTACACTTTGCATTGCGGTTCTTCTTTATCATGAATATTTCTCTATGATACACTGATGCTTTTTTTCCTTTTTGTCATAGTTCAATCCAACAAGAAGTATACTTCCACTATAACTTTCCAATGCTTTTATATATTTTTTTTCTTTGATTTGTTTTATTGCTGTATTGGCGGATTTGTTCCATTTAATCTCTATTAATAATGCCGGATATTCAGGATATTCTTTTTTGGGCAGAAATACGAGATCGGCAAATCCCTTTCCCGTTGGCAATTCTCTGACAGGCTTAAAATAATATGCCATAGCGCTAAGATAGGCAATGCTCAAAACACTACTCAGAGAATTTTCATTGTTATACTGTATAACAGAGACATAATTTGCATGGATATCTTCAATGATTTCAGCAACGGTATCCGAATCCAGGTCAAGAGTTGCACACAAGAGTTCCTCTGACTTCAACTGCAGTTCAATTAGTTCATTCCACCTTCTACGTTTTGTTATTTTAACAAACTCACTACGAATTTCTTCATTGGGAATAAACACTGTACATTTTTTTTCATTATAAGCGAGATATCCCAGATGAATCAGTACTGTTAATATGTCATCTTTATTTTTGAAGGTTACCATATCATTTTGATATGAACTTACGTCAATCTCTACAGCCTCACCGGATAACATCCTGATAATATCTTCCTTAAGCCCATCAAAATCCATTTCAATCAGCGGAATGATGGACTCATAAGTGCCTGTCATGGACCAATAGCTTTTAAAATTTCCACGTAACATAACACTGACAACTGCTTTCGGGTTATATATATGCTCTTCTTTTAGCAGATAACCGTCATACCAACGTTTCACCTCGTCGAAATTTCTGTTGTACTTTCGGCATAAATCTCTGACTTCATTTTCTGTAAATCCTACATATTGTGCCAATAAATCTGTATCCAACATAGTAAATTCGTCAAAATTATTTAATGCTGACTGCGTTTTGATCTTTTTAATCGGAAGAATTCCGGTTAAATATGCCAGATAAAGGAATTCTGTAGGTGCAGAGCCCTTGAAGAGTCCTCGAAGCAGGTTGATATATTCATCTTGCACTTTTGTATTTTCTGCTTCATCACGGATTAAACTATCCCATTCATCAATAATAATGATAAATTTTTGACCGGTTACTTTATTAATTGTGGCAAGTGCATCCGGTAAAGATTTTATATTATCAGGTATTATATTAGGGAAAACTTCTTCTAATTCTTTTAGAACATTTTCTTCAATATATGAAACCGTCATCTCAGCTAATCTTGCCGTAGTATAACACCATTGTACGTCGATACGTATCACATTATATTTATTCAAATGTTGTAGAAAACTATCTTTTTTACTGATTATACAGTCTTCAAACATCTTCTTTGAATCACATCCCTTGCTGTAATAAGCCACAAGCATATCTGCAGTAATTGATTTTCCAAAACGGCGGGGACGGCTATTGCAGACAAGTCCTTCCTTCGAGCCAAGCACTTTGTTGGTATAACTCAAAAGTTCCGTCTTGTCAATATAAATCTCTGAATTCAATGCAACTTGAAAGGCACTGTTATTTGGATTAATATATGTTCCCATTCGGATTTTCCTTCCTATATTGATTCCTTTTAATCCTGCCAACTATGATTAATCTTATCATTATTTTGTACAGAAAACAAGAAAACCCTTGATTCTTATCTGACATTTTCAAGAAACTTCAAATAAATGTTTCAGTCCTGATTCTTTCACTTTGCCCTCCATATAAATAACCCCGGCTGTATCCATCTGCAGCCGGGGATTCCAATATTCTTTCTTTTGTGTCTGCTTACTTTCAAATTATTATACCGTTTGAAGCAACCCTTTTTCAATTTCCTGAATATCCTCCACAGACAGCTCCGTAAAACAGCCTGCAATTTCTTCTGCAGACAATTTCCCCAACCTCAACATTTTTTCCGCAGCTTTCCTTGCTGTTTCTTTCTTTTCGCTTGCTATATGGGTACGCATGATCTTCTCTTCATCAAACAAAGCCATCATAATAGATATAACCTCCTTTTCCCTACTCGCCAAAAACTCACGGAGCACGTCCCTGTCTTTACAGATACGGATAGTTTCCGTAACAGCCTTCTGGCTCCTTTTATACTTTTTCACCTGTTCATTATATACTTTTGTAAACGCAACATACTGGCTGATAATATCATTCCCTTTGCCGCCACAAAGCACTTTAACCTTTACTTCAACGGCACATTCCTTACCACCGAAAAACTCTTTGGAAAGTGAGATTATTTCCGGTCTGCTGGCACGCTCTCCCGTAAAGATCATGTATAATTCTGGTTCTGGAACATGAACCTTCTTGCTCCCATATAAATCTGCATCCTGTTCCTCAAAATAGTCATGGTAAATCTGCACTAAATACATCAGCGCACGTATAATAATATTCATCGTCCATGAAGATTGATGCTCGACCAGAAACATGACTTTATCCCCAACTCTGAAAGCCAGGTCATTATAAATCCCATTCGTGAGGACGTTCCTTATGGTAATATCCATAAGCTCATCTTCCGTAGTCTCTGTATCCTCCGGATGGAGCGCACGGTATAACTGCATCAGATATTTCTTATCCCGAAAGAGCGTTGAAAAAACACTGTCTTTCGCCGTATATTTGGCAACCGCATCTTTTTTCTCCTCTGTTTTCTTATTTGGTTCTTCCTGCACTGTATTCTCCTGCACAATATCACCTCGGTTCCGACTTTTGCCAATTAGTCTACAGGTCAGCTATGCCCTGTCTGCTATGGTTTTATTATACAGAGAAAATCCCCATTGTTCAAGATATAAAAGAGAAGCATCCGGCATCGTTCACCAGACACTTCTCTTTTTCTTACTTCCTTCTATATTCCATATCAGACGGGAAACTATGACTCCCTCTCCATCGCCTCAGCCACAGCCGCCTCGCAGCTTCTCATCGCCAGGATCGTCTTATCGAACAGCTCGTCTAATTCCCAGCCAAGCCGGTCAGCGCCCTGAGAGATAATCTCTCTTGAACAGCCTGCCGCGAATCTCTTATCCTTGAACTTCTTCTTCAGGCTCTTGACTTCTAAGTCCATGGTACTCTTCGACGGACGCATAAGCGCGCAGGACCAGATCAGCCCCGTCAGCTCATCAGCCGCAAAGAGAACCTTCTCCATCTCAAGTCTCGGCTCTTCCTCACTGCAGATGCCATAGCCGTGAGAGCACACAGCATAGATCATATCCTCGCTTACTCCCGCTTCGCGCAGAAGTTCCGGGGCTTTCTTGCAGTGCTCCTCCGGATAAAGCTCAAAATCAATATCATGAAGAAGCCCGGTAATACCCCAGAATTCTTCTTCTTCTCCATATCCCAGTTCCTTCGCATACCAGCGCATCACACCCTCAACCGTCAGGGCGTGCTGGATATGGAACGGTTCTTTATTATATTTCTTAAGAAGCTCCAGCGCCTGATCCCGGGAAATACTGCTCTTCTTCGCCGCACCTGCGCCTCTGTCTTCCTTCTTTACCGGCTTTGCGCTGTCGGATGACTTCTTTTCCAGGCTCTTCATCGTCGGGAATAATATTCAGGTTAAAGCATTATCATGTATTATCCCGTATTTACGCCTTTTCCAACAGTTTGCATCAATGCATTATCACGCATTATTATGTACTGTCATTTCAAAATTCGTTGCAATTTTGTTGCAAAAACTCTTTTTTGTTACATGAGTCCCACCCAAGGACTCTTTCCTAAAATACATCGTATTTTTGTGCTAAATTCTTCATTGATTCCGTTTTTTTCATGTCTGTAACTTCGGCATATATATCCATCGTGGTTTCTATGTTCGCATGTCCCATAATGGACTGGATTACCTTGATATTGGTTTCCTGTTCACAGAACCTTGTGCAAAAGGTATGCCTCAAGTGATGGCAGGAAAAATGTGGCAATATAATCGGCTGCCTTTTCTCTCTTTTCGCTTTCAACACTTCCTCCGCATTATAATTCTCTGAAATACGCCGAATCGTCCGGTTGACTGTCTGGGGATTATGTACGTTCCCAAAACGGTTGCAGAACACAAACCCTGTCATACCGTCAATCTCCGTGCAGTTGAATCCATTCTCTTTCTGTGCTTCGTGTTCCTCCTGAAAAGCATCATACACCGCATCCATCATCGGAATTACCCGGATACCGGCTTCCGTCTTTGGCAAGGACACCTGTAAAACACTCCGTCGCTTTTTTGCACCATCCATTGGATAATACACAACACTGTGATTTATACTTATTGTCCTGTTTTCAAAATCCAGATCCTGCCATCTCAAGCCGATGATCTCACCAATCCGTCCACCTGTTCCAAGTAGCACCGTAAATAAAGGCGCCCAATGGCAATATATCGGATTGTTCCTGGTGTATTCCATAAATGCTCTCTGCTGCTCTAATGACAATGCATGTCTAACACCATGATTCCTTCCCGGTTTCTTCTTGACCTGTGCCATAGCTCCGTCACTGGGATTGACACGGATGATTGCATCCCGGACTGCAAGCTGGAATGTTGGATGTAGCACCGTATGAATGGTTTCCAATGTATTAATCTGCAGATTTTTCTCATTCAGCAGATGATAATAAAAATACAATACATCGGAATACTTAATCTCCCCTATCTTCCGTTTCCCAAATTCCGCCCTTACAAAATGGTCATACATATATTTGTAATTCGTATATGTTGTTTTCCGCAAGTCAGTTTTCGTTGATATGTAACGGTCAAAGACAAAATTCAAGTCTGCGTTTCCTGCGGCATAGACATCCAGGCCGTCAAGCTGGTCTTTCAGCAGCTTATCCTCTTTTTCACGAAGCGTCCGCAAATCATTTGCGTAAATGTAACGTCTTTTTCCATAAGGATCAGTATATGTGTACATATACCTCATATCCTCTGTCCGTTGGCTTTCCCCTTTCCTTAAAGCCCTGCCCTTGTTATCTTTTCTTGCTTTTGCCATCTCTGCTCCTTCATTAATGGAAAGAGATTCTGCAGCACTTCAAGCATTACGGATTCTGGTATAATAACTCTATTCCTTTTACCAATGCTTGTGTCATGGTCATATTATGACTGGCAGCATACTTAATGAACTTTTCGTATTCACTATCAGAAAGCCGGATTGTTATTGACTTCAACTTAGGAGACTCTTTTTTAGGTCTCCCGATTTTCGCCATCTATATGCACCTCCATTCATAACTAAGTCTATTATAATTTCTGTAAGACAAAAAGTCAAGTGTTTTTGTCCGACAAAAATACTTTTTCAGAATCTCTTCATTTGACTATCCTCTAACTCTAAATGTTTCTAAATATTCTTCAAAAATATCGCAATTTACCAATACCAGCTTATCCAATTTATAGATTGCATTTGCATCTTTTGCCATCTGCTCGAACTTTCTCTGGCACATACTGTATAACTCCGCGCCCTCTTTGTATCTGACAAATCGTTTCTTATTTATATTTCGTGGCATTTTCTACCCTCCTTCCAAAAAATTTTACCCTGCAGGTGGCTGTCAGGAAACAGCTCCATTCGCCATAGAATACAAAAAACTGCTAATAACAGTTTTCATGTAGGAATTGCAATCTTTTCAGACCGGAACAGCTTACTCCGGAAGTATCATTATCAGAAACAGCATCATCGCCGCAAAGTTCCTGTCCCTTTGCCAGTAATCAAATATCTATCGCTCGTATCTTTACTTCAATGTCCGAATCAACATTCCATCGTTTCCAATACCTACCACTTTACGACATGATGTCGCAAAGTGGCAGATACAGATAGTCATGGCGTATTCATTAAATAGCTCCACTGCTCCATACGTCCTGCAGGATTCTCAATATGAACTTGTCAAGGTACAATATTTTTGTCAGCTTCCGAAAGGGTAAGGAAACTATTTGCCGGTTATGCTATTTCAAAATTCAATATTTTTGTAATCAGCTTTGTTTCCAATCTCTTACGCAAGGTTTCATCCACACAATAATGCGGCTGTCCATATTCATCGTACAAACACTGTATAGAAAGCCTTGCTATGTAACCTTCATAATGGCTCAACACTTTATGAATTGCCCCTATATCTCCTTCTGATGCTGCCTTAATAATATGGAACGGCAGCAAATTGACATTCTTAGTCTGTTTACCTTTTCTTTTCATCCGTATGTTCCTCCATAATATTTTTCATCAATTCTAGCGAACGCTTTCTGTGTTCATAGACTGTACTACGGACAAGATTCAATGCCCTGCCAATTTCTGCATCGCTCATATCCATAAAATAAGAAAGCAGAACCACATCCCTTTTCTTTTCAGAAAGTGCCTGCAACGCCTCCGCAATCAACATATCCTTCACTTCTATATCATAGCCAAGTACCTGGAACCATTGATTTTCCACTCCATAGTCATCCACAGTAAAAAGTCTGCCCATATCCTTTTCTGACAATTCCGACAGCATCACCTCATGCTTCTGCCTGTAAGCGATATGTCTGCGGTAGTCTATCTTTTCGCCTTTCAATGCCAGTTTGCATATCCGGTCAAATTGTTTCCGGACTGCCATTTCATCATAGGAAGAAGATTTCCTCATTCGAGTTCACCTCCTTCCCGTCCTGCCGGATTACGGTAGGATTTCTATTTTCCCTTTCATTCAAT
The DNA here is from genome assembly GCA_910574285.1 of Lachnospiraceae bacterium. Lineage (GTDB taxonomy): Bacteria > Bacillota > Clostridia > Lachnospirales > Lachnospiraceae > Sporofaciens. The sequence continues at coordinate 15,990 of CAJTAL010000002.1, read as the reverse complement.
AGCCCGAATGGGACAATGCGAATGTTCGGGTCTGGAAGAAAATTTTTAATAATCTTTCAGAAATATAAAAAACGCCCAGATGGACAGATGCCCACAGGACGTATTTTAACAACACATAAGTTGTAACCCTAATTTCATTATAAATTTTTACCCTGGATTCAAGGTTAAGAGTGTTAAATGGTCAGTATACTATGTCTCAATCATTTTTTTACTAATACAATTCCCGCTTTTCCTTATGGATATTGGATTTGCATGGTTTTTATAAATCAAAAAAATGATTGAGACGCTATACTAATATAACCCACTGCAAATAAATAAGCTTTGGTACATACCTTTTTATCAATTAATATAGCTATCGCAACACCACATTCCTATACTGTTATTTTGCGTTTTATTTGAGGTCATTTTGAGTCAAATTAGTCGAATTATATAATCCCTTTTTTATGCCTTGCCACAACAATCATTAGATGGCTGATTATTGCTGTGGCAAGGGTTCCAGGGGTTTGGGGATGGAAGACCCCCCACGGTAAACGCATATCTCTGTTTTCACAAAATACTCAGAGCAGAACTGATTCAATTTGGCAGATGTGCATAATTGTGCTCTTATAGTAATTGAAGTAATTAAGCTCTGAAAGGTACAAAATTTGTTTTTTCATTACGAAAACTTCATACAGAGCAAAATAAGCAAAAAGCTTGCGTTTACCGTGGAAGACCCCCAAGGTTTTCTTGATAAATTAATTTGCTTGAAACTGGAGCAAATAGCGTGACGTTCTACACTATACCTTTAACCCAAAATTTACCTACATAGCTTAGTATGGTTATACTAGCTTATTTTTCTTAAAATCACTTTAGAAGATTCAATTATTTCTGCAATAATTTTCAATTCTTTCTGACTACAATCTTGTATAATATCCATAATTTCATTCTTCAAGGCAGGTGTTTCAATTTTCATACATTCAGCCAGTACCATCTCTGGTGGTATATTTAATTCATTTACAATTTTAATGAAGGTAGATAAACTTACTTTTGTTTTTCCCGTCTCTATATTACTAATATGTTGACTAGTGACCCCCACTAACTCAGCTAGTATTTCCTGTGTCATGTTACGCCTTTTCCTTATATCTTTTATGTGCGCCCCAAGTACTTTTTCATACTCCATAACTATATGACCTTCTTGAGATTGCAGAATCAAGATGCACAGATAAATCCACCATCTTTTGTACTCAGTATGAACCGGTAGAGTGGTATTCACGCATTACTCCAACAGAGGCTGCTGGAAGTCCTATTTCAGAAGCAATCATGGATCGAATCATTCACAATTCATATGAAGTGTTGATTGATGGTAAGGTATCCATGCGTGAGCGTCACGGATTGAAAGCAGCCCAGAAAGGAGGCATCCATGAATAATTATTGTGCATTCAGTAAAGATCATCATTGTATCAAGTGGCAAGACTATGTGTTAGCTCGTCTTGAACTGGAAGAATGCGATGAATTATGTCATGGCAACTGGATTGAAATAGAATCTCTCCAGCGTCAGGTACATTTCCTGAAAAAGCTTCTGGAAGAAAACGGCATTGTATTACCAGACGATTATTATGACCTATGATTTATTCAGTTGTATTTATAATTAACAGGCAGTTGCCTGATAATTAGTATAAAATAGCATTGGCTCAGTCTCCGTGAGGGTGGCTCTCATCCTCCGTGGGACTGGCTCAGTTTGACCGTGCAAGTGGTTCACTTGGAACGGAATATACACAATTAATGCTGTAGATGCAATATAGAGCACTTTTCCTACAATTTCTTTACTTTTTTCTTCTTTATTTTCGACTACTTCAATACCTTTTAAGATATAATCTGTAGTAACATTAAAATAATCACTCATTATAATTATTTTTTCCACATCGGGCATGCTCTGCTCACTTTCCCATTATACTGACTGCCTGCTATCTATCTCTTTATATTGAAATCCAATATCTACTTCCTGTATCTTTGATTGAAGCTGTTCCTTCCATCCGGCACAGGAACTTCTGTTTTTCACAACAGCAAAGTCAAGAAATGCTGTCTGATTATATGGAAATTCCAGGGTATTATAATCCTCTTCCGAAAGATATTGACTGGTCACATATGCAACTGGATAAACCTCTGAATTTTCATAAATATTCTCTGCGATTTCTTTGTAACCTAGAATATTTTCCTGTGAGACAATATGCTCTTTGTAATCTAACCAGCAGTAAGAGATATTTACTCGACTGTTTGGGGTATGAATCCTATCATAGTAGTACTGGAAATCTGGAAGTGGAATATCCTTCTTTTTAATATTTTTCTGAGGATAAAAAAGTAATTCCACCTCTTTTGGTGGCATCATCTGGAGTTCTTCAATCGGAATTCCTCCCGCGTGATAACGTTCCATAATCAAAGATAATGTTCCGGATCCAATCTTATACCGATCCATGCTAGAACTTCTTAATTTTTATATTATATTTCTTTTAATGTGGCTTGAATCCTTTTCCACGCACTTCATTCGATTCCATTATAACAAGAAACGCTGATGAATCTACTTTCTTTACAGCTTCTTGAATCGTATGCATTTCTTTATTGTTACATGCACACATTAATACTTCTTTTTCACGTCCTGTATAACTTCCTTCTGCCTTAATCAAAGTTGCCCCTCGTTGTGATAGCTCATCAATTTTTGCCGCAATTTGTGGTCCCTTTTCTGTTACAATCAAAGCAAGTTTTCCAGCATCAACGCCATACATTAGCTTATCTACGACAAATGATAGAATATACGTTCCAATTAATCCATAAATAATCTTATCAATGTTTCCACGCATCAGAATTCCACCAATAATTACAATAATAAAATCCATAACAATGATAATTTTTCCTACAGAAATATGTGGCTTTGCCTTGTGTATTGCCATCAAAACAAAATCTGCTCCACCTGTAGAGGTATCTCTCATGTAAATTAATGCATATCCGATTCCTGAGAATACACTCATACAAATACAAGATAACATCATATCACCTTGGTAAACTGGAAACAATGGAACAACCCAGTCCATCAGTATATTAGAAATTAACATTGTCTTTATTGATCTTAAAAAAAATTGTTTTCCCAACAACTTGTAACAAATTAAAATAATTGGAATATTCAAAATTGTCGTCATTGTACCAATTGGAATTTTCCAAAAATAATAAAACACGATTGCAATACCTGATATACCTGCTACCGGAAATCCAGATGCCACTGCAAAATTATAGACTCCAATCGCAATGAAACAACCACCTACAATATCAAGTAAAATATCAATTAAAAATGTCTTTGCCTTTGATTTCAATGTGAGCTCCTCCCTATTACGGAATCTTATTTCTTTTGCATCACAATACATTGATATGTTTGCAGTTTTATTGAACCTGTAAGGATTTCATCAGTAATCAAATTTGTATAACATTCATTCAAAACCATCTTCACAGGATGTCTGTTAAAATTCTGAAGAAAATATACATCATCTTTCTGTTCTTTTCCACTTCTTTTTGAAACAGTAACTCCATAAGGTAATGTTTCCGTCAAATTTGCTTCCACATTTGCTTCCTCAATTACATCGCCCAAAAATTCTTTCAAAAATTCCAGATCTGGTTGAACAACAACATAGTAAGCTTTTCCTTTGCCATACGCATTTTCTGTAATTGCTGGAGTATTTACATTGTAATCTTGCAAGTATGTTCCCAACGGCTTTGCAGTTTGAAGTGTCACAACTTCTCTTAACACACCGGCTTTATATACACCATCTTTATAGGAGAAAGTATTTGGAAAATATTCATTCCCCACATCAATCTCATCAACTGATAATCCTAGCAATCTCTCATGTGGTCTCTCTCCAATAAAACATAAATCTGTTTCATTTACTACTCCACTCCAATAAGTTGTTACATATATTCCACCTGCTTCCACGTATGCTTCTACTTTATGAATATACTCTTTTTTATGCAAGTACAAGGTCGGAGCAACCACAAGCTGATAATCTAACAACTCTCGATCCATGGAAATTATATCAACTTCAATTCCTTTTTCCCAAAAAACCCGATAATATTTTAAAAGTTCTTCCGTATAATCAAATTTTCTCGATATTGCTTGTGCGTCAGAAAGAGCCCACCAATTTTCCCAATCCATAATAATAGCTACCTTCGCCCTATTACATGTACTTAGTATTTGACTGCTTAGCTTTTCTAGATCTTTGCCAATCCAAGCAACTTCTTGAAAAACTCTATTCTTTTCTGACGCATCATGATCAACAACCGCTCCATGAAACTTTTCACTCGATCCTCTGCTTTTTCTCCATTGAAAATAAAGAACACTATCCGAACCTAACGCAATTGCCTGCATTGAAGATAAGTAATTCATCCCCGGTCTTTTTACATTATTTTCCTCATCCCAATTCACAAGTGATGGTGTTGATTCCATCATCAAAAATGGCTTCTTCTGAAATCCTCTCATCTGGTTATGCATAAAGGCTGCCCACACAGCAATCGGTACTTCATCTTCTTTTGTATGCCAACTCGGATAAGAGTCCCAAGAAATCACATCCAACTCCTCTGCCCATTTATCATAATCCAATGGTGAAAAATACATCATCATGTTTGTTGTAACTGGAAGATCCGAATATGTTTTAACAGCTCGAATCTCTTCTCTACAAAAGTCCTGTAACTGTTCGCTCACAAATCTTTTCCAGTCCAATTTCAAACCGTGTAATTCATCCTCTCCCCTCGGAGAAGGTGAATGAATCTGTTCCCAATCGGTATAAGTATGACTCCAAAACGCACTCCACCATGCATGATTCAATGCATCCAATGTTTTGTATTTTTTTTCAACCATTTCCGAAATGCTTTTTGACATTCTTCGCAATGACAAGAAGCATCCCTAAAATTTCCTCCGTATTCGTTTGATATATGCCAAAGAATTACTCCTGGATGTTTTCCAAAGCGTTCTGATAATTTCAAATCCAACTTTCTAGTTTTTTCTCTCATAACAGCAGACGTGTAACAAAAATTATGCCTTTTTCCTGGTAAATTCTGTATCCCGTTTTCATCTGTCTGCATTACTTCAGGATATTTTTGAGTCATCCAATTTGGCATTGCACCTGTTGGTGTAGCTAGATTTGTATAGATGCCATTGTCATATAAACGGTTAATAATTTCTTCTAAATAGTCAAACTGATATTTTCCTTCTTCTGGCTCTAAAAATGCCCACGAAAATATTCCTAGTGAAACATTATTTACATGCGCTAATTTCATTAACCGGATATCCTCTTCAAGAATATCCGGTCTATCTAACCATTGTTCAGGATTATAATCTCCACCATGCAGAAGACCTGGCATATTTATTTTTTTATATTCCATTTCTAATCCCTTTCTTTATAGATATCATTTATTATTTTACAGCTCCAGTAATACCTTCTGCAAAATTCTTCTGTAAAATAAAGAATACTAAGGCGGTAGGCAATGTACATATTAAGACTGCCAACATAAGCATTCCATAGTCTGTTACATATCCCTCTGTCAGATTTGCTACAACCATTGGCATTGTCATGCTCTTGGATTGTGTCATGATTACTTTCGGCCACATATAACTATTCCAAGCATTCATAAATGTAATAGTCATAGCCGCTGCATATGTTGATTTCATTGTAGGAATAAACATCTGAAAGAAGATTCTAATTTCCGAAAGTCCATCTAATCTGGCAGCTTCAATAATATTATGAGGAAATGATCTTGCACTCTGCCGAAACATCATGATTAAAAATGGGGTTGATACCGTTGGTAAAATGAATCCCAACGTACTATTTAACATTTTCATTTTTGCAACCATCTGAAACAATGGGACCAATATCGTAATAAATGGAACCATCATTGCAAGAAGAATCACACCCATCACGGCATCTTTTGCTTTATCATGATAAATTTCAAATCCATATCCTGCCAAGGAACATATCACCATCGAAACTATTGTAAGTAATATTGCATATTTAAATGAATTGACCAATGCAGCCCCTACATCTTGATTTGCCAGCAGATTTTTCAAGTTTTCTCCCAAATGAGAGCCAAACGATAATACACCTTTTGATACATCCACACTTTTGTTTGTGGATGCACTTACCATCCAGTACAAAGGAAATACTGAAATAAAAGTAACCAAAATCAAGAATGCATACATTCCTATATTTTTCATTTTTTTAATCACGTTTATCACCCACCCTCATTTGTATAAATGCTAATACTGCAACCAACAGTAATATAAAGAAGGACATCGCTGCTGCATATCCAAAATTCGGCACATACTTAAAACATAAATTATATATGTAATGTGACATAGAGATTGAAGCATTCGCAGGACCTCCATCGGTCAAGTTAATTGATTCATCAAATAACTGTAATGTTCCATTTGTTGACATTATTGCTGTCAACAAGATAGTTGGTTTTAATAATGGAACAGTAATCTTAAAAAATGTCTGTATTGCTGATGCTCCATCAATTTTTGCAGCTTCGTATACTGAATATTCAATGTTTTGCAATCCAGAAAGGAAAAATACCATATTATATCCTGTCCATCTCCACAAAAGAGCCAATATGATAACCATTTTTGCCGCAAATGGTTGTGTCAAAAAATTATATGGTTTATCCAAAATTCCAAAATTCACTAGAACATAATTTACTAATCCATTATTTGCAAACAAAGACCGAAAAATAATTGAATACGCAACCAATGAAGTTGTACACGGCAAAAAAATCATTGTTCGGAAAAATCCTTTAAACCGTAAGTCTTTTTTATTTAGAATACAAGCTAACACCAACGCTACTGCAAGCATAATGGGCACTTGAAGAATGAAATAAAAAAATGTGTTTTTTATTGACTGAATAAATACATCATCTTGAAACATTCTGATGTAATTTGTAAATCCAGCCATCTGCATATTTGTACCTTTCCCCGTCTGAAAAGATAAAACTAACGCTTTGATCATTGGCCAAAAACTAAACACCGCAATCAAAAATATTGCTGGTGCCAAAAAAGCCCATCCTGTTAAATTATGCTTTTTTTCCAACGTCATTTTTCTTGGTTTGTTAGACACAAAAACCCCTCCTCTCTATCCATAAGGGTGATGGTTCTACATTCCATCCCCTTGTATAATAGGAATCTCTCTTACTGTCCCATATTAAAATTAACAGTATCTTCCGCTTTTTTAAGCTCTTCCTCTAAATCTGCACCATTTGTAATATTTGTTGTCGCAACAGAGATTGCGTCTCTTGCTTCATGGAAATATGGTCCCGTAATAATAGAAGGAACTTTTGTTGAATAGTCAACTATTTTTTTAAACACTGCATCACCAGAGAAAAATTCATTCGGTACTGCATATGCATCAGAATCTCCTGCTGGTGTCCATGTAGCAATTGCTCCACAAGAGAGAATATTATCATATAACTCTGTACTTCCAGCAAATGTAGACGCAAGAAAATCTTCTGCTAACTCTACGTTTCCACAATTCCCTGAGATTGCCCAGGAAGAACCTCCAATATTTGAATAGTTTGTGGCACCCTTTACATTTGTAAGTTTTGGAATATTTGTAATAGCCCATTTTCCTGGCTGATCCTCAGCTGTCTGAATTGTTCCCATAATCCAACACCCATTAATCACACCTACAACTTCACTGTCCAACATTGAGCCAGTGTATTCATCCCAGTTATTTACTTCCTGTAACACACCTGAATCTTTCATTTTACAATATGTATCAATTACCTTCTTTAAAGTGTCATTTTTTGCAATATTCGTTGTTCCATCTTCATTAAACAAAGATGCTCCTGCAGACTGTAACATCATCGTAAGCAAATCACATTCGCCTGCTGTCGTTGTCAATAATGGTTTTCCTGTTTTTTCCAGTACTACTTTGCCTTTTTCAACCCACTCATCCCAAGTAATATCTGTAAAATCTTCTAAAGTCATTCCAGCTTCTTGCAAAATATCTGTACGATAACAAGCAATTGCTGCTCCGTTGTCAAAAGGCACTCCATAGTGTTTTCCATCTACAACAGAAAAATCTGTTTTACCAGAAGCAAATTCTGAAAAATCAATTTTCTTTTCAGAAATTTCTGTAAATACATCTGGATAAGATAATACATTTTTTTGGAATGCATGGTCTTGCATCAAAAAAATATCTGGTAATGTGCTTAGATCTCCTGATGTACCAGCCGTAGTAAGTCTAGACTGTACATCTACATCTCCAACTTCGACAATATCAATTTTCACATCTTGATGATCTTCTTGATAAATTTTTGCAGCTTCTTCCATTGCAAAAATATTAAATGTTTTGTCCCAACACCATACTGTAATTGTATTATCGTCTTTTTTGTCCCCTGAACCTCCGCATGCTGCAATACCCATTGCCATCGTAGCTATCAATAAAATTGCCACTATTTTTTTTCTCATTTGTTATATTCTCCTTCTACCATGCCCCTTGATACCCTATTGTTACCGCACTATTCTGAGCTCCTGCTTCCATCGAATCTTGAACATTCAATCCATTCAAAATCCCATATAAAAATCCGGCAATAAAACTGTCGCCTGCACCCATTGTATCAACAACTTTACACTCTATGATTCCAAATCGATACCAAGAATTTCCATCATACCCAATGCTTCCATTTTTCCCCAATGTTGCAATAATGACTTTAGGTCCTTTTTGTTGCATTGCTTTCATGAATTCCTTTAATTGTTCCGTACAATTTTCTTTTTCTTTTAAGCCCATGCTATGATATTTCTGTCTAAACTCATTGCGTGATTCCTCGTCAAAAGAGAAGAATGCATATGTCACATATGGAATCGCTTTCTCAACAATTGGATTTGCAAATTTATTTGCAAAATCAAATGCAACTGGAATTTCTTTCGAAATAAGTGGAAGCTCATCTTCAATCATTCCCCAAATTCCTGTAACCGCTAAATCATGTTTCTTTATAAAGGAAATGTCTTGTTCTCTTAGCTTAAAGTCTGCCAAAACACCTTCTTCATATTTTCCAAACACTCTATCTCCATCTACAATGTCAACATGTGTAACTGCGGTTTTTCCATCCAACACTTGAATATGAGAAGTATCGACTCCTTTATTTTGAATTGCACTTATCATGATTTTTCCGAATGAATCAGTTCCAACAGCACCTGTATAAGAACTTTCTCCACCTAATCGTTTTATGTATACAGCAACATTCACTGGGTTTCCCCCTGGATATGATTCATTCAATGAATCATAATAATCAATACAATTATCTCCTATTGCTGCTACTCTTATCTTTCTGTCCATTTTGCCACCTTAATAGTCCAGACGTCTGTAATATCTTCTGATTTCCATAGGATGACAATTGACTTTTTCCATATGTACATCAATTCTCTGTGTTACCGCATGCATCACTAAATGTGATATATATCCTCTGTACTCTGGACTAATTCCTTTTAATTCAAATTTCTTGGTATCAATAATATTGTATTTTCCACAAATGCGTGGCAAGAAGTTTGCAACGCGCTCGCTCAATGATCTCTGAGAATCTTCCCCAATAAATACTGTAACTGGTGTATCTTTGTCAATTACTTCTAACATTCCATGGAAAAATTCTGCACTGTGGATAGATTTTGTACGAATCCAATGCTGTTCTTCCCAATAACACATTGCATAAGAATATGTGGCACCATACTGGTTCCCAGCCCCAACAAAATAATGAATTTTGTCGTCCTTATGACGATTTGCAAATTCTTCTCCGAAAGCATCTGCTTCCTTTTCAACTTCCACAAGTGCAGTTGCCAAATACTGATCCAACTCCTTGTATAAATCCTCATATTCTGTAAATTCTCCTGCATTGTACATAAATCTATCTGCTACCATATAAAATTTCAATTGTTCATTGGCAGGATATGTAATCACATAGTCTACAAGTTTTGCAAGTTCTGCAGTAGCAACATCAATAAAACCAATCACCCTTGCTCCACTCTTCTGTGCTTTTTTTACTCCATCTACGATTTCAGAAGTTGTTCCTGTAACAGACGAAATAATTACAATAGTTCCTTCTCCAACTTTTTTATTTCCAGTTGTCAAATACTCTGCTGCGTTTTCAACAAAAAATGAAAGTTTTGATTTTTCTTTCATATGAACCTCTGCCTGGAGGCAAGATGCATATGTTCCACCGATACCGAGCCAACAAATATTCTTGTATCCTTCTTTACAAATTCCATCAATCAATTCATTAATTTGATTTCTCAGAGCAAGCGCTCCATTCACACTTTCAATCTGTTTCTGTTCATTAAATTTCAACATAGTGTTTTCTCCTTTCCCTTCCTTTGTATTGGTGACTATTTTTAAATTTAATATACCACATTTTTTTATTTTTTCAATACTTCATGTAAAGAATATTGAATATTGTTGTATTTTTTATAAATTTTTTTAAATATAAATGCATTTATTTATACACAATGCATATATTTCTTTTATTCTGGTATGAAACACATTTCAAATTTACTATACCAGTTTTTATATTTATTTTTTATTTATTCATTTCTTTTTTCCTTTCCATTTGCTTTTTAAGAACTGACAACGTATAATTTGATTATAAGTTACAAGTAAATTATAATATTAGGAGTTAGTTTGAAAGAAACTAGAGGGCAGCCAATAAATGGTACACTGAAACAAGCTATCCCAGGATAGCCTACGAAAAGAATGTATGTTTTGTTTGGGAAATTTAAGAAACTAATTGCGATTCGGAAATAATTCCTTCACGCAGTAAAAGTTTCTTAGCCTGTTTGATAGCCTTAGCTTTTTGCTTTTCAACAAGAGGCGCAGGCATATCGATTTTGTATAAGTCGCTCGGATTCCATGCTTCACCAGTAGACAGCATCTGGTAAACGGCAGTAAGAATCATACGGGCAACAGCAATGATGGCTCTTTTCTTGCCACGGCGTTTTACAAGGGATTCGTATTTCTTTTTGTAGTAAGGAGATTTGCTGGATTTTACGGCTGCATGAGCACACTGTACTAATGCGGGTTTGAGGTAGACTCCGGCACGCATAATCCGGACAGATTTCTTCTTACCACCGGTTTCGTTGCAGCCTGGCGTCAGGCCGGCCCAACAACATAAACGTTTTGAACTACAGAACTGAGTCATATCCGTACCAATTTCGGAGATGATAGTGATGGCACTATCACGTTTGACACCCGGAATGGTACAAAGTAGCTGGACAGCATTTTCATAATCAGGATTGGAAGAAATCATTTTTTCTATTTCAGAGTCTATATCTTTGATTTCGGCTGTGATATAATCCATATGTGCGCGGACAAGGCGCATATGGTATTTTTGGGCATCAGTCATCTGATATCCTTCGATGGATTTGATTACAGCGTTTTCTTTGGATTTAAGGCTCCTGAGAAGCCTGGATGCGATTTCTTCGTGGTTGACGGACGTACCCGACTGTTCAAGCAGGTAATCAATAATGGATGTGGATGACTTCCCAAAGATATCGGAAACAACAGAATCTAAAGCAACATTACAAACAGTAAGCACGTTCTGATATCTGTTCTTTTCACTGGAACGGCAGGAAACAAGCTTGTAACGATATCTTGTGTATTCCCTGAGAATACGGATAGCTTTGCAGGGAACGTAGCTGTCTTTTACAAGTCCAAGACGGAATAAATCTCCAATCCATTTAGAATCTTTAGCGTCATCTTTGTTACCCTTAACGGCTTTCACCCATTTGGGATTGGCAATAATAACATTGATTTCATCTTCTAAGAGGTTAAAGACGGGAATCCAATATTTGCCGGTGGATTCCATACAAACATCGTGGCAGCGATTGTGTAACAGCCACTGTTTGAATTGAAGAATAGAATTGTTGAAGGTGGAAAAGCGTTTCTTTTGGTAGGAAGGTTCAATACCACCGGTGGTCTTAATGATTGTGGCAACGAGAAAAGATTTGTGGACATCGACGCCGCAACAGGTTTGAAAAGTGACTTTCATAAAGAATTGCTCCTTTCGTAAAAAATAAGAAGCCATTGACTGAACTGCCACACAATTAAACTAAGGCGTTTAAACAATTCTTAGTGTACGGACTCGAAGTACCACTTATTTGTGCTTGAAAAGGCAGAACTTACACTGATTTTTATGCTGTCTAAAACGAAGAAAGTTATTACAACTCACCTCACCGTGCTTTGTAGTGTAGCTTCTTGCAAACTATTTTACCGCATAATGTGGAGGGTTGAAACACTTTCATTACTATTTGTGCCGCCAACTGAAAGGCGGCGGAATGGAGATTCTTATGAAAAAAAAATTATTAACTTTAGATGTTGCATTATCAAAAGAAATCAAATACATGCTAAAGGAAGAACACTATCTTCCAGGTGACAAACTGCCTTCGGAACGAAAGCTGGCAGAGCTGTTTCATGTACAACGCTTAACTGTTCGTGGAGCCTTGAATCTGTTACTTCAAGATAAAACAATTATCTCAAAACCACGAAGTGGTTATTACGTAGCGCCTAAACGCATTTTACAATCCATTCGTAATTTTTCCTTACATTCAGAGGAAGATAGCGGACAATTAACTTACGAATTATATGATTTCAAAAAAATAGAAGCAGATAACTATCTTGCAAGCGAAATGTTACTTCCTGAAAAATCGAAAATATACAAAATTGTTTGGCTTTATTCAGATGATACTCAACTAATTTGTATCAATACAACGTATATTCCTGAATATATCTATCCAGATCTCACCCAACAAATTGCTGCTTCTGCTCCTGCAATTGATTTGATTACAAACAATTGTCAAATAACCTTGGCAAAATCGAATCAAAAAGTCACCTTACTTTACGCAGACACAAAGACTGCTCAAATTTTAAATATTCCTGTTGATAGCCCTTTAATGAAATACAAAGGGCTCATGTATGATAAACAAGGACATCTTGCAGTCTTTTTTGAAAATAATATGCTAATTGATCGTTTTGGTTTTATCAGGGAGGTAGTTTTATGAGCAATGATGATGTATTAGCCGCACAAATAAAATCTAGTATCATTACAAAAATTAAAACACAGGAATATCTTCCTGGGGAGTTGCTTCCTAGCGAACGGGATTTTGCAACAATGTATAGTGTAAGTCGGTATTTGATTCATGACATCTTTGACGAATTAATTAGCCAACATTACTTAATTCGCGTTCACGGAAAGGGAACTTTTGTCCGCAAACCCGAACAAAATCGAGTTGCTTTAGGAGTACTAAATGAATCAAAAAATGCCAGCTTTACCTCTTTAGTTCGTAACTTTGGTATTGAAATTTCCAATAAATGCTTAGGCACAGGTATAATCAAAAACAGAAAATACTTTGCAGATAAACTTGGACTTTCTGAAGAAGATGAAATATACGGTATTCATCGAATTCGTCTTGGAAACAAGGAACCTCTTGCAATTGAGTTTACCTATGTTCCTATTCATTTTTTTTCAGATATCGATAATTACAATTTTGAGCACATATCGCTTTATGATTATATGAAATCCAAAAATCATTTGCCTGTAAAATTTAATGAGACAATGGTGATGGTAGAAGCTGGCGAAAAACTTCAAAAGCACCTTCATCTTCCAAGTGCCACCTCTATCGTCAACTATATTGAATTCATAGGATACGATGAAAACGGTAATTTAGTTGAATATACAGAAAGTTATTCACGCCCTGATAAACTTGAAGTGCGCTTTGTCACAAATGATATCTAAATTTACTTTAATTTTACCATTTAGTATGTGTATGCACCATAAACAAAACAAGATAGAATATACACAAAATAATACTTTTGTTAGGGGCGGGGAAAATTGACCACCTAAAGCCGCTTAGAATTAACCATTTTTAGTCGGATAGAAAAGTCATTGTATTTTTCTCTTCATGTTCTAAAATGATGTATGCCAATGCATCAGTAGAAATCACAATGGAAGAAAAATTCAATCCTGATAAAGTTAATCTCGCAGAATTAGAACGCAGGGCAGGAATTTCACGGGCCAAACTACGAAGAATTAAAAAATCTGGCTTTATTGACCTTCCGCATGCACTCACCGGCCGTAAAGCCGAACATATTCTTCTGACAGGATTTACAGGGATTATTGATGAATTACTCCGAAAAGGAATTACAAACTCTTCCCTCTGTTATGACAGATTAAAAGAAAATGGGTTCCAGGGTGGTTTAACCATCGTTAAAGACTATATTTCCAAGCATAAGAAACTTGTCCCACCCAAAAGGCAGCTTGTAGTTTCTCAAGGCAGCCGTGATCAGCGTTACCATACAGCACCGGGAGAATCATACCAGATGGACTGGGGATGAATAATCTGTGCCCAAATGAGCCACCTGTCCGATGAGAGTGAGCCACGATTCCGTTTTGCCGTGAGCCACGATTCCGGTCATAATGAGCCACTTGTTTTATAATAGAATTATGCACAATTATTGTGTAAATCTATTACACAGGAGGTCACCATTATGACCAAATATCGAGAAATCCTAAGATTATCCAGCTTAGGATTTAGTAATCGGAGCATAGCATTGAGCGTTCCGTGTTCAAGAAATACCGTAGCAAAGGTCTTAAAACGAGCACAAGAATTAGATGTTTCTTGGCCGCTGGAAGACACTCAAACGGATGAAGTTCTTGAAGGCTTGCTTTATCCAAAACAATGCGACCGCTCTCAAAAGCGTATGCCAGACTATGCCTACATTCACAAGGAGCTGCTCCGTAACGGAGTAAGTAAAAAACTCCTGTGGACAGAATACATGGAGGATTGCCGTGCCAACGGCGATGAACCACTGATGTATTCACAATTCTGCTATCACATCCAACAGGATGAACAGAAACGACGTGCTACCATGCACATCAATCGTAAACCCGATGAGCAGGTCGAGGTTGACTGGGCAGGGGATCCTGCAACGATTATTGACCCAGATACCGGTGAAAGCTTAAAGTCTTACATATTCGTAGGTGTAATGACTTACAGCCAGTATGCGTATGTAGAAGCCTTTCTGGATATGAAGCAGAAATCATGGATCACTGCCCATGTCCATATGTACGAATTTTTTGGCGGTGTCGCCAGAATTCTCGTACCGGATAACTGCAGGACAGCAGTTGTTCACAATGGTGGATGGAAAGATCAGCAGATCAATGAAACCTATCAGGAAATGGCTGAGCACTATGGCACAGCTATCATCCCTGCCCGTGTCAGGACACCAAAGGATAAGCCGAATGCCGAAGGAACAGTAGGAAATATTTCTACTTAGATAACAGCAGCACTCCGGAATGAACAGTTCTTTTCTCTTGCCGAATTAAACTGTGCAATCAGAGAAAAACTGGAGCAGTTCAATCGAAGGCTCTTTCAAAAGAAAGAGGGCAGCCGGCTGGACTTATTTCTTGAAGATGAAAAGCCATTACTTTCGCCATTACCTACTACCCGCTTTGAACTGAGTGACTGGAAGACAGCCACCGTCCAGTTCAATTATCACATTGGATTTTTCTCCAGTGCCCTTTTTGATGATTGATTTTTCAATTACGTTTATTTATTACCATTGTTATCTGATGGCAGTCTCACTTCTCCGGTCCTTTTCTTCATAATTGAATTCTGTGTTTCCATCTGTGTTAGAATATAATCGCTTTCCTGCAGAAATACACCTGCCGCCTCAGCATATGATTCATATCCAGCTGCTTTCATTCTCTTTAACATTTTTGCCAAAGCACTGTTTTTGTCTCTACTCACCTGACGTGTGCTGATGCCCAGTTCCTCTGCTGTTTCCTTAACCTGTTTTCCCATAATAAAATCAATGTTAACAACTTAGTAGTGGTATGACATTACAACAGGATTAAGCCATTGAACCAACAATAATAGATGATAGGAATGATAAAAATACACTAAAAAAGGGCGGACTTCCCCCTTGGTGCTATCAG
>CAJTAL010000001.1 GCA_910574285.1 Lachnospiraceae bacterium | reverse complement strand
TCTACAACAGCAAAAAGTCGAGGGTAAGAAGCTATTCTGTATAACAGCTTTTACCCTCGATAAGTCCTATGTTCTGCCGCTTATTTATTTTTCTTCATGAAACAACCCTACAAAAGATCCATTGATTTAGGCTTTACGCCAGGGATATCATCTATTTTACAAAAATTTTTCATTCATTACTGCTTATTTGCCAGCAGTGGAAGACCGCCCGCATATGCTTATTTTTTTGCTTGCCGCATGTTACAATAAAAAATTAAATGAGGAGAGATAAAATGAGCGGAATTTCTAAAAAACATTGGATTGCTTTTTTGATACTTTTTTTATATAATGTTATAACTCTTGTATTTTCGCTAGTAAGGAATTCGTATATTGTAGGATATACGATATCTATTTTAAATATTTTGCTTTGTTTATGGCTTATCCATAGTTATCTTCGGGAACCATTGGTAGAATATGGCTTACATTTAAAAAAATACATATACAGATAATTAGCGGAATTTTACTTGCTGTATTTATAGATTATTTACTTTTACAAAATAGTATGAATATTACATCAGGGATATTTTATATAAAACGTTATGTAGAAAAATTGATATCAGATCCAGTTAATATTTTTTATTTTTTTAACCCTTTAATTTATGCAATATCAGAAGAATGTGTGTATCGTGGATTTTTATTATCTTTTTTCCAAAGAATATTTAATAACCCTATATTGAGTATTTCGCTAAGTGCAGTTTTATTTGGTGTAAGTCATTACCCGTCATTTCATAATATAGATCAGGTTGTTTTTGCATCTATTTTGGGTTTTATATTTGGATATTTACGCTTAAAGGAACCAGAAAAATTTACGCTTTTTTCACTTAGTTTGGCTCATTTTTTGCATAATGCTGTTTTGCAGAATATTCTATATGCGTAAATTCCTTAAAAGCTGTCACTAAACGATAATGGTTTTTGTGACGGTAAAACGGTAAAACGGTAAAACTGGTTAAAATTATCTGGTTGACAAGTATAGGATATGTCAACTATAATAGATGTAATTCATTTGGATATTTTATAAGTGAAGTGATATTTAAGAGAAATATTATAGTAGAAATATTATATGAGAGAAATGCTATGAGAAGGAGGAGTACACAGATACTCGAAGCCAAGAGAGAAGATGGACGGTGTGAATCTTCATGACGGATCTGTGGAAGTAGCCTTTGAGCGGTGGACCGAAAAAGCAGGAATCAGCCGGCTTGAGTAGACTTCAACGCAGTCCCGGCGTTAAAGGGGAGCGATATCGGAGAAAGAGCGCATGATTGATGATTGCAGGAGCGGTTCTCCTGTACCGGCAGAGTGCAAAGAGGGAATCTCTTTGAATTTAGGTGGTAACACGGATAGATTATTCGCCCTAAGCAAAAAGCTTAGGGTGTTTTTTTAGTATAAGACACATTGGCAAAACGGGAGGTATGATATGAAGAAGATCAGCGGCAACAAGTTATTGGTAAAAGCGTTAAAGGAAGAAGGGGTAGATACTATATTCGGTTATCCGGGCGCCTGCACGATCGACATCAGCGACGAATTGTACAAGCAGGATTATACGAAGGTGATCCTTCCAAGGCAGGAGGTGGCGCTGGTGCATGAAGCGGATGCTTATGCCAGGTCTACGGGAAAGGTGGGCGTGTGCCTGGTGACCAGCGGACCGGGGGCGACGAACCTTGTCACGGGGCTTGCAACGGCATATTATGACAGTGTTCCGCTGGTGTGCTTCACCGGACAGGTGGCAAGACATCTGATCGGCAATGATGCGTTTCAGGAGGTAGATATCGTAGGAATTACCAGAAGTATCACGAAGTATGGGGTGACGGTCCGCAACAGGGAGGACCTGGGAAGGATCGTTAAAGAAGCTTTCTATATAGCCAGATCGGGAAGGCCGGGGCCGGTATTGATCGATCTTCCCAAGGATGTGATGGGGGAACTGGGAAGTCCGGAATACCCCGAGGAGGTTAATATCCGCGGATACAGGCCGAATACGCAGGTGCATATCGGGCAGCTTAAGAAAGCGATCAAGATGCTCGGCAAGGCGAAGCGCCCCCTCTTCTTAGCGGGGGGCGGTGTGAATATAGCCCGTGCAAACAGGGAATTTACAGAATTGGTTGAGCGGACCCATGTACCGGTAGTTACGACGGTTATGGGCCGCGGGGCGATCGCGACGGATCATCCTTTATATATCGGGAATCTGGGAATGCACGGGGCCTACGCGTGCAATATGGCGGTGGGCGAGTGTGATCTGCTCTTCTCGATCGGGACGAGGTTCAATGACCGAATCACGGGGAAACTGCATTCTTTTGCCCCTCATGCGCAGATTGTCCATATAGATATCGACACGGCGGCGATCTCCAAGAATGTACAGGTGGATGTTCCGGTGGTGGCAGACGCGAAGGATGCCATTAGCAGGATGCTGGAGTATGTAACGGAATGTGATACGAAGAAATGGCTTGCCGTGGTGGATGAGTGGAAGCAGGAGCATCCGATGCAGATGAGAAAGAAGCCCATCATGACGCCCCAGGATGTAATTGATGCTATTAACCGTATCTTTGACGAAGCGATCGTGGTTACGGATGTGGGCCAGCATCAGATGTTTACGGCACAGTTCATTGAATTGAACGAGAGGAAGAAGCTTCTGATGTCCGGCGGGCTTGGAACCATGGGATACGGACTTCCGGGAGCCATCGGAGCTAAGATCGGGAATCCGAAGGTGCCGGTTATCTCCATATCCGGAGACGGCGGTATGCAGATGAATATCCAGGAACTTGCGACGGCCGTATTGGAGGAGCTTCCGGTTATTAGCTGCGTCTTTAACAATAACAATCTTGGAATGGTACGCCAGTGGCAGAAGTTATTCTATGGAAAACGTTATTCTATGACCTGTCTTCGTTCGGGAGCGGCGTGCCGGGGAAGATGCGGCGAGGTTGAATGTCACGAATATACGCCTGATTTTATCAAGCTGGCGGAAAGCTATGGTGCAAGAGGAATCCGGGTGACGAAGACAGAGGAGATCGAACCGGCATTCCGCGAAGCGATGAAGAGCACAAAGATACCTTATATTATTGAGTTTGAGATTGATCCGGAAGATCTGGTATATCCGATGATCCGGCCGGGTGGGACGCTTGAGGATATGCTTTTGGAGTGTTAGTATAACAAACATATGGTTAATTATGTTAAGTTGAATTGTGAGTTATGCTAATGATGCCAGTGGACGATCAATTTATATGTTTATGAAATATTTCTATAATTGCAGAAGGAAGGAAAAGATATGAGCGGAAACGGTATGAAGAAACGATGGATATCTCTGTATGTAGAGAATCAGGTGGGCGTGCTGTCGAAGATATCCGGTCTGTTCTCCGGGAAATCTTATAATCTGGACAGCCTTACCGTGGGAACCACAGAGGATCCGACGATTTCCAGGATGACGATCGCGACAGTCAGCGACGACGAGACTTTTGAACAGATCAAGAAGCAGTTGAACCGGTTGGTGGAAGTGATCAAGGTTATTGATTTTACGGATGTATTTGTCAGGATGAAGGAGATCCTGTATGTCAAGGTGAGGAAATGTACGCCGGAGGATAAGGTGGAGCTGTTCCAGATCGCGGAGACGTTCAAGGCGAAAGTGATCGACTATGGAAAGGACAGCCTGCTGCTGGAATTCGTCCAGACGGCTACGAAGAACGACGCCGTGATCAAGCTGCTGAAGGAAGAATTTAAGAGTATCGAGGTGGTAAGAGGAGGAAGCGTCGGAATCGAGTCAATCAGTATGATGGAAAGATAGTTCAGAATAAAAAACAGAGTGCACTCTTGAATTTTGAGAGGAGGGGGATTATAATAGGTTCGGATAATTTGTTGAAGACTGAGAACAGTGATGGAAGAACGGAGGAATCGAAAGATGGAGAAGAAGAATATTGACTGGTCTAACCTTGGATTTGGTTATATACAGACGGACAAGAGGTATGTGTCCAATTATACAGACGGAGCATGGGATGAAGGTGTGCTGACTTCCGACGCGAATGTTGTGATCAATGAGTGCGCCTGTGTGCTGCAGTATGCGCAGACTTGTTTTGAAGGGCTGAAGGCATATACCACCGAGGACGGACATATCGTGATGTTCCGCCCTGACCTGAATGCGAAGAGAATGGCTGATACGGCGAAGAGACTTGAGATGGCGGTATTTTCGGAAGATAGATTCGTAGATGCCGTACATAAGACGGTGGAGGCGAATGCGGCGTATGTTCCGCCGTTTGGTTCCGGCGCTACCTTATATGTACGTCCGTATCTGTTCGGTTCTAACCCGGTGATCGGTGTGAAACCGGCGGATGAATATCAGTTCCGTGTATTTACGACACCGGTGGGACCGTATTTTAAGGGCGGCGCAAAACCGATTACGATCCGTGTGTGTGATTTTGACCGTGCGGCTCCGCATGGAACGGGACATGTGAAAGCAGGTCTTAACTATGCCATGAGCCTTCACGCTATCGTGGACGCCCATAATCAGGGATATGACGAGAATATGTACCTGGATGCGGCGACAAGGACGAAGGTGGAAGAGACCGGCGGTGCGAATTTTATCTTTATTACGAAGGACAACAAGGTGGTAACGCCGAAGTCTGATACGATCCTTCCGTCTATTACGAGACGTTCTCTGATGTATGTGGCGGAGAAATATCTCGGTCTTGAGGTGGAAGAGCGCGAGGTGCCGTTCGAAGAAGTGAAGGATTTTGCGGAGTGCGGTTTGTGCGGAACGGCGGCGGTGATCTCTCCGGTCGGAAAGGTAGTCGACCATGGGAAAGAGATCTGTTTCCCAAGCGGAATGGATGAGATGGGGCCGGTGACGAAGAAGCTGTACGATACATTGACGGGAATCCAGATGGGCCACATCGAGGCTCCGGAAGGCTGGATCCATGTAGTTTGTTAATAATAATATAGAAAGACAGGAGTGAATGCTTCATGCCGATAATCCGACCTTTTAGGAGTGTGCGCCCTGCAGTGGACAAGGTTTCTGCCATTGCTGCGCTTCCTTACGATGTATATGACCGAAAAGAGGCAAAGAAAGCCGTAGAAGGAAATCCTCTTTCTTTTCTGCGGATAGACCGCGCGGAGACACAGTTCCCGGATGAGACAGATATGTATTCCCGGGAAGTCTATGAGCGTGCAAGACAGACATTGGATGAGATGATGGAAGAGGGGATCTTTGTTACGGAAGAGGAGTCCTGTTATTATCTCTATGCATTAACTTATGAGGGACATACCCAGACCGGAATCGTAGGTTGTGCTTCTGTCGATGATTATCTGAGCGGCGCGGTCCGGAGGCATGAGAATACCAAGGAAGACAAAGAGCAGGACAGAATCCGTCATGTGGATATTCTGAACGCTCAGACGGGACCCATCTTTCTGGCGTATCGGGGCGATCCGCGTCTTAGTCAGATTGTATGTACGGTAAAGGAATCGGAGGCTCTTTATGATTTCGTTTCGGAAGACGGTATCCGGCATCAGGTGTGGAAGATCGGCGGCGACCGGAAGCTGACGCAGGAGATCGGGGAGATATTCTCACGTATGGAAAGCGTGTATATTGCGGACGGACACCACCGGGCGGCGTCGGCCGTGAAAGTGGGGCTTAAGCGCCGCAGGGAACATCCGGATTATGACGGAACGGAAGAATTTAATTATTTTCTCTCCGTGCTGTTTCCGGCGGAGGAGCTGAGAATATTGGATTATAACCGGGTGGTGACCGGATTGAACGGATATACGTTTGAAGAACTATTGGACGAGATAGGCAAAAAGTTCCATATCACGGAGCGTTCGGCGGCATTTCATCCGGCGCGTAAGGGTGAGATGGCTATGTACGGCGCCGGAAGGTGGTACCTTTTGACGATACGGAAGGAATTATACACGGATGATCCCGTGGACGGCCTGGATGTATCGATTCTTCAGAATCATATCCTGGAACCTCTGCTTGGTATCAGAGACCCGAAAGTAGATCCGAGGCTTCAGTTTGTCGGAGGCATCCGGGGACTGGAGGAACTGGTTCGGCTGACCGGCGGGGATATCAGGAAGGTGGCGTTTGCCATGTATCCTACGTCTATGGAGGAATTGTTGGCCGTGGCAGATTCCGGAAGGCTGATGCCGCCGAAATCAACCTGGTTCGAACCCAAATTACGGAGCGGCTTATTCATACATTGTCTGTAAGAACAGAATAGCTGCAAGACTTATGAGATATAGGCATTTGGCGATATTGGATACCGTCAGATGCCTTTTCTTTTTTGGTTCTGCGGCTGCGGGAAAAGCGGAAATTTTATCTTTCAATATTGTATTGACTGAACAGTTACTGTACGGTATATGATAGCATACAGAGGAAACAAATACAATGTGAACGGAGGATAAATTTATGGAAAGCTTGAATGTATACGAAAAGCCTGTAACTCTGAAAAATATCCTGAAATTTGCCGTGCCGACGATTGCAATGACAGTATTCATGTCTTTTTACACGATGGTTGACGGGCTGTTCGTGTCGAACCTGATCGGCACGGACGCGCTTTCGGCCATCAATCTGACGGCGCCTATCATCCAGCTTGTCACGGCTGTCTCTACCATGCTCGCCACCGGAGGCAGCGCAGTCATTATGAAAAAGATGGGGGAACAAAAATGCGGGGAAGCGAAGGAGGATTTTACTTTCCTGATCTTAGTAAATGTTATGGTAGGGATCGTCATGTGTGCGGCGGGGTATCTGGCAATGAACCACATTTTTGCCGGTATGAATCTTTCCGCAGATGTGGAAGGGTACTGTGTGGAATATTTAAGCCGGTATCTGGTGTTTACCGTGCCGATTCTTCTGATGAATAATTTCACGCTTTACATGATCGCCAGCGAAAAGGCAGCCCTTTCCCTGATCTGCTCTGTAACGGGAGGTGTCCTGAACATGGCGCTTGATTATGTGTTTATCGCCGGCTTCGGCATGGGGATCAGCGGAGCGGCGATCGCGACGGGACTTGGTTATTCTGTAACGGCGGTTGCGGGATTGTTTGTCTTCAGTCAGAAAAAGAATCTTCTGCATTTCAGGAAACCGGTATTCCGGTTTAAGGTTCTTGTAAATGCGGCTTCAAACGGATGCTCGGAGATGGCGACCGCGCTCGTTACAGGGATCATTACGATGATGTTCAACTGGACGATGCTGCATTATGTGGGTGAAGACGGGGTCGCTGCCGTAACCATTATTATGTATGTGTTGATGTTTGCCAGTTCCCTGTATACAGGGTATTCTTACGGCGTTGCCCCTATGCTCAGCTATTATTATGGAGAACAGAATCACAGCAAATTGAAAAAGCTGGTTGCGGTCAGCATGAGGGTGATCTCCGTGATTTCCCTTGTGACGGTTGCGGCATCCTTCTTTCTGACAAGGCCGCTGGTGTCCGTCTTTGCCCGTCCGGACAATCCGGTGTATGATCTGGCAGTGACCGGAAACAGGATCTGTACCGTTGCGCTTTTGTTTATTGGGTTTAATATTTTTGCCAGCGGAATGTTTACCGCATTATCCAATGGAGTAGTTTCGGCTGTCCTGGCATTTTCGAGGTCGTTTGTGTTTATGCTGATTACGATGATCGTGCTTCCTCTTATTTTGGGCGTGAATGGAATCTGGCTGGCAACGCCTGCGGCGGAACTGATGGCGCTTGCATTGTCTGCTTTTATGTTCTTCAAATATAGGAAGAGGTACAATTACTAAGGCATATAAAGGATTCATCTGGATTATTTTGATGATGCAACTCTTCGATTGACAGCGAATGGTACAATTGTTACAATATATACGCGAAAGAATACTTACCATTTTAAATAGGGGAATGTGAAGGCGCTTGTGACATCGGTGTAAGAAGCGCTTCCGGAGGGACATTAGAATGTATAGTTTTGACAGGAAGAACAAGAAGCCCCTGGGGGCACAGATCGAGGATGAATTGATGAAATATATCCTGCAGGAGCCGGTTGAGCCGGGGCAGAAGATCCCGAATGAATTCGAGCTTGCAGAGCGGTTCGGCGTGGGGCGCAGCACGATCCGGGAAGCGGTAAAAGGGCTGGTATCCCGGGGAATACTGGAAGTGCGCAGAGGTTCCGGGACCTATGTGATCAGCACGAACACTCTGGATGAGGATCCTCTGGGATTTGGGAAGATGGAAGATAAGTATAAGATGGCGTTGGATCTGTTTGAGGTGCGGCTCATGATTGAACCGGAGATCGCGGCCTTGGCATGCAGAAATGCAAACGAGGGCGAGCTGGTCACGCTGAAGCGTCTGTGTGATGAGACGGAGCAGTTATATCAGGGCGGTCATAATCATATCAGCAAGGACATTGAATTTCATACCTGTATAGCGCGGTGCAGTAAGAATCAGGTGGTGGAGACTTTGGTTCCGGTAATCAATACGGCTGTCTATACATTTGCCAATCTGACGCATCGCTTATTAAAAGAAGAAACGCTGCAGACCCACAGAGCTATTACGGAAGCGATATGTAAAAGAGATTCTGTAGGCGCAAAATGCGCTATGATGATGCATCTGACCTTTAATCGTCAGACGATTATGAGACTTCTTGAAGAAAGAGATAGGAAATCATGAATGGAAATGGGTATGTGGTAAGATGATACGTCAGATGTATTTGCTTCTTTTCAAATGACTTAAAAAACAGAATAGATATAATGCACAAAATGTAAGCTTTTCATGTGTTGAAAAGTTTCTTTTTTTGTGCAAAAGATAGAATGAAGAATATATACATCAGATGTATTGAAAGAAAAAGGGTGAAATATTATAATAAAACTACAATAACATAAGACGTCAGATGTTATAAAAAGAACAAATAAGAGGAGATAAGAATTATGGCTGGTGAAGCAGTGACATTGGATCCAACCAGATTGTTGTATTGCTTTTTGAGAAAGGAGAAGAAAGATTGGAATTAAGGAGTCAGGAAATGCGCAAAATTGCACCGGAGTTGGATCCGCTGCGTATCGGAACTGGATGGAAGCCTGAGGATCTGTCAAAGCCCCAGGTGATGATCGAAAGCACCTATGGAGACAGCCATCCGGGAAGCGGCCATCTGAATATTCTGGTGGAAGAGGTCCGCAAAGGAATCGAGGAAGCGGGAGGATACGGCGCGCGTTACTATTGTACGGATATCTGCGACGGGGAGAGCCAGGGAACAGACGGGATTAATTACAGCCTGGCAAGCCGCGAGATGATCGCGAATATGATCGAGATCCATGCCAATGCAACACCTTTTGACGCGGGGGTGTACCTGGCAAGCTGTGACAAGGGGATGCCCGGTAATCTGATGGGGCTTTCTAGAGTGGATATTCCTTCCGTGGTAGTGCCGGGAGGGACGATGAACGCAGGACCTGATATGCTTACCCTGGAGCAGTTAGGGATGTACAGCGCCAGATATCAGAGAGGAGAGATTGATGAGAAGACGCTTGAATGGGCGAAATGCAATGCCTGCCCGAGCTGCGGCGCGTGTTCCTTCATCGGTACGGCTTCGACGATGCAGATTATGGCGGAGGCTCTTGGTCTTGCTCTTCCCGGAAGTGCATTGATGCCTGCGACGAGCTCGGATCTTCTTGCATTTGCCCGGGAGGCGGGGAAGCAGGCGGTGAAGCTTGCATCCATGCCGCATATGTGTCCGAGTGATATTGTCACCATGGATAGCTTTGAAAATGCGATCCTTGTGCATGCTGCTGTCTCGGGGAGTACCAATTGCCTTCTGCATATTCCGGCGATTGCCCATGAATTCGACATAGAGATTACCGGGGATACCTTCGACCGGCTGCACCGGAATGCCCGGTATCTTCTGGATGTCCGTCCGGCAGGAAGATGGCCGGCTGAATGTTTCTATTATGCGGGCGGAGTACCGGCGATTATGGAAGAAATCCGTGATTATCTGCATCTGGATGTTATGACGGTAACCGGCAAGACACTGGGGGAGAATCTGGATGAACTGAGACGCAGCGGTTTTTACGAGAGATGTCAGAAATGGCTGCAGGAATTCAATCAGCGTTATCAGGTTTCGCTCTCCAAAGAGGATATCATCCGTCCTTATGAGAATGCGATCGGTACAGACGGAAGTATCGCCATATTAAGAGGCAATCTGGCGCCGGAAGGCGCTGTCATCAAGCATACGGCATGTCCGAAGGAGATGTTTAAGGCGGTCTTAAGGGCGAGACCGTTTGACAGTGAGGAAGAATGCCTGGATGCAGTGCTTAAGCATAAGATCCGGAAAGGCGATGCGGTATTTATCCGCTACGAAGGGCCTAAGGGGAGCGGAATGCCGGAGATGTTCTATACCTCCGAGGCGATCAGCAGCGACAAGGAGCTTGGGAAGAGTATCGCGCTGATCACGGACGGCCGTTTCTCAGGAGCTTCCACAGGTCCCGTGATCGGCCATTGCAGCCCGGAAGCAGTGGATGGCGGCCCAATCGCGCTTGTGGAAGAAGGTGATCTGATCGAGATCGATGTAGAAGAGCGGAAGCTGAATATCATCGGGATTGCGGGAGAGCGAAAGACCGCGGAAGAAGTGGAAGCGATACTTGATGAGAGACGTAAGAGCTGGAAGCCGCGTAAGCCAAAATACAAAAAGGGGGTTCTGCGTCTGTTCAGTGAACATGCGGTAAGCCCAATGAAGGGAGCGTATCTGGAGTGATTATGACACATGAAAATCCATTATTAAAAGAGAATCATACTTCACACAGGACGCCCGAGCAGGCACCGACGCATCGTACTTGGTATCCCGATGTTCTTTTCGGGGCTGTTGAATTAGGAGGTAAGGAAGATATGAATACAATTGCAGAACAGTTTGGTGGTTATGGAGTCGTGCCGGTAGTTGTACTGGAGGATACGAAGGATGCGCTTCCGCTGGCGAAAGCTCTTACAGAGGGGGGACTTCCCTGTGCAGAGGTTACCTTTCGGACAGAGGCGGCAGAAGAATCTATACGTCTGATGAGCAAGGAATATCCGGATATGCTTGTTGGAGCAGGCACGGTGCTGACGGTTGAACAGGTGGATCGCGCTGTGGCAGCAGGAGCCAGATTTATCGTAAGTCCGGGATTTGATCCGGAGATCGTGGATTATTGCCTGGAAAAGGAGATTCCCGTATTCCCGGGATGTATCACTCCTTCCGAGTTGGCCCAGGCGGCAAAGCGCGGTCTGGAAGTAGTCAAGTTCTTTCCGGCAGAGCAGGCAGGCGGCGTTTCTATGATTAAGGCAATGGCAGCTCCGTATACGATGATGAAGTTTATGCCGACAGGCGGGATCAGCGCTAAGAATCTGAAAGATTATCTTGACTGTGACAAAATCGTCTGCTGCGGCGGAAGCTGGATGGTCAAAGGGGAACTGGTTAAGAACGGAGAATTTGACAAGATCCGCGAGCTTACGAAGGAAGCGGTAGAGCTGGCGTCATCCATTCGTAATTAAGGAGCTGTAGGGACAGATACAATATGTACAATCGGAGAAATAGACAAGTCAAAACTCTAAGGATGTACAATCGGAGAAATAGACAAGTCAAAATTTTAAGGCTGAAATTAAGAAGGGAGATAACAGGCAATGGAATTGAATTTGAGACCGGAAAAGGAATGCAGGTATGACGCGGTATCGTTGGGTGAGGTAATGCTGAGGCTGGATCCGGGAGAAGGACGGATCCGGACGGCGAGAAGCTTCCGGGCATGGGAAGGCGGCGGAGAGTATAATGTGGTACGCGGGCTTCGCAGATGCTTCGGGATGAGAACGGGTGTGATCACTGCATTTGCAGAGAATGAAGTGGGGCTTCTGATGGAAGATTTTATCCTGCAGGGCGGTGTAGATACATCTCTGATTAAGTGGATGAAGACCGACGGAATCGGAAGGGTCTGCCGAAACGGGCTGAACTTTACAGAGCGGGGATTCGGCATCCGGGGAGCGGTGGGATGTTCAGACCGTGCCAATACGGCAATCTCCAAGGCGGCGCCGGAGGATTTTGATTTTGAGTATATCTTTGGAGAACTGGGGGTACGCTGGCTGCATACGGGCGGTATCTACGCGGCGTTGTCTGAGCGGGCAAGCGAGACGGCGCTTGCGGCGATCAAGACGGCGAAGAAGTACAAAACGGTAATCTCCTATGACCTGAATTACAGACCGTCTATGTGGAGCGCCATCGGAGGGCAGGAGAAGGCGCAGGAAGTAAACAAAGAGATCGCGAAATATGTAGATGTCATGATCGGGAACGAGGAAGACTTCACCGCCTGCCTTGGTTTCGAGATCGAAGGAAATGATGAGAACCTGAAACAACTGAACCTTGACGGATACAAGAAGATGATTAGCCATGCGGCAGGCGTGTATCCGAATTTTAAGGTGGTTGCGACCACTCTGCGGGAGGTGAAGACCGCGACGGTCAATGACTGGAGCGCCATCTGCTGGGCGGACGGCCAGATCTATAAGGCGAAGGATTATAAGGGCCTGGAGATCATGGATCGTGTCGGCGGCGGGGATTCCTTTGCGTCCGGTCTGATCTATGGATTGATGACCACGGGCGACGCCGGGACGGCAGTCAATTATGGAGCGGCGCATGGTGCGCTTGCCATGACGACGCCGGGAGATACCACCATGGCGAGCAAAAAGGAAGTAGAAGCGATCATGGGCGGCGCCGGGGCAAGGGTGCAGAGGTAACGATAGCAGTACCTTTACTTGGCTTCAACTGTGTTTGCATGTCACTATTGATACAATATAAACTTCATGCAGCAAGGTGGTACACGTTTTGTTATGACATTAGAGTCTGTATTAGATCTTCATAATTTAAGGAATACGAAAAACGAGCAAGTGTCACATGAAGCAATCTCCGAAAATATTTGGAGATTGCTTGTCTTTAGATGATGTGCTATACTTCAAATTAAGAATTCTAAGAGACATTCGTCTTTTATATTCTGACCGGCAATCCGCCGGAGAGTTACCCAGGTTTATTTATGAATGCAGAGTTTTTACAGAATTATAGGTTGAGTCATATTGCTCTGTCAGGATGGTGCAGCAGAAGATTTCTCAAGATTCCGCCTTTTATGGAAGTTCGTTTCATGGTATGATTAGAAGCAGCAAGGGAAATACTTCTCAATCTGATACTGTAATACTGTGCAGAGGAAAGGAGAATTTCTATGGCAACAATGATTTACACACCAAATGAAACGCAGACAGAAAACAATCCGGCAGGTTCACTGCCCGGCATGCATGAAGTACAGCAGCAGGAAGATTTTATTATGCATCCCACAAATGATGTATGCTTTGCCGGCCTGATGGAGAATCCTACTGTGCGGAAGGGCTTTTGCGCCGCCGTGATGCGGGTGAAGCCGGAAGAGGTTGAAGAGACAGAACTTCTTCCCACGCATCTTCACCGCGAATACGCGGACGACAAGCTTGGTATCCTGGATGTGCGGGTACGTTTAAAGAACGGGACACAGATCAACATGGAAATGCAGGTGAAGAAGTATCCGTTCTGGGATGAACGCGCATTATTCTATCTAAGCAAGATGTTTACGGAGCAGCTGAGGGAGGGAGAGGCTTACGGGAGACTGAAAAAGTCTATCCAGGTCAGTATACTGGACTTCATTCTGTTTCCGGATGATGCCAGGTATTACCGCACGATGCATTTTCGGGATGATGAGACAGGAAAGCTCTATAATGATAAGATGGAATTACAGATTCTGGAGCTTAAGAAGCTGTCTGGAGAGATTCAGACAGGGGAGGATATCGTGAACTGGATGCGTTTCTTTAATGGGAAGAAGCGAAAGGAGTTTGAGGATATGGCACGGGTAGATGAATATCTGGACGAGGCATATGAAGCATTGAAGAGACTGAGCGCAGATGATGAGAAGCGGTTGGAATATGAGGCGAGGGCAAAGGTACTGAGGGATCATATCAACGTGCTGGAGGGCATAAAAGAGGAAGGAATGGAAGAAGGGAGAAAAGAAGGAATTCAAATGGCTGTTCAGGCAGTCGGTCTACATGTACAAGGTTTGACGGATGAGGAGATTGCACGTCAGTGTAATACATCTGGGGAAGATGTAAGGGGGATTTTAGCATTGTATAATAAGTAGGCGGCAGTGTGAGGATGACTGTGCTTTTGCTTCACGCCGGCGGAGCAATCCTCTGCAGAATCTTAACCAGTTCTGCCGGCGTCTCCTTAGCACCATTCGAAGACCAGGATATTGTACGGTTGATATATCGTTCAAGGGACGAAAGTTGGGAGACGCCCTTCCTAACAGAGACTGGGCAAAGGGAAATAGAATCATCTGACACAGATTTCCCGCGTGACGCTGGAGATTGGAGAAGTCTCTTCGGTGTTGTCGGACTATCTGACGGAATGCTGGAACTGGGCAGCGGGACGTACGGAGCTGCTTAAGGGTGCGGTACTTGTCGTCGAGAAGATTCCGGCGGTGACTTATTGCGAGGAATGTGACAGTACGTATGGGACTGTGGAGCATGGGAAAATTTGTCCGTATTGCGGAAGCGGCCATACTTATCTGCTGCAGGGAAATGAGACGAATATTAAGGAGATTGAAGCTTGCGGATGATACTGTCCTGTCTAAAAACTGTTTAGTTGCGAAAAGCAGTTTTCGGACAGTCTGCCGGGAGGGGGATTTCCCTCCCGGTTATGGTTATTGCTGCTTTTCTTAAAGACCCGTGAATCCAAAATAGGAGACTGCATTCTCGTAGCAGATACCTTTGACGATCCTTTCAAGCGCCCTCTCATCATAAGGATATTCTCCGTTCTCAACCCATCCGCCGATCAGTTCGCAGAGTATCCGGCGGAAATATTCATGCCTGGTATAGGACAGGAAACTTCTGGAATCCGTGAGCATTCCCACAAAATTACTGAGCACGCCAAGATTGGCAAGGGATGTCATCTGTTCGGTCATGCCTGCCTTATGGTCGTTGAACCACCATGCCGAGCCATGCTGGATCTTCCCGGCCGCGCTGGAATCCTGGAAGCATCCGATGATCGTACCGATGACCGCATTGTCGTTCGGGTTCAGAGAATAGAGGATGGTCTTTGGCAGCTCATCCGTGGAAATCAGGTTGTTGAGGAAGTCTGCAAGCTGGCCTGCCGGGGCATAATTATTGATACAGTCATACCCCGTATCCGGACCCAATTTCCTGAACATGAGCTGATTATTATCACGTTTACAGCCATAATGAAGCTGCATGACCCATCCGAGCCTGTGATATTCTTTTCCAAGGAAGGTCATGAACGCCGTCTTGTATTTGGCAATCTCGTCGTCGCTAAGGGACTCTTTTGCAAGCCCTTTCTGGAAAATTGCTTCGATCTCCCCGTTCTCGGCAGGTACGTACATGACGTAATTCAATCCGTGATCAGATACCTTGCAGCCTCTTTCGTCAAAATAACGCATCCGGTCCATTATGGCTTTTTTTAATGAATCGAAGCTCTGGATTCTGGTCTGGCAGACATCCTCCAGGCGCCGGATATAATCCGGGAAGGCAGCGGCTTCGATGTTGGTTGCTTTATCCGGACGCCATGCAGGGAGCACCTGTATGTCAAAGGTCTCGTCTGCTTTGATTTTTTCATGCCACTCTAAATTGTCTGCAGGATCATCGGTAGTACAGATCAATGTAACGCCGGATTGGCGGATCAGCCCCCGCACGCTCATCTTTGGAGTCTTAAGTTTTGCGTTGCAGAGATTCCACACTTCTTCGGCAGTCTCGGCATTCAGACAGCCTTCATATCCGAAATATCTTTTCAGTTCCAGGTGGGACCAGTGATATAGTGGATTCCCGATGAGCTTCTCCAGGGTCTCGGTCCATTTCTGGAATTTCTCCCGATCCGGGGCGTCTCCGGTGATATAATACTCATCTACGCCGTTGGAGCGCATCTGACGCCACTTGTAATGGTCCCCTCCAAGCCATACTTCTGTGATATTACTGAATTGACGGTTCTCGGCAATTTCCTGGGGGTTGATATGGCAGTGGTAGTCAAGAATCGGCATATTCTCGGCAAAATCGTGATATAGTTTCTGAGCGCATTCTGTGTTTAAAAGAAAATTATCGTCCATAAATGTTTTCATTGTTTTTATTTTCCTTTCTACTAAGTATTTCATCAGAACCGATCCGTCTGTATGATTCGGAATCAGAAATTGGTGGTGCCCCGCTTAACCAGATGACATTTTACCATTTGTTTTTGCCGGATCTCGTTTCCGCTCAGTAATGCCATAACAGAGTCTATAGCAGTCTTGCATAATACTTCGACTCTGGTATCTACAGATGTAAGTTCAGGCTCGCAACTGATCGAAAGCTCGGAATTATTGTATCCTATGACATTGACCTCCTCCGGTATCTTGAGCCCCCGGGCATAGGCGTATTTGACCGCACCCACCGCCATGCTGTCATTCGCGGCGACCACACTGTCGAAATGCAGGCTTCTCTGGCGCAGCAGGGTGTCTCTGGTGGCGAATATGGTCTTGTCAGCATAGAGGATCAGCTTATCGTCAATGGGGAATCCCCGTCCGCGAAGAGCAACCTTATAGCCCTCCAGTTTCCGTTTCGCACTATGGGAGAAAGAATCCGTAAGAAAAAGAATCCTCCTGCTGCCTGCAAACAGTAATTCGTCCACTACGTCATATACAGCCTGAAAATCATCTGCATAGACACAGTAGATATTGCTATCTTCCACATCGCCGTTGACTAGGAAAACAGGAATCTGTTCTGATACAGTGTGAATGCAATGAAAATAATTCGGAGAGTCGTCCGCATAATCCGAGCCTACCAGGATCAGGGCGTCGATCTGCTTCTTCATGATCCGTTCCACAGCCTGCTGCTTATCCTCCGCGTCATAACCGCTGCAGTACAGGATACAGTCGTAGCCATATCCTTGGAGATTCTTCTCCAGGTAAGAAACTGCTTTCGCCATATATGTATCGGCGACGTCCGGACAGATGATGCCGAGAGTCTTCATGGAGCCAAGTCCTAGTCCCCGGGCGAATACATTGGGCGTATAGTTGTTTTCTTCCATTACTTTGCGGACCTTTGCCTTTGCTTTCTCGCTGACCTTTGGACTGTCGTTCACGACTCTGGATACGGTAGCGATTGATACGCCTGCTAACTTGGCAATGTCATAAATATTCATAATCCCACTCCCTTTATATATCTGATACTGTTTCTTACAATATTCTTATCCGAAGTGTAAGCCCTTACACTTTATTTTATTATACCATGGACGAATGTGAATGCAATCCTTTTGTTTGAGAAATAATTCACAATCTTTAGAGCTGAAAATTATACAAAATGACGATTTAGATTTTAAATTCAAATTTATATTGACTAATCTGAAATAAAGATGTATGTTTTGTGTAAGCTCTTACATTTTATACTTAGTGAAGCGGGAAAATGTATGGAGAATTTGACCGTATACAAGTTGCTTTCACTATAATCTTACTATTATATTATTTTTAAGGAAAGGAAATCAGGATCATATGCAAGTATTTATAAAGATCCATCCGGACGATAAGGTTGCGGTTGCGCTGGAGCCTCTGATCGCACATCGTGTCCTTATTGTAGACGGGGAAGAAATTATTTTGACAGAGCCGATACCTCAGGGTCATAAATTTGCCTTACGCGACATCCGTGAAGGCGAAGAGATCATCAAATACGGGGCTGCTGTGGGCATCGCAAAGAGTAATATTAAAAAAGGTTCCTGGGTTCATACCCATAATATGAAGACTGGACTCGGCGATCTGCTTACCTATACCTACGAGCCTAAGCAGGCGGAACCGTTGATTTCACAGGAGACTCACTATTTTCAGGGGTTCAGGAGAATGGATGGGAAAGCAGGCGTCCGCAACGAGGTGTGGATCATTCCGACGGTAGGGTGTGTGAATAATGTTGCCTCTGCCATCGAGAGACGGGCGCAGGAATTCCTTAAAGGGTCTGTGGACGCCATTGCGGCATTCCCACATCCATACGGCTGTTCCCAGATGGGAGACGATCAGGAGAACACCAGACGCATTCTGGCAGATTTGATCCGTCATCCCAATGCAGGAGGCGTGCTGGTTCTGGGGCTTGGCTGTGAGAACAGCAATATCGATAAACTGAAAGGATACATCGGAGATTACGATCCGGATCGTGTGAAGTTCCTGATAGCCCAGGAATCGGAGGATGAGATCGAGGATGGATTGAAACTTGTGAAAGAGCTTACAGAGTATGCGGCGGGTTTTGAAAGAACCAGTATTCCATGCAGTGAACTGATCGTCGGCATGAAGTGCGGAGGTTCAGACGGGCTTTCCGGTATCACGGCGAATCCGGCGGTGGGCAGATTCTCAGATCTTTTGATCGCAGAGGGGGGGGACGACTATACTGACGGAAGTGCCGGAGATGTTCGGCGCTGAGACGCTCCTGATGAATCGTTGTGAAAATGAGGAATTATATAATAAGACGGTTGCTCTGATCAATGATTTTAAGAATTATTTTACCAGCCATAACCAGACCATCTACGAGAATCCTTCGCCGGGAAATAAGAAGGGCGGGATCTCTACGTTGGAAGACAAGTCTCTGGGATGTACCCAGAAGTCGGGTTCCGCTCCTGTGAAGGGTGTGCTTGCCTATGGCGAGCGGGTAAAGACGAACGGCCTGAATCTCTTAAGCGCTCCGGGAAATGATCTGGTGGCTTCCACCGCCCTTGCCGCTTCGGGCGCACATATCATATTATTCACGACCGGAAGGGGAACGCCCTTTGCGTCGCCGGTGCCTACTGTGAAGATCTCCAGTAATTCGGCCCTATATAAGCATAAAAGGAACTGGATAGATTTTAACTGTGGTTCTATAGCAGAGAATACGGCGGAGGATATGTCATTGGAGGAGTTAGGCGAAGAGCTGTTCCGTTATGTGACGGACGTGGCTTCCGGAAAAAAGGTAAAGTCTGAAGAAGCTGGTTTCCATGATCTGGCGATCTTTAAGCAAGGTGTAACATTGTAACAGAAAGAAAAGAGTGCCCATAGAAAATTGGTGTGTGTGGCGGGCGTTCTTTGGATATTATATTTGGGAAGAATAGAGGAATTACTGTGAAAGAAAGTAGAGTACAGCCAATAAATGGCGCACTTTAACAAGCTGTCTTATGGCAGCCTTTAAAAAAATGTATTGTTATAAAGTGTTAAGAAGCTAATTGCGATTCAGAAATTATCCCTTCGCTGATAAGTAGTTTCTTAGCCTGCTTGATAGCCTTTTCCTTCTGTTTTTCTTTTAGGGGTTCAGGCATGTCAACTTTGTACAAATCGGTCGGATTCCACGCCTCGCCAGTAGACAACATCTGGTAGATGGCAGTGAGAATCATACGGGCGATAGCAATGATGGCACGTTTTTTTCCACGACGCTTCATAATGCGCTCATATTGCTGCTTATAGTAAGGAGATTGATCAGATTTCACGGCTGCATGGGCGACTTGCACCAATGCAGGTTTGAGGTAGACACTGGCACGTGTTATCCTGACAGATTTCTTTTTACCAGCAGATTCATTGTTGCCGGGAGTCAGTCCCGCCCAACAGCATAAGCGTTTGGAATTAGAAAACGGAGTCATATCGGTACCAATCTCGGAGATAACAGTGATTGCACTGTTACGGTCAACACCCGGAATGGTACACAGCAGCTGGACAGCATTTTCATAAGGGGCAATCAAAGAATCAAGCATAGTGTCTATATCATTTATCGTAGATGTGATATAATCCAGATGTGCGCGGATGAGGCGCATACGATATTTTGGGGAATCCGCCATCTGATACCCTTCGATGGATTCGATGACACTGTCAGACTTCTTCTTTAGGGAGCGGAGGAGTCTGGAAGCTATTTCTTCGTGGTTGATGGAATTGTCAGATTGTCCGATCAGGTAGTCAATAACAGATGCAGCTGATTTCCCGAAGATATCGGAAACAACCGAATCTAATGCGACATTACAGACAGTAAGCGCATTCTGATATCTGTTCTTTTCGCTGGAACGGCAGGAAGTCAGTTTGTAGCGGTATCTTGTGAATTCGCGCAGGATACGGATTGGCTTACAGGGGATAAAATTTCCCGGAACCAGACCTAATCGAAATAAATCACCAATCCATTTGGAATCTTTTGTATCATCCTTATTTCCTTTAACTGCCTTTACCCATTTGGGGTTGGCAATGGTGACGTTGATATCGCCCTCCAAAAGGTTAAATACAGGAACCCAGTATTTACCGGTAGATTCCATACAAACATCATGGCATTGGTTTTCAATCAGCCAGTTTTTGAATTGCAGGATAGAATTGTTGAAGGTGGAGAAACGCTTCTTGTGATAAGAAGGTTCCATACTGGAAGTGGTTTTGATGATTGTGGCAACGAGAAACGATTTGTGAACATCGATGCCGCAGCAGGTTTGATAAACAACTTTCATGGTCAAAACGCCTTTCAAATGAGATAAAGAAGCCATTGACTGTTTCATCACACATTTAACAGAGAAGTTAAAACAATTCTTACTGTACGGTCTAATAGAGCCACTTATTTGTGCTTGAAAGATGAAACTTACACTGATTATCATGCTGTCTAAAACCAAGAAAGTCTTTACGACTCACCTTCCCGTGCTTTGTAGTATAGCTTCTTTACAAACTATTTTATCAGTAACGTGGAGAATTGGAAGACTTTCATTACTATTTGTGCCGCCGACTTGGCGGCGGAATGGAGATTATCATGAAAAAGCTATCCTATGAGACATTAAAGGAATTAAATTACGGCGGCTATCTCTTAAAAGAGGCTCCGGAAAGAGTTCTCCAGTTTGGAGAAGGGAATTTTCTGCGGGCTTTCGTTGATTACTTCATTGATGTGATGAATGAAAAAGCGGGGTTCAATTCTAAGGCGGTGCTGGTTCAGCCCGTTGGCAGGGAGAATATGATACGGGATCTTATCAATGAGCAGGAAGGTCTGTATACGTTGCTCCTGAGAGGAAATGAGAAGGGTAAGAAGAGGGATGTCAAGCGAGTGATCTCAAGCGTCAGCCGCTGCCTGAATCCCAACAGTGATTATGATCAATATATGGATTGTGCGAAGAATCCGGGACTTCGTTTTATTGTCTGCAATACCACGGAAGCCGGCATCCAGTATGATCCGACATGCCGGTTCGAGGATAGACCGGCATCCAGCTATCCGGGGAAACTGACACAGTTCTTGTATGTCAGATACCAGGCCTTCGGCGGCGAGCCGGGGAAGGGATTTGTGATATTGTCCTGTGAGCTGATTGACGATAACGGGAAGGAGCTTAAAAAGTGTGTCCTTCAATATGCGCGCCAGTGGAAGCTTGAAGAAACATTCATCCGGTGGATCGAGGATGAGAATATATTCTGTTCTACGCTGGTAGACCGTATCGTAACCGGATATCCGAGAAATGAGGCGGCGGCGATCTGCGAAGAGCTCGGGTATGAGGATAACGTCATTGATACGGGAGAAGTCTTCGGGTTCTGGGTAATTGAAGGCCCGGAGAGTTTAAAAAAGGAACTGCTCTTTGAAGAGGCTGGTCTTCCGATTCTGATTACAGACGACCATAAGCCTTATAAGCAGCGGAAAGTGCGTATCTTAAACGGCGCCCACACATCTATGGTTCTTGGCGCGTATCTGGCAGGACAGGATATCGTAAGGGACTGTATGAAGGATGACGTGATCCGGGAATTTATGAACCGGACCATCTACGAAGAGATCATTCCTACGCTGACGCTTCCTGAAGATGAGCTTAAGGATTTTGCAAGGGCGGTGACGGACCGGTTCGACAATCCGTTTATCGACCATGCCCTCCTTGCGATCTCCTTGAATTCTACTTTTAAGTGGAAAGCGAGGGTTCTGCCCTCCCTGAAGGGATATGTGGAAAGATATGGGAGGCTTCCGGAGTGTATTACGGCTTCTCTTGCCTTTTATATTGCGTTTTACAGGGGTAAAGGCTTTGATACAGAGGGTTATAAAGGGCTTCGCGGGGAAGAGGAATATTTGATCAGGGATGATCAGGATATTTTGGAATTCTATGATACACATAAGGAAGATGAAGCTTCCGTATTGGTAAAAGCCGTCCTTTCTAATACGCAATTTTGGGGAGAGGATTTGACTGAGATCGCAGGTCTTTGCGAGAAAGTCTTTGCAGATTTGAAGAAGATAGAGGAACAGGGCGCTTATGATCTGATGAAAGGATGCCTGTCATAAAGAACAGATTCAGGAAGCGCTGGCGCCGCCGCTGATTCCCCGTCTCGGACACAGGCGGGGATTGGTTTGGATTATTTGTCTCCATAGTGTCCTCTGCAGTGGGAGATGTAGAGACGACCGCTTTCTATATGGTAGACAAGGCGGTCTTTTTCGTTGATGCGGCGGCTGTATTCGCCCTGCAGGTCACCGGAGAGAGGTTCGGGTTTTCCAATTCCTTTCATGCAGCCGTTTCGTTCAATATCCTGGATGAGCTGGTTGATCCGCTTTAGTGTTTTTTTATCCTGCGTCTGCCAGTAGAGGTAATCCTCCCAGGCATCGTCCGACCATATTTTTTCACTCATCGTCCACCTCGATCAATTCATGAGCAGTGCCTTTCCCGGCTCTCAGCTCCTGGACGGATTTCTTCACATAGGCCATGTTCGGCTCGGAGAAAAATGGGTCAGTGGTTTGGGCGATCTCAAACGGGATGCGGTTTTCGCGTAAAACTGCTTTCACAAAAAGATTGATCGCGGTAGAAGTATTCAGGCCTACATTGGAGCAGAAGGTGTCAAAGCTGGCCTTGTCTTTTTCGTCTACCCTTGCGGTTAAGGTTGCCAGTGCCATAGATATCTCTCCTTTCGTATTTAGATTGTGACTATTATAACACTATTGTATGCTGAAAGCAAGCTTATGTATTATATGTGAGATGAAATTTACATAAATTTCCGGTTTTGTGGGCTTATATGGAAATGAAATTCCCTGCAGAAAATTTGCAGGGAATTTTGTATATGAAATAAAAAAGTGTTTCCAGAGGTTATATTGATGAATATGTGAAAAACATAAAAAACATAAAAAACATAAAAAACATAAAAAACAGTATATAACAGTTGACAACAGTTCTAAACAGTTATATACTGTTAACAACAAAGGGGGGATGGAATGAAATTAATCATTAATCATTCTTCCATGCAGCCGATCTATGAACAGATTATGGAACAGATTAAGAGTAAAGTGATGCATGGGGAACTGAAAGAAGATACGGCGCTTCCGTCGGTAAGAGTTTTGGCAAAGGAGCTTAAGGTCAGTGCGCTGACCGTGAAGAAAGCGTACGATGCTCTGGAAGAAGAAGGGTTCGTGAACACGGTCCATGGGAAAGGGAGCTTCGTAGCCTTTGCCAACCAGGAGATGCTTTTAGAGGAAAAGAAGAAGGAAGTAGAGGCTGATCTGGAGAAGGCCATCCGGAAGGGCAGGAGCTGTGGTATGACGGACTCGGAGATCCGGACGTTATTCGAGATTATATTGGAAGATTAATATAATGCTCCGATCAGGCGAAAGAGCAATGAAGTATGTGGCATTTGCGGGAAGACGTTTATATGTGGAGGACAGACAGAATGCTTAGATTGAATAAAGTAAAGAAAGAGTATAAAGGGTTTCAGCTTGATTGTACGCTGGAAGTACAGGAGGGATGCGTCACCGGGCTGATCGGCAAGAACGGCGCGGGAAAGAGTACGACTTTCAAGGCGATACTGGGTCTGATCAGTACGGACGGTGGCAGCATAGAGATATTCGGCAGGCCGGTCTCAGAGATGGGAATCCAAGACAGAGAGGATATCGGCGTGGTCATGTCGGATTCGGGGTTCAGCGGTTATCTGATGGTATGTGACCTGATTCCGATACTTAAGAGTATGTACAGGAATTTTCAGGAGGAAGAATTCAGGAGGCAGTGCGAGAAATTCCGGATTCCCATGGATAAGAAGATTAAGGAATTCTCCACCGGAATGAAGCGTAAGCTGCAGGTGCTGGCGGCGATCACTCACGAGGCAAAGCTTCTGATACTGGACGAGCCGACGTCAGGGCTGGATGTGGTGGCACGGGATAAGCTTCTTGATATGCTGCGGGCCTATATGGAGCAGGAAGGGCGGGCGATATTGATCAGCTCGCACATCTCGGGAGACTTAGAAGGTATCTGTGACGATATCTACATGATCGACGAGGGGAAGATCGTGCTGTACGAAGAGACGGATGTGCTGCTTGACTCCTACGGAATCCTGAAGGTGACGCAAGAGCAGTATGAAGGGCTTGATCAGGAGCATATTCTTCGGAGTAAGAAAGAAGAATTCGGCTATAGCTGCATGACAGACCAGAGGCAGTTCTATCAGGAAAATTATCCGCAGATCACGGTGGAAAAGGGAAATATCGACGAATTGATTATGATGATGGTGAGAGGTGAATAATAATGAAGGGATTATTGATTAAAGATTTTAAGATATTGAAAGGGCAGAAGCAGTTTTTTGCCTCGGTCCTGGTTGTAACGTTTGTGTTCTTGATGACCAATACAAGTTTCTCGTTTGTCATCAGTTATATTACGGTTATGACGGGTATGCTGACGCTGACGACCATCAGCTATGATGACCATGAGAATGGTATGGGGTATCTCTTCACCCTTCCCATCAGCCGGAAGGGATACGTTCAGGAGAAGTATCTGTTCGGATTCATGACGACCATGCCGGTGCTTGCCGCAGCCTCAGCCGCAGCCTTTCTAGTGTCCCGTGTCCGGCATATTGATTTTACGGCAGAAGAGTGGACGGGGGCGGTGCTGGGGAGTCTTCTGGTTATTACGGTGATGCTGTCGCTTCTGATACCGATAGAGCTTAAGTTCGGGACGGAGAGAAGCAGGGTAGCGATGATGGTCGTATTTGGAGGAAGCTTTGTGGTTATATGCGCGGCCGTAAAGGTATTCGAGTACCTGGGTATTGACTGGAAGATATGGGTAAACAGGTTTGACGGATTGAATCTATCGGTTATCCTGACAGCGTTTATTATGGCGTGCGGGATTATTATGGCAGTTTCGTATCTGTTCTCCCTGCGTTTTATGACGAAGCGTGAATTCTGACAGAATGGCGTTATTCTGGAATAATATTTTATGATATTTTTCTTTGGAGGTATTTGGTATGAAGAAAGCGGGGTACTATTCTTCCGGTGAATTTGCCCGTATGGCGGGAGTGACTCTGCGGACGATCCGCTATTATGATAAGCAGGATATATTAAAACCATCTTTTATAAGTGAAGCGGGGGCCCGCTTTTATACGGATAAGGATTTTGCGAGGCTCCAGCAGATCCTGCTGCTTAAGTATCTGGGATTCTCCCTCGAGGATATCCGGGAGATGCTGATCGGTGACATGGATTATCATTTCATGCTGAATTCACTGGACATTCAGTTAAAATTAGTCCGTGACCGGATCGAGCAGATGCAGTTGGTGGAGAGGGCTATAAAGGATACTTCGGAAGAGATACGAAAAGAGCATGCCATAGACTGGAACCGGATGCTGACTCTGATCCATCTGACGAGTATGGATCAGAGTCTTAAGACCCAGTACCAAAATGCATCCAATATTTCGGCAAGAATTAATCTGCACCGCCTGTATTCACAGAATGAGCAGGGATGGTTCCCGTGGCTCTATGGACAGACAGGCCTGCGAAGAGGGATGAAGGTGCTGGAAGCAGGCTGCGGTGACGGAACGTTGTGGACGGATAACAGAGAACGCCTGCCCCAGGGTGTGGAGATTGTCTTGTCAGATATCTCGGAAGGAATGCTGAGGGATGCCCGCAGAGCCGTCGGAAGCAGCGACGGACGATTCTCATACCGGGTGTTCGATTGTCACCAGATTCCTTATGAAGAAGCACGGTTTGACCTGGTTATTGCGAATCATGTGCTGTTCTACTGCGAGGATATCCGGCAGGTGTGCAGGGAGGTGTCCCGTGTATTGAAGCCGGGGGGCAGATTCCTGTGCAGTACTTATGGAAAGAACCATATGAAAG
This sequence comes from Lachnospiraceae bacterium, assembly GCA_910574285.1. Taxonomy (GTDB): domain Bacteria; phylum Bacillota; class Clostridia; order Lachnospirales; family Lachnospiraceae; genus Sporofaciens. Next base: position 282,809 of record CAJTAL010000001.1, on the reverse strand, counting down.
AAGTCAGCCAGTTGGTACAGGGATTCGATGACAGGATCGTTCTGTCTGCGGATAAACTGTATGGCAGATTCGGTATGGAGAACGGGGCGGGGATATTGGAAGAGTATTTTTCTGAATGTAGCTGGAAGAAGTATGAAGACTGTCTGGTGGTTCCGAAGCCGGAGCCGCTGATATCTTATGTTCTGTCCTGTCATGGCAATCAGGGGCAGTTTCTTACGGAGCGTTATAAGGAATTCAGGACTTATGTAAAGAAGAGAACAGATAAGGGATTTAAGATTACGAAAGAAGCGGGAGTATTCATATGTGAGAAAACATTCTGATTATCTTAGCCAATTACGATTCTAACTGCCTCAGTCAATCAGAATCGCGATTGGCTAAGATGCGTAATTGTCGATAGGGGGTTAATGTGTGAGGTGTCCCGGTCCATGTTCTTCATCCCGTAATTCCAGAAGATGGAGCTGTTTGAAGAGATCTTTCTTTGAACGAATAGACAGGCGATGGTATCTTACCAGCAGATCACGTGCGTCTTCAGATAGTTCCCGGGATTCTGTCATAGTGATCTGTGTGGATTCATCATTCAAAAGATAGTCGATCGACACATGAAACAGATTAGCGAAAGCAGCCAGTTTTTCATGGGATGGTTGACGGTTTTTTGTCTCATATCCAGCAATGGTGGAGCGCGCCATGTTCATGCGTTCCGCTACATATTCTTGAGTCATGTTGTTTTCAAGCCGCAAAGCTTTCAATTTGTCAGCAAATGCCATAATTTCATCTCCTCTTTTGTACATATTCTGGAATATTTTAACAATAGTTGCATAAAAGAACATAAAATGTGTCAATACTAAACGAAACGTTGCACAATGGAACGGGTCTGAAATAAATGTAAAATTTTAGAAAAAGTACTTGAAGGTGACCTTAGGTCACCTATTATAATCAGTTCCAGCAGTTAAAGGCCCGGCGGCAGACGTGCCGGTACGGTTCACTGTCCCCGGGGATAAAGAGGAGGTTTCACAATGAAAGGAATTATATTAGCAGGAGGGTCAGGCACACGTCTGTATCCGCTGACGATGGTAACGTCCAAGCAGCTTCTGCCGATTTATGACAAGCCGATGATCTATTATCCGATGTCTGTGCTGATGAATGCGGGGATCAGGGATATTCTGATCATCTCGACGCCGCAGGATACGCCGAGATTTCATGAACTGTTAGGGGACGGGCATCAGTTTGGCGTCCATCTGTCATATGAGGTTCAGCCAAGTCCGGACGGGCTTGCGCAGGCATTCATCATAGGGGCGGATTTTATCGGTGAAGATACGGCGGCCATGGTTCTGGGAGATAATATCTTTGCGGGGCATGGCTTAAAGAAACGGTTAAAGGCGGCGGTTAAGAATGCCGAGACGGGCAAGGGCGCGACTATATTCGGATATTATGTAGAAGATCCGGAACGTTTCGGTATCGTAGAATTCAATCATGAGGGGAAAGCGGTATCAATTGAAGAGAAACCTGAGAAGCCAAAGAGTAATTACTGTGTGACAGGACTGTACTTCTATGATAATAAAGTGGTGGAATACGCTAAGAATCTGAAACCGAGCGCAAGAGGCGAGTTGGAAGTCACGGATCTGAACCGTGTATATCTTGAGGAAGACAAACTGAATGTAGAGCTGTTGGGGCAGGGATTTACGTGGCTTGATACCGGAACACATGAAAGCCTTGTGGACGCGACGAATTTTGTCAAGACAGTAGAGTCCCATCAGCATCGTAAGATCGGGTGCCTGGAGGAGATCGCATATCTGAACGGATGGATTTCCAAGGATGATGTGATGGAAGTATATGAAGTACTGAAGAAGAACCAGTACGGACAGTATCTCAAAGATGTCCTGGACGGAAAATTCCAGGATGGATTATATTAATAGGAGAATAGAATTATGAATATAATTGTAACCGGCGGGGCCGGATTTATCGGAAGTAATTTTGTGTTTCATATGTTAGAGAAATATCCCGAATATCGGATCGTCTGTCTGGACTGCCTCACTTATGCGGGAAATCTGTCTACGCTTGAACCGGTAATGGATCGTGAGAATTTCAGATTTGTTAAGGAGAGTATCACAGACCGGGAGGCGGTATACCAACTTTTTGAGGAGGAACATCCGGATATGGTGGTGAATTTTGCCGCAGAAAGCCATGTGGACCGGTCGATTGAGAATCCGGAAGTATTCCTGGATACGAATATCAAAGGGACGGCGGTGCTGATGGACGCCTGCAGAAAGTACGGAATCACCCGTTACCATCAGGTATCCACAGACGAGGTGTATGGAGATCTTCCCCTTGACAGGCCGGACCTGTTCTTCACGGAGGAGACTCCGATCCATACGAGCAGTCCGTACAGTTCGTCTAAGGCGGCCGCTGACCTTCTGGTATTGGCGTACCACAGGACTTATGGGCTTCCGGTGACGATAAGCAGATGTTCGAATAATTACGGCCCGTATCATTTCCCGGAGAAGCTGATCCCGCTGATGATCGCGAATGCGCTGAATGATAAGCCGCTGCCGGTGTACGGAAAGGGCGAGAATGTCCGGGACTGGCTCTATGTGGAAGATCATTGTAAGGCGATTGACCTGATCATTCATAAAGGGCGTGTGGGGGAAGTCTATAATATCGGCGGGCATAATGAGATGAAGAATATCGATATCGTGAAGATGATCTGCAAAGAATTAGGTAAGCCGGAGAGTCTGATCACGTATGTGACAGACAGAAAAGGACACGACATGCGGTACGCGATCGATCCGGCGAAGATCCACAATGAGCTGGGATGGCTTCCGGAGACGAAGTTCGCGGACGGTATTAAGAAGACGATCCGCTGGTATCTGGATCATAAAGACTGGTGGGAGACGATCATCTCCGGTGAATATCAGAATTATTACGAGAAAATGTATGCGAATCGTTAAGTATATTGGGTGAGGACAGATTGACAGGAGGTAGAAGGATATGAAGGTATTCGTGACCGGAGTGGCAGGACAGTTGGGGCACGATGTGATGAATGAGCTTGCAGAGCGCGGATATGAGGGGATCGGCAGTGATATTGCCCCCGAGTACAGCGGTGTACAGGACGGTACGCCGGTGACGGCCATGCCCTATGTACAGATGGATATTACGGATGCGCAGGCAGCGGAAGAGAAGATTACAGCCGCGGCGCCGGATGTGGTGGTGCATTGTGCGGCATGGACGGCCGTGGATCTGGCAGAGGATGAGGATAAGGTCGAGAAAGTGCGCGCGATCAATGCAGACGGGACAAAGAATATCGCGGCAGTCTGCAAGAAGCTGAATTGCAAGATGGTATATATCAGTACGGATTATGTGTTCGACGGCCAGGGAACGGAAGCCTGGAAGCCGGACTGTAAGGACTATAAGCCGCTGAACGTCTATGGAAAGACCAAGCTGGAAGGCGAACTGGCGGTGGCGGAGAATCTGACGAAATATTTTATCGTACGGATTGCCTGGGTATTCGGCAAGAACGGGAAGAATTTTATCAAGACGATGCTGAATATAGGAAAGACACATGATGAGATCAGGGTGGTGAACGATCAGATCGGCACGCCCACATATACCTTTGACCTGGCGCGGCTTCTGGTTGATATGATAGAGACAGAGAAATACGGCTACTACCATGCGACGAACGAGGGAGGCTATATTAGCTGGTATGATTTTACCGTAGAGATTTTCCGTCAGGCGGCAGAGCTGGGACATCAGGAATACGCGAAGGAGCGTCTGCGGGTGGTTCCGGTAACCACGGCGGAATATGGTATCTCGAAGGCGGCAAGACCGTTCAACAGCAGGCTGGACAGAGGAAAGATTGCCGAGAATGGATTTGAGCCGCTTCCGTCCTGGCAGGACGCCCTGGGAAGATACTTAAGAGAAATTGAATTCTAATCCGTAATAAGGAGATTGAGGTTATGGGACAGATCAAAGTAGAGAAAAATGTAGAAGGAATTGAGGGACTCTGTGTGATCGAACCGGCAGTCCATGGAGATGCCCGGGGATATTTTATGGAGACATATAATTTAAGGGACATGGAAGAGGCCGGACTTACTATGAATTTTGTGCAGGATAACCAGTCCTGCTCTGTCAAAGGCGTCTTGCGCGGACTGCATTTCCAGAAGGAGTATCCCCAGGGGAAGCTGGTCAGGGTAATCAGGGGATCGGTTTACGATGTGGCGGTTGATTTAAGAAGCGGCAGCGAGACGTATGGGAAATGGTTCGGTATTGAACTCACGGAAGAGAACAAGAAGCAGTTTTATATTCCGAAAGGATTTGCGCATGGCTTCCTGGTGTTAAGCGATGTGGCAGAATTCTGCTATAAGTGTACGGACTTCTATCGTCCGGGAGACGAGGGCGGTTTGGCGTGGAATGATCCTGAGATCGGGATCGCGTGGCCGGAAGTCGTAGGAGAATATCCGGGGAACGCGTCTGCCCGGGGATACAGTCTGAAGGACGGGACCGCTCTGAACTTAAGCGATAAGGATCAGCAATGGGCAGGGCTTAAGGATACATTCCACTTTTAGATATTAGATTTTAGATATTAGATAAGGTACTATTTTTTATATATTTTTCGTGTAAACCAGTCTCTTGCATAAGAGAAGGTATGGCGGATCAGCTCCAGTTCGATTCGGATATAACAGTGCAGATGGCGCAGACGGAAGGGAACTTTCTTCTGCGCCTTCATGGTCCGAAGCCCTTCTGACACCCCTTCTTTATATTCCTTTCCCCATCCGATCCTGAGAAAGAATGCGTATTTTACCAGGTATCCCAGCAAAAGCGGCATAAAATTAAGAACCAGGAACGGCAGCGGCATGTTCTTATAATTGACGTAGATATTGTTGCGGGCGGACAGCTTCACCTTGAACGCGTTATATTTGGAACCGCTGGTGCCGCTTCCGACGTGAAAGACTATGGCGGAGGGGCAGTACATATTCCTATAACCGTAGATCTTCGCCCGGTATCCGATGTCAATGTCTTCCAGATATGCAAAATGATTCTCGTCAAAATATCCGATTTTTCGAAAAACGCGGCGGCGGTAGATGGAAGCGCCCGCGCATGCCGAAAAGATCTCGTCCGCCTCGGAATAATTGGAGACAGGCCGTCCGACTCCGCGGCAGACTCCCCATCCGGGCAGAGTGTAGAGATCACCGGCGCTGTCGATCAATTCCGGATGGTACATCTGGATCATCTTACTGCTTACGGAAAAGATCCGAGGAGATTGCTCAATCGCTTTTCGCATCTCGTCTACAAAATGCTCGTCAACCGTAGTATCATTGTTCAGAAGGATCACATAGGGAGCCGAGGAATGCCGGATTCCCACATTTACGGCCTTGCTGAATCCATAATTCTGATCAAGGGCGATGATTCGGATATCCGGATAATGTTCCTTCAGATATTCGATGCTTCCGTCGGTGGAAGCGTTATCTACGACAAGTATCTCAAAGTCTTTATATGTCTGTCTGCCGAGTGAGGCGAGACAGGGTTCCATAAAATGTTTTCCGTTATAATTAGGAATTACGATCGTTATTTTCATGTGATATCCCTTATAAACTCCCTGTGAAAGTATATTTTTGGTACGGACTTATTATAGCAAATAATTTTATTTTATGCTATATTAATTTGCAGATGCCAGAATCTCAAGGTTTTATGCGGGGTAATCTGCGGCATCATTTACAGTATCGCAAGACAGGAGAAGTACAGTGGAGAAGAACGGGTTCAGTAATCAGGTAAGATGGTATAGTTTTATTTTATGTATTCTGGTTGTTTTGATTCATACGCAGAATACGGATATTTTTGCCGGGCAGTCGTCTGTTGTGAATGGAATAGAGTCTTTTATCGTGGAGAGGGTGGCAAGAACGGCGAACGCAGGATTCTTTTTATGCTCGGGATATCTTTTCTACAGGAACTTTTCTATGGACAGGCTTGGTTATAAATGGAAGCGGCGTTTATTCAGTATCGTGGTTCCGTTTGCGGCATGGAATTTTTTCTATTATATACTTCGTCTGGCAGCCTCTAAGACGACGGTGCTGGGCGGCTATTCGGATCAGGAGGTTATATGGAACCTGAATGAAGTGATTCAGGCTGTTGTGAATTGCAAGTACAATCAGATATTCTGGTTTCTTCAGTTTTTGATTATATATACCTATATCTGTCCGCTGATTTATCTTCTGATCCATAACAAGTACACAGGCTTTGGTGCGCTTACAGGAGTCCTGCTGCTTGCCGGCGGCGGTTATCTGAATCAGTTCGGAGAAAAACTTCCGGCAGTAGTGAACTGGCTGTTTCTCTATATGGCAGGAAGTTATCTGGGGCTTCATGGGAGGAGATGGGTCGAAGAGCCGAAGAGAAGGAGGGGGCCTTTGCTGTTTTCAGCGGCCGGCGCGGCAGCGTCGCATCTGTTTTTTGCATTCTGTCCGGGGCTTACAGGCCAGCTGCTGTATTATTTGTTCGACGCAGCGCTCTTATGGAATGTCCTGGGATGTATGAGACTCCCGGAAACGAGATGGTGGATGCAGGATACTTTCTATATATATGCAGTTCATTTTATGATTGTCCGGGCGGGAAATAAGCTGGCATATGCATGCTTTGGCAGCGCCATGGGAATGGGGCTTTGGATGTTTGCCCTTCTGCCGGTAATTGCCGTCGTCTTCTGCGGTTATTCGGGGCGCCTGCTGAAGCGGTATCTTCCTTTTGTATGGAAAATTATGTCAGGAAATCGGTAAAATTTTAACAATTTAGTTGAAAAATGTCTGTTTTTCTGGAATCATTAATAGAATGTTAAGAAAAAGAGTGTGATAATGGGTTGTCGATGGTGGAAAATTATTGTATTATGAAGCGTAATGTATTTTAAGTGATATGTTTTTATAAGAAATAGGTGGAGAAATTGATTAAAGATAATCAAAAATTACTAAACAGACTCCATGTAGTGGTAGATGCACTGGCACTGGTGTTTTCATATATTTCAGCGTGGTATATCAGGTTTAAAAGCGGAATATTCGAGCTGGACCCGTGGTTTTTGTCTCTGGGAGAATATATGCGCAGCGTGCTTCTGATCGTACCTGCTTATCTGATCTTATATTATGTGTTTCAACTGTATACGCCGAAGCGTGTACAGGGGCGGCGGCTGGAAGCATGGCATATCATACAGGCGAATGTGATCGGGTTAATGGCGTTCATCCTGTATCTGTATTTTACGAGGCAGCCGGATTTTTCCCGGTTGATGATCTTCGTGTTTTTCGGCATTAATATATGTGTGGAAGTGACGATACGGAACATTATACGGGAATGTCTGCGCAGCATGCGGCGTCAGGGCTATAACCAGAAGCATATCCTGCTGATCGGATACAGCCGGGCGACGGAACAGTATATTGACAGAGTGAAGGTGAATCCGGAATGGGGATATATTATCCGGGGAATTCTTGCGGATAATGTGCAGAGAGGGACGGAATACCGGGGAATCAAAGTGCTTGGCCGTACGGAAAATCTGACGATCGTACTGCCGGAGAATAAGCTGGACGAGATTGTAATCACCCTTGGACTTGCCGAATACCACAAGCTGGAACATATCGTCGGTATGTGCGAGAAATCAGGGGTGCATACCAAGTTTGTCCCGGATTACAATAATATTATCCCGACGAAACCATATACGGAAGACTTATTGGGCATCCCGGTCATTAATATACGGCGGGTTCCCCTTAATAATGTGCTGAATGCATTTATGAAGAGGTGTGTGGACGTGTTTGGGGCGACGGTTGCCCTGGTATTATTTTCACCGGTGATGGCGGTGGTTTCTGTAATCATCAAGGTTACGGCGCCGGGACCGCTGATATATAAGCAGGAGCGTATCGGCCTGCAGAATAAACCGTTTCAGATGTACAAGTTCCGTTCGATGGTCGTCCAGGACCAGGCTTCGGAGAAGAAGCAGTGGACGGTCCAGAATGACCCGCGGGTGACCGCCATCGGCAGATTGATCCGCAAGACAAGCATAGACGAGCTTCCTCAGTTGGTGAATGTGCTGATGGGGAACATGAGCCTGGTGGGGCCGAGACCGGAGCGGCCGCAGTTCGTGGAACAGTTCAAAGAGGAGATCCCGCGGTATATGATCAAGCACCAGGTGCGTCCGGGGCTTACCGGGTGGGCACAGGTGAACGGATACCGGGGCGATACTTCTATCCGCAAAAGGATTGAATGCGATTTATATTATATCGAGAACTGGACGCTGGGATTTGATTTTAAGATCATATTCTTGACATTCTTTAAAGGATTTGTGAATAAGAATGCATATTGACATTGCCTGAAGAGGTAATACTGTACGAAGTACTCCGCAGATAGTATAAAGGGAGACGGATATGAGTAAGAAGAACGATAAGAGAATGGACAGAAGAAACCGGGACAGAAGAGGTCGGGACAGGAGAGACCAGGACAGAAGGTATCAGGACGAAAAGTATCAGGACAGAAAGAACCGGAACAGAAAGTATCAGGACAGGAGGAACCAGGACAGAAAATACCAGGACAAAAAGTATCAGGACAAAAAGTATCAGGACAGAAAGTACCAGGATAAAAAGAGCGTTAAAAATGGTAAGAACATTAAAAAGTCTTCCGCGTTAAGTGCCGTGGAGCGTAAAATACAGCGGAGAAAGAGACAGCGTAAGAGAATAGCGATCCTGGTGGCAGAGATTATCATCTTATTATTGCTGTGCGCTGTTGCATATGTGCTTTTCAAATTGGAAAAACTGGATTTCAAGGTGTTGAATGAAGAGAAACTGGAAGCTTATCGGGACACGGGTCCCTATACGAATATCGCCTTATTCGGCCTCGATTCAAGGAATGACGAGTTAGAGGGCGGTGTACAGAGCGACTGTATCATGATAGCCAGCATCAACAATGAGACGAACGATGTGAAGCTTTTATCCATATACAGGGATACGCTGCTTGAGCAGAAAGACGGCACGTACGAGAAAGCAAATTCGGCATATAACCGCGGAGGCCCGGAGGAAGCGATCAGCCTGCTGAACCGTAATTTTGATCTGGATATCAGGAATTATGTGAGCGTTAATTTTACGGCGCTGGTCAATGTGATTGACCTTCTGGGCGGAATTGATCTCGAGATGACAGCGGAAGAAGCCGACTGGAGCAACCGTTATGCTGTCGAGACGGCCCAGATATCAGGGAAAGAGTGCATAGACATTGAAGTAAAGGAGGGGACGCAGCATGTGGACGGAGTACATGCTGTGGCTTACGCGAGAAACCGGTATACGGACGGTTATGATTTCAAGCGGACGGAACGGCAGAGGGTTGTGCTGAATAAGGTGGCCGAGAAGGCGAAAAAGGCCAATTTTCTGACCCTTAATCATATCGTGGACGAGGTGTTCCCGTTGGTTTCTACCAGCTTTTCCGCCGGGGATATGCTGGGGTTTGCGGCAAATGTACTGGATTATGAACTGGTTGAGACCGGCGGCTTCCCTTATCAGGTGACGACCAGCGACACGGTCCGCGACCATACAGGCGCTTATGTGGTACCTATTGATCTTGCGGAGAATGTGCGTCAGATGCACCAGTCCCTGTTTGCGGAAGAATCTTATGAGCCTTCGCAGAAAGTGCAGGATATCAGAGATGTGATCATGTATCTGACCGGTGTCCTGGAGGGTGCGGAAGCTTATAATACGACGTTTGAAGGAGATATTCACAATGAGAGTACGCAGTAATACGATCCTGGAATACGGAACATACATGCTGATGTATCTGGCGAGTTATGTCTCTTCTCTGGCAGGGCTTCCGGTGCTGTCAGGGACTTTGCTGATTGTAGAGGCCCTGTATCTATATATATATCTGGTAAGACAGGCGGGGAGCTTAATTGAGCTTAGGGCATGGTTTACGCTGGCGTGGGTAGGCGGACAGGGGATCGCCTGCCTGAAACTCAGCAGCCTGCAGACAGACTGGCATTATATGACGTGGATCGCATTCTGCCTGATCTATCTGGGATTCGGGATCGGATACGAGTGGGGGCAGCAGTACGGCAAGGTAGAGGAGGTCGAACTCGAGAAGGATGCCGTAACTGCGAAGCGGCTGTTTATCTGTATCGGTGTGCTGGCTTCAATCTCTGTCCTGTGTTTTCTTGTTGAGATCGCGGCGGGGGAGGATATTCCGCTGCTTGCGGGAGAGACGCATGGAAGTTATTATTATCGGGCTACCGGACTGCATTATGTTACGGTCAGTTGTATCCTGATTCCGGCGATGACGGTTCTCTATGTCAAGGTCAGCGAAGCTTTCAGGAACAAGAGGATGTTTCTGCTGGTGCCTGCGAATATTCTGGCGGTTTTGCTGCCGCTGCTGTATGCTTCCAGGTTTCAACTGGTATTCGTAGTCGGTTTTGCCGTGGTGACTTTCATCATAGTGAATAAGAAGATCCGGATTAAGACGATGGGAATCTTGCTTGGGCTTTTGGTTCTTGTCTATATCCTGACGGTGGTGTATCACTCCTATGACGCGTCTTATCTGGAGCAGGTCTTCGCTATGAAATACGAGCATATGCCTCTTATCGTCTCGCAGCCATACATGTATATAGCGAATAATTTTGAGAACTTTAACTATATGGTAGTCCATCTTGCGGAACATACATGGGGACTGCGTATGCTGTATCCTTTCTTTGCGCTGACCGGTCTTAAGAGGCTGTTCCCTCAGCTTGTGGCGTCGAAAGCTCTTTTGATCAAACCGGAGCTTACGTCGCTTACGCTGTTCTACGACGCATATTATGATTTTGGTTTGTTTGGTATCTTTTTCTTTGCTTTCGCGATAGGTATAGCGGCTAAAGTATTGATGAATGCAATCAAGAAGAACTGCAATCCGGTGGTTTATCTGTTCTATGGACAGATGGCGATCTATCTGGGGCTTGCTTTTTTTACGACATGGTTCAGCAATCCGGCGACATGGTTCTGGCTGATACTGACAGGTATGATGTACTGGTTCGTTGGAAATGATAAGAATAAGAAGAAAAGATTCACGGATGAAGAGGATTATAAGGATGGAGAAATACAGGAATGATGCCGTAAAAGAATATGGTACGTATACGCTGGCTTTTCTGGCAAGTTATGCCGCTTCATATGCCGGGTTCTTTTATCTGGCGGGGGCAGTACTGATGGCGGCGGCAGTATTCCTGTATGTGCGCATAAGCAGGGAAGCTGAAAATCTGACGGAATTAAGAGGGCTTTTTACATTGGCATGGGTAGGCGGACAGGGGATCGCCTGTCTTAAGCTCAGCCGGCTTTCGAGCGCCTGGCATCCGGTTACATGGCTGTGTTTTTTCCTGATCTATATAGGATTCGGGATAGGATATGAATGGGGGAGGAAGAAACAGGCGGCTCCTTTGAAAGAGCTGCGTAAGGACGATACACAGGCCGGCAGGCTTCTTCTTAGTATTCTGGGTCTTGGTGCGGCTTCTTTGGCCTGCTTTGTCTTTGAGGCCGTAAGAGTCGGGTTTATTCCCTTATTTTCGAAAGAACCTCATGCATATTCTTATTTTCACGTGTCAGGCGTACATTATTTTACCATAAGCTGTATATTGATACCGGCGATCACCGTACTGTATCTTAAAGTCGGTTATCCGAAGGAGATGAAAGAGAAAGCGCTGCTTCTGCTGGCAAATGCAGAGGCATTCGTTATTCCGATTCTATGTGTATCAAGATTCCAGCTTTTATTTGCCGTTGGTTTTGCCGTTGTTACATATATTATGGTTCACAGAGCCATACGGCTTCGGACCCTCGGGCTGATCTTTGCGGCGCTGATACCGGCCTATGTGGTTCTGACGGTGTTCCGCCACCACGATGTGGAATATCTGAACGGCATCTTTGAGATGAGATATGCGGAAATGCCTATCTTTATCACTCAGCCCTATATGTATGTGGCGAATAATTTTGAGAATTTCAATTGTATGGTAGAGCAGTTGGCGCGGCACAGTTACGGACTCAGGATGCTGTTCCCCGTAATCGCGCTGACAGGTCTTAAGTTCGTATTTCCGCAGCTTGTCTCCTCTGTGATCTATCTGACGAAGCCGGAACTTACGACGCTTACGATGTTCTATGACGCGTATTATGATTTTGGCATACCGGGTGTTTTTTTGTTCTCGGTTGTGTTAGGGGGCGCGGCAGGCCGGATCTCGGAATCCGTAAGAAGGAGTGAGAATCCGGTTGTGTACTTGTTCTATGGGCAGATGGCGATCTATCTGGGACTTGCTTTTTTTACTACCTGGTTCAGTAATCCCACGACGTGGTTCTGGTTTGCCCTGACAGGGATGATGTATTGGTTTGTGGGGTATGACAGGAGGGATGACAAGAGTGGAAGAGCATAGAGATCAGAGTATAGACGTGGTGATTCCTGTATGTTGTCCGGACGAAAGGCTGCTGCTGATTTTAAAGAGATTAAGAAAACAGAGCCGTCCGGTGGGGAAGATCTATATTATTCATACGAAATCCGGGGATTTCCCGGCTGCGGCGGAGACTTTAGAGGATGTTGTCGTAAAGCATATCGAACCGGAAGAATTTGATCACGGAGGGACGCGTGATATGGGGCTTCGGCTGTCCGGTGCCGGGATTGTGGTTTTTATGACGCAGGATGCGGTTCCGGCGGACCGGGAGCTGATCCAGAGGCTGGTACGTCCGCTTTTAGAGCAGGAAGATGTGGGTGTATCGTATGCACGCCAACTGCCTGCCAGGGACTGCGCTCCGGCCGAACGTTATACGAGGCGGTTCAATTATCCCGGGGACAGCCGGGTCAAGGGAAAGGAAGATATAGGAGAGCTGGGCATTAAGACCTTCTTTTGCTCGGATGTATGCGCGGCCTATCGAAGAGAAATCTATGATAAGATGGGCGGCTTTACGAAGAAAACCATATTTAACGAAGATATGGTTATGGCGGCCCATATGGTGCAGGCAGGATACAAAGTGGCTTATGCGGCGGACGCAAGAGTCATACATTCCCATAATTACACGGGTATACAGCAATTCAGACGGAATTTTGACCTGGCGGTATCCCAGGCAGATCACCCGGAAGTTTTTGCGGGGATACGCTCGGAGGACGAAGGGGTCCGGATGGTAAAGCAGACGGCGCTCTATCTGTTAAAAAGTAAGCGCGCGCATCTGATTCCGGTTTTGGTCTGGCAGAGCGGGTGCAAATACGCGGGATATCGGCTGGGACTTTGTTATCGGAAGCTTCCGCCCTGGATTATCAGAAAATGCACAGGGAATAAATTATATTGGCTGAAAAGCTGAAATAGGTGAAAAAATATATTTTTGATTGCAGTTTTTTGGAAAATGCGGTAGTATAATGTAGTGTATTATCACAAATCGGGCTGTTAAGAAAGGATATTGGATAATGGCGAAGAGCAGGAAGCGCTACAGGCGGGGGCGGAGGAAGAAAGGAGCGTCCTGGTCTATAGGAATGAAGATTGGGCTTATTCTTGGTGGAATAGTGATATTTGTTGCGTTTGCCGGAATGGGGATTCTGGCAAGCAAGCTGTCGAAGATAGACCGGGTGCAGTTAGACCCGGAAGAACTGAACGTATCGGTGGAAGGGAAGAAGCACAGGGAAAGAGGGACCGGATATCTCAATGTTGCGTTATTCGGAGTGGATTCCAGGGACAATGAGCTGGAAGAAGGAACCCGAAGCGATACGATTATGGTGGCCAGTCTGAACCGTGAGACACTGGAAGTGAAGATAGCGTCGGTCTATCGGGATACTCTGTTAGAGCAGAGAGGAGGATCTTTAGATAAGGCGAACGCCGCGTATTCTTACGGAGGCCCGGAAGATGCGGTTGCGATGCTGAATAAGAATCTGGATCTGGATATCGAGCATTATGTCACGGTGAATTTTAATTCGCTGATAGATGTGGTAGATGCAGTAGGCGGAATAGAGATTAATATCGAGGAAGAAGAGATCCCGTATGTATGCGGGTATGTGATGGAGCTTATGAAGGTGACGGGGAATGTGTCGGCAGGCGTGACGGAGCCGGGCCCGCAGCTTCTGAACGGTATGCAGGCAACTGCCTACGCCCGTATCCGGCATACGACCGGGGATGATTACAGAAGAACCGAGCGGCAGAGAGACGTGCTTGCAAAGATCGTAGAGAAGCTTCAGGGAGTCTCGGTCACGCAGTTGAATGAGATCATTGACAGAGTATTCCCCGAGGTTTCAACGAATTTTACATTATCGGAGATTCTGGATTATGCGATTGACGCGTTTGATTATCGGCTGGGGGAGACGGTAGGTTTTCCATTTGACAAGACGACGGATAAGCTGGCAAACATTGGTGATTCGGTCATTCCGGTCACCCTGGAGAGCAATGTGGAGCAGCTTCATGAGTTCCTGTACGGAACGGAGGAAAATTATGTGCCCTCACGTACGGTGGCGTCTATAGACGAGAAGATCACGGCGAAGGTCGGAGATAAGACGGCGGACCCAAGTGAGGCGAGCCAGGGCTTCATGGAACAGCCGGAAGAAACGTATCCGGGAACCGACAGCCAGACTAACGGATATGGAACCGATAACCAGTCTTACGGATATGGAACATCCGGAACGGGAGGAAATACGGGAACCGGAGGAAACACCGGAACCGGCGGGAATACCGGGACGGGAGGAAATACAGGAACCGGCGGGAATACCGGGACGGGAGGAAATACAGGAACCGGCGGGAATACCGGAACCTGGGGAGATACCGGAAATGATGATACGGATACCGGAGGCGGAACCGGCGGGAATTACACCGGAACAGATACCGGCGAAGAAGAGTATGATTAGTGGTTTGTAGGCGTTGGCATGACCGGGACATTCACACGATTATGCCAGACATAACAGTAGAGAGAATGAGGTAATCTACATGAGAAGAATCAGAAACGTATTTTTTTCATTGTTTATAGCATGTATGCTGTGTGCGGCTATGCCTGCGGCGGTCAGCGCGGCGTCTGCACAATTGCGTTTTACAGATCCGTCGACCACGGTTGGGGCGGAGGTAGAAGTGACGGGAAGGCTGTCTTCTACTTCGAATATTGAAACTATGGAAGCAACTCTGACCTATGATGCCGATATGCTTCGGTTTATCAGCGGGGATGAAGCTTCAGGAGGAGACGGGACGATTACGGTGACCGGTACCGGAAGCAGCAGTACGGTTATAGAGTTTACATTGACATTCCAGGCATTGGAGGAAGGGACAGCGAAGGTCGAAGTGTCGCAGTCATCCGGAACGGACGTGCTGGGGATGGAGCTTGATATTACAAACGGAAGTTCCGCGGTTACAATAGGTCCCGGCGACCCTTCGCTGATTGTAGAAGGAGGAGAAGGCGGCGAAGGAGGACAGTCCACGGTTGCTGCAGAAGGACCGCAGGTGGAAGTGGACGGCCGCCAGTATAAGATTACGGGCGGATTTTCCGATGCGTTGATTCCGGGCGGATTTGCAAGAAGTGAGATAGCCTTTGAAGGGGTGAACTGCGAAGCGGTTACACAGCAGTCGGGCCGGGGAGAGTCGGCTTTGTATCTGACCCCTCTCGACGGAGGAGAACCTTCCTTCTTCCTGTATAACAGTGATAATGGTTCCTTTATTCCTTTTGAAGAAGTGGAGATCGCCGCGGACCGTTATCTTGTAATACTGAGGGATGACGGCAGCGTAAAGGTTCCGGAGGATTATAAGGAGACAAAACTGACGCTGAATGGAAAGGAGTTCACGGCATGGCAGGATCCGACGAAAGCAGAGTACTATATTATCTATGGATTGAATACAGACGGCGATAAGGTACTGTATCAGTATGATACGGTGGACGGAACTTATCAGAGATATATTCCGCAGGCTTCTTCGGAGGGTTCCGGGAAGAAAGCCGCGAAAGGAATATGGGGCAAGATATTGCATTTTGTTGAGAGTATGCTGGATATTGTCCTGATTGTCACATTCTTGCTTTTTGTGGTTCTGATCATAATTCTGATCGTAGTGGGTGTAAAACTTTACCGCAGGAATGTTGAGCTGGACGATCTGTATGACGAGTATGGCATTGACACGGACGACGACGATGACGACGATGATGATGACGATTATGACGCAAGACCCGTAAAGAAAAGGAAAGAGGAGCCGCCTAAGGAGGCCAAAGGAAAGAAAAAGGCAGGAAAGAAGCCTGCGAGCCAGCCGGCCGTTAGAGTACCGGTAAAGACTATGAACCTCAGGGAAGAGGGAATCTTTGATGATTATGAATTTGACGATAAAGACGACTATGACGACTATGAATTTGACGATGACAGTGACGCTTCCGCTCATGACGGCATAGGATATGATTATGATGAAGAATCCGGCGGAGATATTGATGATCTGGATGAACTTTTGAGCCGTCAGCCCAAAAAGAAACGCGGGCACACGGAAAAAGACGATGCATTTCAGGTAGACTTCATTGATTTGGACTAGTGTAAAGGAGCAGGAATATGTGTGGTATAGTAGGATATATTGGAAACCGGCAGGTGGCGCCGATCCTTCTGGACGGTTTGTCTAAACTGGAGTACAGAGGGTATGACTCTGCAGGTATTGCAATATATAACGACGGTGAGATCGGTATGGTAAAGTCAAAGGGAAGGCTCAAGGTATTGAGCGAACTGACGCATGACGGAGCGACTCTTCCCGGAACGCTTGGTATCGGGCATACGAGATGGGCGACACATGGTTCGCCGTCGGATACGAATGCGCACCCACATTTTAACAGTGATAAGAGTATCGTCGTTGTTCATAACGGGATTATCGAGAATTATCTGAAACTGAAGAAGAAGCTTGAGAAACACGGATATCAGTTTATATCCGAGACGGATACGGAGATTATCGCGCATCTGCTGGACTATTATTATCAGGGGAATCCGCTGCAGGCAATCACGAAGATCATGCACCGTATGGAAGGGTCTTATGCGCTCGGGATTATTTTCAAAGATCATCCGGAGGAACTGTATGCAGTGCGCAAAGACAGTCCCCTGATTGTCGGCCATACGGACGGAGGAAATATTATCGCATCCGATGTTCCGGCGGTTCTGCGCTATACCAGAGACGTATTTTTCATTGAAAATGAAGAGATCGTCCGTATGACGGAGGAATCCATGGAGTTCTTCAATGTGGACGAGGAGCCCATCGTGAAGGAATCCGTGCGGATCGAGTGGGATGTGAACGCCGCCGAGAAGGGCGGGTATGAACATTTTATGCTGAAGGAGATGTATGAGCAG
Source organism: Lachnospiraceae bacterium (assembly GCA_910574285.1). Classification (GTDB taxonomy): domain Bacteria; phylum Bacillota; class Clostridia; order Lachnospirales; family Lachnospiraceae; genus Sporofaciens. Next base: position 265,544 of record CAJTAL010000001.1, on the reverse strand, counting down.
CCGAAGGCTGTCATAGATACCTTTTCACCCCGGATCAAAGAGAATCAGATCGTCATAGAAGAACTGGGCATGACGGATGAGGAGATACGGGATATCAGGAAGATTATGATCATAGCCTGTGGCTCTGCCTCTCATGTGGGACACACGAGCAAGTATGTGTTTGAAGGGCTTGCAAGGATTCCGGTGGAGGTAGACATGGCATCGGAGTTCCGTTACCGGGATCCCATACTGGATGAGAATACTCTGGTGATCGTGATCAGTCAGTCCGGAGAGACGGCGGATACGCTGGCAGCTCTCAGGGAAGCGAAGGAGCGGGGCGCAAGGGTTCTCGGCATCGTCAACGTAGTGGGAAGTTCTATCGCGCGGGAGTCGGATAATGTGATGTATACCTGGGCGGGACCGGAGATAGCGGTGGCGACGACAAAGGCATATTCCGCCCAGTTGGCGGCGATGTACCTCCTGGCAATGAAGTTTGCCCAGGCAAGAGGCCGGATCAGTGATGAAGAGATGGCAGATATGCTGGAAGATATGAAGGCGCTTCCGGCCCAGATAGAGATGATATTGAATAACCGGGAGAAGATTCAGAAGTTCGCGAACCGCTACCTGGCGGCGAAAGATATCTTTTTTATCGGGAGAGGGCTGGATCATGCGATTTCCATGGAAGGTTCTTTAAAGCTGAAGGAGATCTCATACATTCATTCGGAGGCATATGCGGCGGGTGAGTTGAAGCATGGGACCATATCTCTGGTTGAGGAGGGGACGCTGGTTGCGGCGGTGCTGACACAGAAGTCCCTCTATAAGAAGATGATCAGTAATATGGAGGAAGTAAGGACCCGGGGAGCGTTTGTCATGGCGGTTACGGTGGAGGGCAATACCGAAGCGGAGAAAGCGGCGGATTATGTGATCTACATACCTGAGACAAATAAGTATTTCGCCAATTCACTGGCCATCATTCCGCTTCAGCTTTTTGCTTATTATATTGCGGTGGGCCGCGGGTGTGATGTAGATAAGCCGAGAAACCTGGCGAAATCAGTTACAGTGGAATAGTACTTGTGAATAGTATTCAAAATAAAGAAACATTGTAAAAACTTATAACTGCTATGCAAAAGGGTTATCCGATTGCACGGCAGTTTTCTTTTGTCTTTCTATTTGGTTTTCCGGCTTGCCGCAATCTTTTTGGTTCCTGTAACATTTTGCGGACATTTGGGTTTTACAATATCCTTACCAACAGGCAGGAAACCTTGAAAGGAGTTGTGAATATGAGCGTTTTACAGACGATTGACCTGAAAAAGTATTACGGCACAGAGCCGAACATTGCCCGCCTTGCAGATCGGATTGTCCGCATTGAGGACGGCAAAATTGTGGAGTCAGGAGGTGGCAGGCTATGATATGGCCCTTTGAGAATGATACCAGCGGCATAGTAAAGTGCATATCAAATCGCAGTATATCGGCAAATCGAAAAAGAAATATCTTTATTGTTTTGACGATTGCACTTGCCAGTGCATTACTATCCGCCATTGTCCTCTATGGTTTTGGGGTTATGCAGGAAACGCAGAACCGTAACCAAAAAGCAGCACAGATCATGTATCATGCGATTTCTGAACAACAAGGACAGGAATTATACAAGCAGGAAGAAATAGCGTGGGTTGGGGAATTTTTTAACGTATCATCTGAACAGGTAAACCATTCAACCGTTAATTTTACTTATGCAAATGCAGATATGCTAAAATCCCAAAGTATGCCCTATTCGGGAGATTTACCAGCTTCGGAAAATGAAATTGTAGTACAGGAATCCTTTTTGGATAGTTTGGGCTATTCAAATGAATTGGGGCAGACAATTCAAATTCCCTTTTCTGATGGCACCACCCATGATTTCAAATTGACCGGAATCTTAAATGTAAAAACCGGCGATATCGGACGCTATACAGCCATTATATCGAAAGAATTAGTACAGCAGTATGGCGGCGGGAGCATGATTGACTACTACATTGGGCTGAAAGGCGCTCAAAATATGAGCGAGGAAGAAGCCGCCAACTATGCAGGCACTCTGGCGCAGCAATTAGAAATTTCCGATGATAATGTTATTGTCCGTTCCACATATTTTAACTTAAAGGACGAAAATCGCGGAAGTGATATGCTGTTCTATTTCTTGATCGGCTTTATAACTTTCACAGGCTCCGGCATTGTGATCTATTCGATTTTTTATATTTCCGTAGCAGGCAGTATCCGTAACTATGGACAGCTTCGCACAATCGGAACAACAAAACGACAGATTAAAAAGATGGTTTACCGCGAGGGGAAATTACTTGCTGCCATTTCTATTCCCATTGGTCTGATTATTGGAAATGTGATTGGGTACTTTTTGGTTCCTGCCGGTTGGTACTGGCTGACTACTTTATGTGTGTCGGTCGGGGTCGGCCTTTTTGCATTTATTATTGTGATGATGGCCATTCATACTCCTGTAAAAAGAGCTGCGGCAGTATCTCCCCTGGAAGCATTGCGATATTCCGATTATCAAGGAAAGATGAAAGAAAGTTCCGTGTTGCACCGTAAAATAACGTCTGCTTCACTTGCTAAAATGAATCTGTCCAGACAAAAGGCAAAATCCACTTTAACAATACTTTCCCTTTCACTCGGCGGAGTATTGGTTGTATTGATTTCGACAATGTTAGTTTCCTATGACGGCGTTGAAGAGGCACGGGGCAGGGTTTTCCCCGTCGGTGAATTTAATATTCAGCTCAACGCAAATCAATCGTGGAACACCGCCGATATTTCTTTATCTGGATTACAGCAAAAGAATTTGCTAAATGCCGATTTTGTAAATGCAGTAGAATCTATTGATGGCGTTACAGGAATCAAACACTGGTATTACACGGACGCAGAATATCGTGTAAATGGTAATTCTGGAAAATGGATTCAGGGCTTTTGCCGAGATGAGCAGCAAAATTTGGAGAATGAGCTAATTGCGGGAACGGTTGATTATGATGAACTGGTTTCAGGCAATGGAATTATTTTGCTTCAAGAGCGTGCCGATCTTTATGATATAGAGGCTGCGTTGGATGATACCGTCGAAGTGGATTATAAAACCGAATCTGGCCAAATTCGCACAGAGGCCTATACAGTCATGGGCATTGTAAACGACTATCCTTATTCCGGCTTCTCAAAATGCTTTACGCTCCCGAAGCAGCTTATGAATGAAGCAGCCGGGATAGACTGCACAGGTACGATTTCCGTAATTACCGACACGGAAAAAACTGATACAGTTGAAGCTGCATTAAATCAACTGATAGACGGAAATAGCGATGTAGTTATGGAAAACATAAAAGAAAGTATCACTTATTATAGCGGGCTTCAACAGCTTTCTTTCGGGGTGTTGTTGATCGTGGCTGTTATTGTTGTATGCTTTTCTTTAATCAACCTTGTCAATACGACAATCACGAACTTTCTGTCCCGTAGGCAGGAAATCGGAATGTTACAGGCGATTGGTTTGAGTAAAAAGCAACTGATCAGGATGCTGTGTTATGAGGGATTGATTTATTCAGTTTTTGCTACGCTTGTAACATTGGTTTTGGGAAGTGGACTGGGCTTCCTGTCCGTACAGATAGTTGTGAAAACGATGAATCCATACTTTTATTATTCATTTCCGTGGCTGATCGTATTGATATATTTAGCAATCCTGCTGATTGTGCAGTTTATCTTGATTTCTTACACAACTGGAAATCTGAAAAAGCAATCTCTTGTCGAGCAAATCAGGGTAATGGAATAACCATATGAAATCGGCGGGACGGCGTGTACTGCCCCGCCTTTTTCGCCATTTCTCAATATACATGAACAGGAGGCCAAACGCCGGGGCGCATCAGGAATCTGTCTTTTCTGTCAGTTCATCCAGAGAGTGGAAAGTATACCCCATATCCTCCCATTTCCCCAGCAATTCATCCAAAATCTCGGCGTTTGTAGAGGAGGTGCTGTGAAGAAGTACGATAGCGCCGGGATGAATGCGTCCAAGCAGCTTATCGAAGGCTTCTTCATGAGTGGGCTGATCGTCCTGATACCAGTCAACGTAGGCAAGGCTCCAGAAGAAGGTATGGTATCCCATATCCTTTGCCATCTGAAGATTATCGGTACTATATTTTCCCTGGGGAGGACGGTAGTATTTCGTCATGGTCTTACCGGTAATTTCCTGATAGAGTTCTTCTACATCTCCTAATTCCTTTGCGAAAGCTTCTTTTGTAGAGATCTGCGACATGTCCGGATGGTGGTAAGTATGGTTCCCGACGGTATGCCCTTCTTCATGCATACGCTTTACGAGATCAGGGCTTGTGGAAATAAAGTTGCCGACCACGAAGAATGTGGCGGGCGCCTTATGTTTCTTCAGGGCATCAAGGATAGGTTCCGTATTGCCGTTCTCGTAACCGCAGTCGAAGGTGAGGTACAATACTTTTTCCTCCGTATCTTCTGCATAGTAGGCATTATATGCTTTTAATTCGTCGAAGGTGGCGTTGCCGACTGGTGATTTCCCTTCTTCCTGGAAGCTGAGTCCCCAATTATCCGCCGCCGGCATGATCATTGAGGAAGAGGCTGTGCCTGCAGCCGAGGATTTGGATTCGGTCTGGGGAAAACGGGCGGCGAGCAGGTATCCTCCGAGATAAGACAGGATGAAGAGAAGGAGGATACCGATTGTTTTGATATATTTTTTGTTGAATGGCATAGGTGCTCCATATGAGATTTGTTACAATATGTATATGAACGTTTTATGGAGAACATGCATTCAATAGGAGTGCTTACGCAGATTGGATTGGAAGGATATCCGGCTTTGGATTGTAAAATCAGGAGGCTTGTGGTATTCAATATAATGACAATGTGTTGACGAAAGACAAATTTTTGAGTATGATATATTTAAATGAAGGTATGCACCAGTTAAGTGCCGAATATATGGAGGAAAGGAAGTGAAAAGTCGAGATATAATCTACTCGACGTTCTGTATGGCAACAACAAATTTGAATATCCGAATAGATAAGGCGATTAAAGACCAGGCAGAGGAAATCTTCAATGAACTTGGCTTGAATATGACAACTGCTGTAAATATGTTCCTGAGAACCGCTATCCGTGAGCATGGTATTCCTTTTGATTTGAAATTGGATGTACCGAATGAAACTACAGCGGCTGCGATCGAAGAGGGCAGAAAGCTTATGGCTGATCCTTCTGCTCCGAGATATTCCAATATGGATGCTCTTAAGGCGGCACTTGAAGTATGAGATATGATGTACAGTTTACCAATCAGTTTAAAAAGGACTTGAAGCTTGCAAAAAAGCAAAACAAGAATCTTAATAAGCTGTTTGAGGTAATTGACATTCTGGCGAACGGCGGTACGCTGGATGCAAAATACAGAGATCATGATCTTACAGGCAATTATAAAGGCACTCGCGAATGTCACATTGAACCGAACTGGCTTCTTATTTATGAGATTCAGAACAATGTATTGGTTTTGATGCTTTATAGGCTTGGAACACACTCAGAACTATTCAAAAAGTAGAAGACATCTGTCAGTAGTGGCAGGTGTTTCCTTTTTGCTTTTTTTAAACTGAACAGGTTCTTGCATTGTGAATAGAAAGAGTGTAAAATGACAAAAGAACTACGACAACGGACGAGGTAGGACAGATGAAGAGTATATTCAGTAAGATAGGATGGATGACGGCAGGCTTTGCAGGAGCGAATATTCTGCTGTTCTGCGTCATGTTCCGCAGGCCGAAGGTGCGGTGGGAACAGGATAAATATGACTGCGTCGTCGTCTGTGGCTGCCGGGCGGAGGATGACGGACAGCCTTCGGAGATTCTGAAGACGAGGGTAGAAAAGGCTGTAGAATTGTGGAAAGAGAGAAAAGTACAATATCTGATTATGTCAGGCGCCGGCGTATATAATCACCATGTGGAGGCAGAGGTTATGAAAAGATACGCAAAGGAACTGGGGGTGCCGGAGGAATATATTCTGGAGGAGAAGCAGGCGGTCAGTACTTATCATAACATGCTGTATTCCGGCAGGATGATGCGAAACTGCGGTTTCAAGGATTGTGTCGTGGTAACCAGCGGATGGCACTTAAGGAAAGCGGATCATTATGCCAGAAAGAATGTCGGCCGCTATGTGACGGCGGCGGCGGACGACCCCGGCGGGGAGAGGGCAGGCAGGATTATCTGGCTTCATATATGGACGAACCTTCACATGTATATGAACATGTGGAGAGGGTATTATTAGTCCCGGTAATGATCAGTTCCATGTGGAGAAATCCATGTAGGCAAGGGAGAATCATGACTGTAAGGAGCCATGATGAAGAAAGGAGAATATGATATGTTGTTGGTTCATTATCCAAAATGCAGTACATGCCAGAAAGCTAAGAAATGGCTTCAGGAGAAGGAGGCCGAATTTGAAGAAAGAGATATCAAACTTCAGAATCCCACGAAGGAAGAACTTAAGAGCTGGCACCAAAAAAGCGGGGCGCCTCTTAAGAAATTCTTTAACACCAGCGGTATGATATACCGGGAGATGCAGCTTAAGGATAAGTTGCCGGATATGACGGAAGAAGAGCAGTATGAACTGCTGGCGTCGGACGGTATGTTGGTGAAGCGGCCGATTCTGGTGACGGATACTGCGGTGCTGACCGGGTTCCGGGAGAAGGAATGGGAGAAGATCCTATGAGTAATCTGGCTGATCGTGACGGATATATGGAGGATTTTGGGAAGATAGACCTTCATCTTCACCTGGACGGTTCGCTGCCGGCGGAGACGATCCTGAAGCTTGCAGGGAAAGACCATATAGGGCTTCCGTCAGATACGGCAGAAGGGCTGCGTCCGTATCTGACGGCACGGATTGACTGTGAGAGTCTGAACGAATATCTGAAGTGCTTTGAGCTTCCTCTTGCGGTTCTTCAGACGGCGGAGAATCTGAGAATTGCGGCTTACGATCTGGGGAAGGAGCTGGAAAAGAGAGGGCTTGAATACGCGGAAGTTCGCTTTGCGCCGCAGCTTCACGGGGAGAAGGGACTTACCCAGACAGAGGCGGTACAGGCGGCGCTCACGGGATTTCGGCAGGCGGAGGAAGAGAGCCGGGGAGGAATCGGTATCAGGGCGATCCTGTGCTGTATGAGAGGGGACAGGACTCATGCGGCGAATATGGAGACAGTCCGGACGGCGGCAAAATATCTTGGGAAAGGAGTCGCGGCGGCGGATCTTGCCGGCGCGGAGGGCTTATATCCTACCAGAGATTTTGAAGAGGAATTCACGCTTGCCGGAAGCCTTGGCGTGCCCTTTACCATCCATGCCGGGGAGGCGGACGGACCGGAAAGTATCCGGGCAGCGCTTAAGTTCGGCGCGGCGCGGATCGGTCACGGCGTACGGGCAATTGAGGACGGGGAGCTCATGGAAGAACTGGCCGGGAGAGGAACCATTCTTGAGATGTGCCCTACAAGTAACCTGCAGACGAAAGCAGTTAAGAGGCTCTCGGATTATCCGCTCCGGGAATATCTGAGACGAGGAATCAAGGCGACGGTTAACAGTGATAATATGACGGTGTCCGATACCTGGGTGGGCAGGGAGTTCGGCCTGCTTTTCCGGGAATATGCCCTTACGGAAGAGGAGGCATGCCAATTACGGAAGAATGCCGAAGAAGCGGTATTTAGGTGTGAATGAGAGGAGAGAGGTTATGAAATGGAATCAATTTCGGCTTACGACGACGGCGGAGGCCGAGGATATCGTCAGCAGTATGCTGATGGACCTGGGGATACAGGGAGTGCAGATCGAGGATAAGGTTCCTCTCACGAAGGAGGACAAGGAGCAGATGTTCGTGGATATCCTTCCGGATATCCCGGAGGACGACGGGAAGGCCTATCTTACTTTCTATCTGGAGGAGGAAGAGGATAAGGGAACGATTCTTTTGCAGGTCAGGAAAGAGCTGGAGGAGATGCGCGCCTATCTGAATGTCGGGGATTGTACCATCGAAGAATCCCAGACAGAGGATATCGACTGGGTGAATAACTGGAAGCAGTATTTTCATCAGTTCTATATCGATGATATTCTGGTGATTCCGTCCTGGGAGAAGGTGGAGGCGAAGGACGAGGACAAGATGGTTATCCATATCGATCCGGGGACGGCGTTCGGGACAGGGATGCATGAGACGACGCAGCTATGTATCCGTCAGTTGAAAAAATATGTGACGGAGGGCGCGCAGATTCTGGATGTGGGATGCGGCAGCGGAATTCTGGGTATGCTGGCGTTAAAGTTTGGAGCGGGGTATTCTGTGGGGACGGACTTAGATCCCTGCGCCATCGACGCGACTCATGAAAATATGGAAGTCAACGGAATCAAGAAGGATCAGTATGAGGTTATGATCGGAAATATTATCGACGATAAGGCGGTGCAGGATGCGGCAGGGTATGAGAAGTATGATATCGTTGCGGCAAATATACTGGCGGACGTACTGATCCCTCTGACGCCGGTTATCGTCCGTCAGATGAAAAAGGGCGGAATCTATATCACCAGCGGGATTATAGACGATAAGGAGACCGCCGTCGCGGAGGCAGTAAGAGCCGCCGGGCTTGAAGTCTTAGAGATCAATCATCAGGGCGAGTGGGTATCTGTGACTGCAAGAAAGAATTAAGGAAGGCTGCGGATTTCAGACAGTACAGTAAGAATGAAGGGACGCAGCGGATTTCAGACAGTCAGACAGACAGTCCGACAGGGAAATAATAAGAAGCAGGAGCGAGAGATGCAGCATTTTTTTGTAACACCGTCCCAGGTGGGGGAAACGGATATATATATAGAAGGATCTGATGTAAACCATATGAAGAATGTACTTCGGATGCGGTATAAAGAGGAGCTGACGGTCAGCGACGGCGATAACCTTAAATATCGCTGCGCCGTAGAGAGGTACGAGGAAGGCAGGGCGGTTCTTAAGATTCTTGAGAGGATGCAGTCGGATACGGAGCTGTCCTCCAGGATCTATCTGTTTCAGGGATTGCCAAAGCAGGATAAGATGGAACTGATCATACAGAAAGCCGTTGAGTTAGGGGTGTATCAGATCATTCCTGTAAGTACCAGCCGCTGCGTTGTGAAACTGGATGAGAAGAAGGCGGTAAAAAAGGCGGAACGGTGGCGGCAGATTGCCGTCAGCGCCGCAAAGCAGGCGGGCCGCGGATATATCCCGGAGGTGGTTCCTGTAATCTCCTATCAGGAGGCGCTGGCGCAGGCGAAGAAGCTGGATGTGATACTGATTCCATACGAACTGGAGCGGGGGATGCGGGAGACGAGGAAGATCATAGAAGCAATTAAACCGGGACAGTCGATTGCCGTATTTATCGGTCCGGAGGGCGGATTCGAGAAAGAAGAAGTGGAGCAGGCCCTTGGATGCGGAGCCAGGGCGGTCACATTGGGCAGACGGATACTAAGAACGGAGACGGCCGGTCTGACGGCGTTGTCGGTTCTGATGTTCCATTTAGAGACATAAGGTATGTAGTGACATTCTGCGGGGAAACCACATATTCTGGTAATAAGAAAATATTGAATCAGGAAGTGAAACAATGAGAGAAGTGTATTTGGATAATTCTGCTACGACCTGCGCGTATGACAGCGTCGGCGAGCTGGTGAAGAAGGTGATGTGCGAAGATTACGGCAATCCATCCTCCATGCATGCCAAGGGTGTCGAAGCGGAACGATATATAAAAGAAGCAAAAGAGACATTTGGGAAGCTTTTGAAGGTGAAGGAGAAAGAGATCTTCTTTACATCCGGCGGGACAGAGAGTGATAATCTGGCGCTCAGGGGCGCCGCGTGGGCAAATCAGCGGGCCGGAAAGCACCTGATCACTTCGGCCATTGAACATCCGGCGATCATTAATACGATGCGCCATCTGGAGGAGGAAGGATTCCGCGTGACGTATCTCCCGGTGGACCGTTATGGCAGAGTGAAGCTTGACGCTCTTAAGGAAGCGCTGTGTGAAGAGACGATTCTGGTGTCGATCATGTATGTGAATAACGAGGTGGGATCCGTGCAGCCGATTCAGGAGGCGGCAAGTATCGTGAAAGCCTACAATAAAGACATCTTGTTCCATGTGGATGCGGTGCAGGGATTCGGTAAATACCGAATCTATCCGAAGAAACTGAAGGTGGATCTATGTTCCGTCAGCGGTCATAAGATCCATGGACCGAAGGGGACAGGAGTCTTGTATATCGGTGAAGACGTGAAGATTAAACCAATCGTATTCGGCGGAGAACAGCAGAAGAACGTCCGTTCCGGTACGGAAAATGTGCCGGGGATCGCCGGGCTTTCTCTGGCGGCAAAGACGATCTACCAGGGGCTGGATGTGAAGGTGGCACAGATGCGGCGGCTGAAACAGCGGTTTATCCGCGGAGTCGGGCAGATCGAGGATACGGTGGTTCACGGTCTGTATGACGAGACGTCGGCGCCGCATATCATCAGCGTAGGCTTTGCGGGTATCCGCAGCGAAGTATTGCTGCATGCCCTGGAGGAAAAAGGAATCTATGTATCCTCCGGTTCGGCATGCGCCTCCAATCATCCACAGGTCAGCGGCGTTCTGAAAGGCATCGGCGCGAGACAGGAATTCCTGGATGCGACGTTAAGGTTCAGTATGTCGGAATTTACAACGCCGGAAGAGATTGACTATACTTTGGATACCCTCTATAATATAGTACCAAGGCTTCGTAAATATACCAGACATTAAGGAAATTAGGAGAGAGAAGATGAGATATCATACTTTTTTGATAAAATACGGCGAGATAGGAATAAAGGGAAAAAACCGCTACCTGTTTGAAGACGCGCTCGTCAGGCAGGTGCGGTTCGCACTGAAAGACGTGGACGGAGAGTTCGACGTCTACAAGTCCCAGGCCCGAATCTATGTGGACTGTAGCGGGGATTATGACTATGACGATACGGTGGAACGTTTAAGCCGGGTATTCGGAATCGTGGGGATCTGCCCGGTTGTCCGTATGGAGGATCAGGGATTCGATCAGCTTAAGAAGGATGTAGTTGCCTATATGGACGAGGCATATCCGGACAAGCATCTGACTTTCAAGGTGGAAGCCAGGCGCGCGAGAAAGTCTTATCCGAAGAACTCCATGGAGATCAACTGCGATCTGGGAGAGGCGATCCTGGACGCGTTTCCGGAGACGAAGGTAGACGTACATCATCCGGACGTTATGTTGAATGTAGAGATCCGCAGGGAGATATATGTGTATTCCCAGATTATTCCCGGGGCGGGCGGGATGCCGGTGGGGACGAACGGAAAAGCCATGCTGTTGCTGTCCGGCGGAATCGACAGCCCGGTGGCGGGATATATGATCTCGAAGCGGGGGGTAGGTATCGAGGCAACGTATTTTCACGCGCCGCCGTATACCAGCGAACGTGCGAAGCAGAAGGTGGTGGATCTTGCGAAGATCGTGTCCCGGTATGCCGGGCCTGTCAGACTCCATGTGGTAAATTTTACGGATATCCAACTGTATATCTACGACCAGTGCCCGCATGACGAGCTGACGATCATTATGAGACGCTATATGATGCGCATCGCAGAGTATTTTGCGAAGAAGGACGGATGTCTGGGATTGATCACGGGGGAAAGTATCGGACAGGTGGCGAGCCAGACCATGCAGAGCCTTGCCGCGACCAACGACGTCTGTACGCTTCCGGTATACAGGCCGGTGATCGGATATGACAAGCAGGAGATCGTGAATATCGCGGAGAAGATCGGAACTTATGAGACGTCTATCCAGCCTTTTGAAGACTGCTGTACGATCTTTGTGGCAAAGCATCCGGTAACCAAGCCGAATGTGGAGGTAATCCGCAGGTCGGAGGAGCATTTGAGCGAGAAGATCGATGAATTGATGAAGACTGCGCTGGAGACGGCGGAGATTATAGAAGTAAAATAGGGTGAAATACATGCGGACGGCGGAGTGACAGTATCGGACAGCATACTGTCCTGCCGGAAGAACGGCAGCAAAAAAGGACGGAAACAATTTCTATCGGATCCGTCCGTTTTCCCAATACTTTGAATATCTTGTTTATAATCTTTTTCTTGTATGCGGATTCTATTCGCATAAATATGACTTCAACGCTTCAAGAATAGTATCGATCTCGGCAGTGTCAGCGTGGATATTCAGATCAATCGGTTTAGAAAGATCCAGGCTGAAGATACCCATAATAGACTTTGCGTCGATAACATATCTTCCGGATACAAGATCGAAATCATGGTCAAATTTGGTGATATCATTTACAAAAGATTTTACCTTATCAATAGAATTCAAAGAAATCTGTACGGTTTTCATTGGACTATACCTCCTTGTCTGTTTTGATGTTCTATACTTATCTTAAGAGGAAGAGGCAAAAAAGTCAAGAATCAATTTTTTAAAGATACAAAGTTGCAGTTATTGTGTTTATAGAAAGGAATTATTTCAGGTTATGAAAAAAGCGGCGTTACATAATCTCGGATGTAAGGTGAATGCGTATGAGACGGAAGCTATGCAGGAGCTTCTGAGGAAGCAGGGGTTTGAGATCGTGCCGTTTCAGGAGAAGGCAGACGTGTATATTATCAATACATGTACAGTCACGAATATGGCGGACCGTAAGTCGAGGCAGATGCTGCACCGCGCCCGAAAGCAAAATCCAAACGCCATAATTGTGGCATGCGGCTGCTATGTCCAGTCCAGGGAGGGAGACGTGGACGGGTGCGCGGATATCGTGATCGGGAACAACCGTAAGAAGGAACTGATCGAGATACTGGCCGAATATGAGAGAGCGCCGGTTCGGGAAACGGATGCCCGGGAGCGCCGGCAGCTTCTCGATATCAACCATTCCAAAGAATATGAAGAGCTGCGTCTTGAGCGAACGGCGGAGCATACCCGCGCCTATGTGAAAGTGCAGGACGGATGTAATCAGTTCTGCTCCTACTGTATCATTCCCTATGTCAGGGGAAGGGTGCGCAGCCGGAGCCGCAAAGATGTGGCGGAGGAAGTGGAAAGGCTTTCTTCTAACGGATACAAGGAGATTGTGCTTACGGGGATCCATCTGAGTTCTTATGGGATCGATACGGGAGGCAGCCTGCAGGAGCTTATCTGTGCGATCCATGAGAATCCGGGGATCAGAAGGATCCGTCTGGGCTCATTGGAGCCGCGGATCGTTACGGAGGAATTTGTCAGAACGCTTGCAGGGCTGTCAAAGATCTGTCCGCATTTCCATCTGTCTTTGCAAAGCGGCTGCGACGCCACATTAAGGCGGATGAACCGCCGTTATACATCCGGAGAATATTATGAGAAATGTGAACTTTTGCGGAAGTATTTCCGACATCCGGCGCTGACCACAGACGTAATCGTGGGATTCCCCGGCGAGACGGAAGAAGAATATGCCCGGTCGAAAGATTTCATAGAAAAAGTCGGGTTTTACGAGACACATGTGTTTAAATATTCAAAACGGGAAGGTACGAGGGCGGCCGTTATGGAAAACCAGGTGCCGGAATCTGTGAAAGCGAAACGGAGCAATGAACTGATTGAACTGGGACGGCGAAAACAGGCGGAATATGAAGAGACGCTGATGGGAACGGTGCAGGAGGTACTAATCGAGGAAGAGATCCTGCATGAAGGCGAGAGATATCAGACAGGATTCACCAGAGAATATGTAAAGATTGGACAGAAAATGACCGAAAATAGAGTAAATCAAATAGTAAATGTAGAAATTAAGAGTCATTCGCAAATAATTCATTGAATTTTTTTCTGCAATGGAGTAGAATGATTATGAAGTATTTTTGGAGGACGTGAGTATATGAGAGATTTAAGCAGCACACAGTTTTTTCAGGTAGAAAGCGCTCCGCAGATTCAGGCAAAAGATATACTTGAAATTGTGTACGAGGCATTGAGTGAAAAAGGTTATAATCCGGTGAACCAGATCGTGGGATATATTATGTCAGGGGATCCGACGTATATCACAAGTTACAACAGCGCGAGGAGCCTTATCATGAAGATGGAGAGGGACGAGCTGGTAGAAGAGATGCTTAAGACGTATATTGAGCACAACGGATGGGTATAATCTGTTATGAGGATTATGGGATTGGATTATGGGTCTAAGACCGTAGGCGTAGCGATAAGTGATTCTCTGGGAATTACCGCCCAGGGAATCGAGACAATTTGCCGTAAGGACGAGAACAAATTGCGTAAGACCTGTGCGCGGATCGAAGCATTGATAGAAGAATACCAGGTGGAGCGGATTGTCCTTGGACTTCCGAAGCATATGAATAATGATGTTGGGGATCGGGCGGAATTATCTATAGAATTCGGAAAGACGCTCGCGCGGCGGACCGGCCTTGAGGTCGTGATGTGGGACGAGCGTCTGACTACAGTAGAAGCAGAACGGACTTTAATCGAGAGTAAAGTGAAACGAGAAGACCGCAAGAAGTATGTAGACAAGATTGCGGCTGTTTTTATATTGCAGGGATATTTGGATTCTCTTGGCACATCATTGGATTGATTTCGGGTCTGCCGTGTCGTTTTATAATTAATTCTTAAGGAGCATATATGGAGAAGATAAGATTCAGGTCGGAAGAGATTCAGGGAGACGCAGATTTTTTTGTATTGGAACAGACAAAAGTGAACGGTGTATCTTACATTCTGGTCACAGATTCGGAAGAAGAAGACGCGGAATGTCTGATCCTTAAGGATAAATCGGACGAGGGGGCATCCGACGGTATCTATGAGATCGTGGAGGATGATGTGGAGCTTACGGCGATATCGAAAGTGTTTGAAGAACTGCTTGAAGATATTGAGATTGAAAGGTAATATACTATGTCCATCAGTAAAGAGAATTTTAAGAAAATGCTGAAAGAAAAAGGGCTGAAAGTGACCAATCAAAGGTTGCTTGTATTAGAAGTACTTGCAGATCATCGTGATAAGCATATGACTGCGGAAGACATCTATGAACTGGTAAAGGAAGACTATCCGGAGATAGGATTGGCTACTATTTACCGGACTGTGCAGTTGTTGCGGGAAATGCAGTTGGTGGATCGGATTAATCTGGATGACGGGTGCCTGCGCTATGAGATTAGCGATTTGTTCGACGGGGAAACAAAGCATCACCATCATCATCTGATATGTAAGACATGTGGGAAAGTAGTCCCGTTTGAGGAAGATCTCCTGGACGAGTTGGAGCGTTTGGTTGAGCAGGAAACGGGATTCCGCGTGTCAGACCACGAACTGAAGTTCTACGGACAATGCGAGGAGTGCCTGACAGGGCAGAAGTAGTACGACGGACACACGTGGAGGTGTAAATTTGAAGAAAGAAAACAATGAGAAATTGCGTATCATTCCTCTTGGAGGGTTAGAGAAGATAGGAATGAACATTACTGCTTTCGAATACGGAGACAGTATTATTGTCGTAGATTGCGGACTGGCTTTCCCGGAGGACGATATGCTGGGAATCGATCTTGTAATACCGGATGTAACGTATCTAAGGGACAATATCCAGAAAGTGAAGGGGTTCGTGATCACCCATGGCCATGAGGACCATATCGGCGCGCTGTGTTATGTGTTGAGAGAGATGAACCTCCCTATCTATGCGACAAAGCTTACGATGGGAATTATTGAGAGGAAACTGACGGAGCATAATCTGCTGCGCAGTACGCGGCGGAAAGTGGTAAAGCATGGACAGTCCATTAATCTGGGACAGTTCAGGATCGAATTTATCAAGACAAATCATAGTATCCAGGATGCGGCTGCGCTGGCGATCTATTCGCCGGCGGGAATCGTCGTTCATACCGGAGACTTTAAAGTAGATTATACGCCGGTATTCGGCGACGCGATTGATTTGCAGCGTTTTGCGGAGATTGGAAAGAAAGGCGTACTGGCGTTGATGTCGGACAGTACCAATGCGGAGCGGAAGGGGTTCACCCAGTCGGAGCGTACGGTCGGGATTACCTTTGATCATATCTTTGCGGAACATCAGAATACGAGGATCATTATCGCGACATTCGCTTCTAATGTAGACCGGGTGCAGCAGATCATTAATTCGGCATGTAAGTATGACCGTAAAGTTATCGTGGAAGGACGCAGTATGGTGAATATCATTCAGGTAGCCCAGGAGCTGGGATATCTGAATGTGCCGGAGAAGACTTTGATCGAGATCGATCAGCTGAAGAATTATCCGCCGGAGAAGACTGTATTGATTACCACCGGAAGTCAGGGGGAATCGATGGCGGCGCTGTCGCGGATGGCGGCGGATGTGCATAAAAAGGTAACGATCATGCCCGGGGATACGGTAATATTCAGTTCGAACCCAATACCGGGCAATGAGAAGTCGGTTTCCAGAGTGATCAATGAGCTGTCGGCTAAGGGAGCCAATGTTATTTTCTCTGACGCGCATGTATCCGGACATGCGTGCCAGGAAGAATTAAAATTGATCTATTCTCTTGTCAGGCCGAAGTATGCGATCCCGGTACACGGCGAATACCGTCATCTCAAGGCGAATGCAGGTATTGCAATGACGCTTGGGATTCCGAAGGAGAATGTATTCATCCTGCAGTCGGGAGACGTGCTGGAGTTAAGTTCGAAAGAAGCGAAGGTTGTAGATAAGGTGCATACAGGGGAGATTCTGGTAGACGGTCTGGGCGTAGGAGACGTGGGCAATATCGTGCTCCGTGACAGACAGCATCTGGCGGAAGACGGTATCCTGATTGTAGTGCTGACACTGGAAAAAGGAAGTAACCAACTGTTGGCAGGACCGGATATCGTATCCCGGGGATTCGTGTATGTCAGAGAGTCCGAAGGGCTGATGGAAGAAGCGCGCAATGTGGTGACAGATGCGGTGGAAGACTGTCTGCTTCATCAGCGGAACGCAGACTGGAGCAAGATCAAGATGGTGATCAGAGATACCATGAACGAATTTATCTGGAAGAGGACAAAGAGAAGGCCAATGGTTCTTCCGATTATTATGGATGTATAGGATATATCAGGACTTATAGAAAAGGCTGCTGCAAAATATGTCAATTTTACAGCAGCTTTTTTGTTACTTTTTACATTCATGCAGGTTTATATTTCAACCTTCTTTTGACTTTAAGGGATATTAATGATATAGTAATACTATAATAATTCTTTTTTGTGGATAGGATATTGATTATTATGGGAAAGAGAGAAAAAAGAAGTGAAATACGCAGAAAAATTGTTGTGATACTTCCGTTTATATTGGTTTTCAGTATACTGGGAGGCGTTGTTTTTTCCGTTTTCAGGAGGATATCGATAGAGATGTCCGAGGCGGCGATTGATAATCTAAGTGAAAGTCTGGGACTGATCAGTAATACAATAGAAACTATTTTGAATAAAGAAGCCGAGTTTCAGAAACTGATCGCGCAGGAGATGGTGGAAGCCGGGGACCCTGAGAAGTTCATTCTTTCTTATGAGCGAAATTCTACGATGGTGAAGATATCTCTGATACAGTCGGGAGAGACGGAAGGAATTTCGAATACCGGAGAAGTGTTTTCAGAAGATAAGCTGGATTTTTCAGCGGGGATTAAAGTAAACGGAGACTTACAACTGTCCCAGTCATATATTAATGATATGGGAACATGGGCATACACCATGAAGTGCCCGGTCGTAAAAGAAGAAGCGGAGATCGCGTCGCTTTATATCGAATATATCTATGATTCTTTTGATGATGCATTACCGGACAAATTTTATAACGGCAGCGCGAAACTGTATCTTATGGATGCCGGAAGCGAGAGGCTAGTGTTAAAACCAAAGGGCATAGGAGAACGGGATGCCGGTCATATGAATCTGGATAATTTTTACTATGCCAATAAGATTATGGAAGAGGATATCCGTCGTGAGGTTGCCGACAGTATTGAGGAGGGGAGCGACGTCATGTTTTATCATGATATCCAGAACGAGGACTCTCTGATCTACATGTGGTCTGTCAATGAAGGAGCGATCTACCTGATCGGTTATGTGCCGGTTCAGGCAATACAGCGGGAGGGCGACGCCGTCAATCAGAATATATTAATTGTCATAATTGTTATGCTGGCCGCTTTTTTTGGGAGCTGCACTTTCTACTTGTTCTTTGAAAGACAGAAGAACAGGATCCGGCTGGAGCAGGAGGAAGAAAGGGAGGTTCATAACCGGCAGTTAACGGAGGCTTTGCAGACGGCGCAGATCGCCAATAACTCCAAGACTACGTTTCTTTCGAATATGTCCCATGATATCCGTACTCCGATGAATGCAATCCTGGGATTTGCGACGCTGCTCGCAAAAGATGTGGATGATCCGGAAAAGGTACGGGAATATACGAAGAAGATTAAGGCTTCCGGACAGCATCTTCTGAGTTTGATCAACGACGTTCTGGATATTTCCAAGATTGAGAGCGGGAAGGTCGTACTCACGATGGGAGAGTTTGCGATGAACGATCTGATCTCTTCTATCGACACGATCATCCGTCCGGCGGCGAAGGCAAAGAAACAGTCGCTGGAGATTGCGGTGACGGGGATAAAGCACGAATATTTGGTGGGCGATGAGACGCGGCTGAATCAGATACTGATCAATCTTCTCTCCAATGCTGTTAAATATACTCAGGAGGGCGGGAATATCTGGTTCCGTATTATCGGGCTTAATCAGCTTTCCAGTCAGTATGAGCGTATCCGGATTGAAGTAGAGGACGACGGATACGGGATGACAGAGGAGTACCTGAAGACTATTTTTGACCCGTTCAGCAGAGCGGAAAACAGTACGACGAATAAAGTACAGGGTACCGGTCTTGGCATGGCGATCACGAAGAATATCGTGGAGCTTATGGGCGGAACGATAGAGGTTGCCAGCATAGTGGACGTCGGAACCATATTTACCGTTGATCTGGAGCTTCGTATACCGGATACAAAGGCGGACGCGCAGTTTTGGAAAGAGCATGGTATATCAAAGGTTCTTGTGGTGGATGATGAAGCAGATGTCTGCAATACGGTTCGGGTTCTTATGGAGGACACCGGGGTACGGGTGGATATGGCGTATACAGGAGAAGAAGCGCTGCGCCTGGCACAGACGGCCCGTGAGAAAGGTGAGGATTATCAGGTCGCCCTGATGGATTGGAATATGCCTGGTATGGACGGCATAGAGACGGCAAAACGGATGAAAACTGATATATCAAAGCGGATTCCGATTTTTCTGTTGACGTCCTATGACTGGGAGGAGATGCAAGAAGAAGTATTGCAGGCGGGAATAGACGGATTTTTGTCAAAACCTTTCTTCGTATCCGCGTTTAAGGAGAAGCTGATCGAGTATTTTGAGGAACAGTGTCAGAAGGAAGATAACGGGCAGGAAGAAGAAGGTTCTTTTGCGGGCAGACATTTCCTTGTGGCGGAAGATAATGAGATCAATGCAGAGATTATAGAGGAACTTCTGGATATAGAGGAAGCGACATGCGAGATTGTGGAAAACGGACAACTGGCGGTGGAGAGGTTTGAGCAGTCTGCGCCGGGAGATTATGATGCGATTCTGATGGATGTCCAGATGCCTGTTATGAATGGTTATGAGGCTACGAGGGCGATCCGGAATCTGGAACGTGAAGATTCAAAATTCATACTGATCGTAGCGATGACGGCGAACGCTTTTGCGGAGGATGTAAAAGACGCTATGGACGCCGGAATGGACGCCCATATAGCAAAGCCGGTCGATATGGAATTATTGAAGCAGGTGCTTAAGCTGTATCTGCGGTAAAGATTGCCGTATGTTTGATAGTTTTAAGTGATTGTGTAGTAAAAGGAGTATTTCATGGGAAGAAGTAATAGAAGATCAGCGGTTATTTTAGCGATCGGAGCCATGGCTTTGTCATTGTCAGCCTGCGGGGGGAGGAAAGCGCAGGATGAGAATCTGCTCAGAGATAATAAATGCGAAGAGAAGATGGTCGTCTTGTTCGCGCCGATGGAACGGTCGAGACCGGATGCCGAGAATATAGCAAGGACGGCCTTTGATCAGACGATTATCATGGCGGAGAAAAAACTTAACTTGAAAGTAGAATATAATACCTATACGTCTGAAAATTATCAGGAGAAGACTTATGACGACGTATCCCTTGACCGGATTCGGAACAATATGGATGATTTCTATCTGCTGAACCCGGACGTCTTGCAGAAGATGGGGAGAGAAGGGAAACTTGCGGATTTGTCGGAACTTGATTGCGTGGATAATTTAAGAGAAGTGGTGAAGACGGCAAATACGGTAGAGGGGAAACTGATAGGGATCCCCCAGGAGGTTGTAGTCTATGGATTGTTCGTAAATAAGGATATGTTTGACGAGTATGATCTGGATTTACCAAATACTCCGGAAGAATTTCTGGAATGCTGCAGGGTATTCAAAGAGAATGGAATCGAGACTCCGGTGGGGGCGAATCGCTGGTGGCTGGAGACCTTTGTCTTCGCACAGGCATATGCCGACCTGTATAACGGGGACAATACGGAAGCAGAGATTGAAGCGCTTAATGAGGGAGAGTGTAAATACAGCGATTATATGCGTAAGGGATTTGAGTATTTAAAGGAGATGTTTGATCTGGGCTATATTGATGCCGAGACGGCATACACCTATGAGGCGATCGAGGGGGAGGGTCCTGATTTCAAGGAGCAGAAAACCCCGATCGTAATGGCGTATTGGGGAGCGGCGAATGCAGAGACGGCTTATAGAGATCTGGACTTTAATATGGAAGTGATCGGTTTTCCAAGTGAACGCGGCCAGATGCCGGTTGTGTCTATGACAGGATTCTCAGTCGGGGCTGAGGCGGAGCATAAGGACGACGCTATGGATGTGCTTGATGTGATCCTTTCCGACGAAGCGCTGAAGGTGTATTCCGAAACCAATCAGGTAATCTCTCCGTCCAAGAATGTAGAGGTGGAGTGTGTTCCTGCATTGAGGCCGTTGAACGACCTGGTCAACGACGGAACCTATGTCCTTGCGACCAACGCCAACATGAAGGTAGAGCAGTGGGGAAACGTCTGCTTAATCGTGCGTGAATTGATGAACGGCGCGTCTGTAGACGAATGTATGGCGGAATTGGACAGATTGCAGGAAGAGTCGTTAAAATAGACTTCAAAAAGATTGGAGAAGTATCGTAATGCCGGATTGGAAAGAACAGAGAGTAACCACATACATCCAGTCTCTGGAAAGTCCTGAGAACCTGATTCTTGAGCAGATAGAGCAGGAAGCGTTAGATACGTACGTGCCTGTTATCCGCAAAGAAACGCAGAGCTTTTTAAAAGTGCTTCTTATGATAAAACGACCGTCCCGAATCCTCGAGATCGGGACGGCCATTGGTTTTTCAGCGATTTTGATGAGCGAATATATGCCGAAAGACGGGCATGTTACAACCATAGAGAAATACGAGAAGAGAATCCCGATTGCACGGGAGAACTTCAGGCGCGCCGGCAAAGAAGAGAAGATAACCTTGATAGAAGGAGACGCCCTTAAGGTGATGCAGACGCTTGAGGGACCGTATGATTTTATCTTCATGGACGCCGCTAAGGGGCAGTATATCCATTATCTGCCGGAGGCGGTCCGTCTGCTGTCGGACAAAGGAGTATTGCTGTCGGATAATGTGCTGCAGGACGGGGATGTGATCGAGTCACGATTCGCTGTGGAACGGCGCAACCGGACGATCCACAGTCGAATGCGTGAGTATCTGTATGAATTGAAGCATCACAGTCGGCTTAAGACATCGATCCTTCCGCTGGGCGACGGAGTGGCGCTCAGTGTGAAAGGATAAGAAACTGGGAGGAGGAGAAAGATATATGAATAAGAGACATCCGGAATTATTAATCCCGGCAAGCAGTCTGGAGGTACTTAAGACGGCGGTGGTATTCGGTGCGGATGCGGTCTATATCGGGGGAGAAGCTTTTGGGCTGCGGGCTAAGGCGAAGAATTTCTCCAGGGAGGATATGAAAGCGGGAATTGATTTCGCACACGCTCATGGAGCAAGGGTTCATGTTACAGTGAATATCCTTGCCCACAACGATGATCTTGACGGAGTAAGAGAATATCTGTATGAATTAAAGGAAATGAGACCGGATGCGCTGATTATCGCGGATCCGGCAATTTTTGAGCTGGCGAAGGAGATCTGCCCCGAGATTGAACGGCACATCAGCACCCAGGCGAATAACACCAATTACGGGACCTACCGGTTCTGGTGGAAATTAGGGGCGAAGAGGGTAGTCTCCGCCAGGGAGCTGTCCTTAAGAGAGATCCGGGAGATCCGGGAACATATACCAGAGGAGATGGAGATCGAAAGCTTTATCCATGGCGCCATGTGCATTTCCTATTCCGGCAGGTGTCTTCTGAGCAATTATTTTACCGGAAGAGACGCGAATCAGGGCGCCTGCACCCATCCGTGCCGGTGGAAATATTCGGTTGTGGAAGAGACGCGTCCGGGCGAGTATATGCCGGTGTATGAGAATGAGCGGGGAACCTTTATCTTTAACTCCAAGGATCTCTGTATGATTGAGCATATTCCGGAGATGATCGGCGCGGGAATCGACAGTTTTAAGATTGAAGGGCGCATGAAGACGGCGCTGTATGTGGCGACGGTTGCCAGAACTTACCGGAAGGCAATCGACGATTATCTGGAAGATCCGGAGAAATACCGGGCGAATATGCCCTGGTATCTGGATCAGATTTCTAACTGTACTTACCGGCAGTTTACCACAGGATTTTATTTCGGTAAACCGGATGAAACCAGCCAGATCTATGACAATAATACGTATGTGAAAGAATATACCTATCTTGGAATCATCGGAGAGGAAAAGGAAGGGATGTACCGGATCGAGCAGCGGAATAAGTTTTCGGTGGGAGAACGTATTGAGATCATGAAGCCGGACGGCAGGAACATAGAGACGGCGGTGCAAAGAATTGTGGACGAAGAAGGAAGGGAACAGGAAAGCGCGCCGCATCCGAAGCAGGTGCTGTATGTGGACTTAGGGTGCAGGGCCTGCCGGTACGATATCCTGAGACGGGCGGAAGAGCGGGATTGCTGCGGGACAGCCTGATAACGGACTATTTTATGTGGAAAAGCACAAAAAGGAAAGACCTCACATAGACTATACTAAATACGCTTAGAGGTGCTTCTTTTGAAATCTTTTCCCCAACCCCTCACATCTGCAGAAGAAAGATATTATATGCAAAAATATACGGAGGGAGATCTTGAAGCAAAGCATATCCTGATAGAGCGGAATCTGCGCCTCGTTGCACATATTGTTAAAAAATACCAATCTTCCCCGGAAGACACGGAGGACTTGTTATCGATAGGTACGATCGGGCTGATCAAGGCGGTCGTGACCTTTAATCCGCAGAAATGCGTCAGGCTCGGAACCTACGCCGCCCGCTGTATCGAGAACGAGATTCTGATGTACATGCGGGCGAAGAAGAAGTCGTCGAAAGAGATATCGTTGTACGAACCTATCGGAACCGACCGGGAGGGCAATGAGATCCAGCTTTTTGATATTATTGAGACGGAAGAAGACGACGCACACAAGAAGGTGGAGTTAAATGACGATATCAAGGTGTTATATCACAAGGTGGAATCCGAACTGTCGCCGCGGGAGCGGATGGTACTGAAGATGCGGTACGGTCTGTATAATGAAGAGGAATATACCCAGCGGGAGATTGCGAAGCAGTTAGGTATCTCCCGTTCTTATGTTTCAAGAATTGAAAAGAGTGCGATTGAGAAACTGCGCGGATATTTTTAAATATATCCGCGCAGTTTTTTCGTTCTTTATATAATAAAAGCTTTGCGCCTGTACGGTTTGACCTTCCTAAGACAATCTTCATCTTCTTTAGATAATCTTTAGAATTGAAAGAACAGGGCAAGGATATCTTCAGAATATGTTTAGAAATACATATCAGGGTTCTTTAGATTTGAGGGATAGAATAATACTTACAAAAAATGACAGCACAGAGTTTATGCTTTTGTAAGTGAAGGGGGATCCACATGAAGATATTGATATTAAGCGGAAGATTTGGATTTGGGCATGAGATGGCGGCAAATGCGATCCGGGAGGAATTCATGCGGCAGGATAAGAATGCCGTGATCATACAGAAAGATCTGCCGGAGTATTTTTATCCTCGCGTCAGCAAGATTCTATATAAGATATTTGGTCTTGTGGCGGAGCGGTATCACGGGATCTATAATCTGGTCTATAAGATTTCAGGAAGGATGAACTCCGGAAACAAACCGGGAGGACCGGTCGTCTATCAGAAGTTTCGGAAAATGATGAAAGAATACGCGCCGGATGTGATCGTATGTACGCACCCGTTCTGCGAGAAAGCGGCGGCTACCTATAAAGCAAAGGCGGACAGCCAGATTCCGCTTGTCACCAGCATCACAGATATCAGTATGCATAAAGAGTGGTATGCGAAGCAGACGGATCTTTATCTGGCGCCGACCAGAGAGGTGAAGGATAATCTGGTCAGCCTGGGAGCTTCTCCTGAAGATATCCTGGTAACGGGAGTGCCGGTTCGTCAGCAGTTCCTTGGAAAGACCGAATATGAGGCAGGGGAGCGGAAAGGTGAGAAGAACGTCCTGGTCATGGGCGGAGGGCTCGGTATTATACCAGGGTTAGAGGATATATTATACACCCTGCATGAGATGCCGGGAATCCGGACAACCGTGATCACGGGAAAGAATCAGAAGCTATACGACAGATGGGCGGGGCAATTTGATGATGTGGAAATGTTAGGATACGTGGACAATATCGGAAGCTATATGCGAAAGGCAGATCTGGTTATAACGAAAGCAGGCGGAATCACGCTGTTCGAGCTGATCCAGAGCAGAGTCCCTATGTTTATTATCCGGCCGTTTCTGGAACAGGAGATCGTGAATGCCAGATATGCGCAGGAAAAAGGATTCGCGCAGGTTGTATGGGATGAGGAAGAAGATTTTACAGAGGAATTAAGAAGTATCCTGCAGGATCCCGGGAGACTGGGAGTGATGAAGGAACGTATGATACAGGCGCGCCGGGAGATCATGGAGACGGAGCTTTCTGAGGCGGTAAGAGTCATGAAGAGGCAAGGGGCAAGATATCTGTCTGCGTTTGATATCATAATAAATTATAATGCGGCAGACCGGTGCTATATAGGGACAGGCCATAGTATGTCAGCATGATTATGTAACGCTGGTACATCATTGTAAAGATGAATGCAAAGCTGTAAAAGCTGTACTAGATGATATTCAGTAGGAGGAATATGAAGATGAACAATTATATGATATTCGGTCTGATATTGGTCTGCGCCGCATTATTATGCTACAGCCTGATCCCGTCGGCCGGTCTGAAATATCTGTGGAAACAGAAAAGCCGGAAGCGTATTAAGGAGGGGCGGGCAGACAGGCGCTTATACCTTACTTTTGACGACGGGCCAAGCAGGGAATATACAGGCGAGCTCCTGTGTCTTCTGAAACAGTACCGGATCAAAGCGAGTTTCTTCGTAGTTGCAGAATTTGCACGGGAGAATCCGGATCTCATCGAATGGATGAAGGAAGAGGGGCATCTTGTCGGGATTCACTCCGTAGAGCATAAGAACGCGCTTTTCCGCGGCCGAAGATTCATCCGTGAGGATATCCGGGAATCTGTAGGGACACTGGAAACGATGGGCTGCCGGGCGCGCTACTACAGACCCCCGTGGGGGCATCTGAATCTGTGGACGCTGTTCTTTATCCGGGCTATGGATCTGAAGTTAATCCTCTGGGACGTGATGGCCCAGGACTGGTCCGCCAGAGAAACGGCAAATTCTATCAAGGAAAAGATACTAAGACGTGTATTTCCGGGCGCGGTTTTGTGTCTTCATGACGGAAGAGGGACGGCGGGGGCGCCGGGAAGGACGCTGGAAGCATTGAGAGAGGCAATTCCGCTCCTGCTTGAACAGGGATATGTGTTTGAAAGGATGGACGCTTATGAATACTAATCTGTCTGTACAGAAGATGCTTCGGTATGTGGTAATCTTTCTCGTATTCATATCTGCGGTACTTTTCCTGTTATTGCGGGGAACGGATATCAGAACAGTGGGAGAGGCTCTGGCTCAGACTTCCGTTCCCTTTCTTGTGGCAGGCATCTTACTGGCAGAAGTGTTTCATCTTGCAGAAGGAGTTAATATCCGGATTCTGCTTACTTCCTTTGGATATCCGGTTACATTCTGGCAGGGTATGAAGTACGCTTATATTGGTTTTTTCTTCAGCTCTGTCACTCCGTCCTCTACCGGGGGGCAGCCCGCCCAGCTCTATGCGATGAAGAAGGACGGGATAGAACTGGCCCATGGAACCCTGGCTCTGGTAGCCGAGCTGGCAAGCTTTGAGATCGCCGTGTTTTTCATGGAGATACTTGCGGCTGCCGCATGGGTTCAGGGAAAGGTGAAACCTTCCGGGGAACTTTTGATATTGGCGGCGTCAGGTTTTCTGATGAACATTTTATTTATCGCGGGACTTCTGTCAGTATTATTTTCTTATAAACTAAAAGAGCGCATTCTGCGTATCCTGCATCGTCTGATTGAACGTCTCCCTGGCGGAAATAAAAAGAAATGGGAAGATAAGCTTGACGTGGCGTTCCGTGACTTTCAGACCTGCGCCGATCTGATCCGCAGAGAACCGAAGGTTATGGGCAAGGTGCTTGCAGTCAGTATATGTCAGGTGATCTGCTGGTTCAGTGTTCCTTATATGGTATATCTGGCTATGGGCGAATATGGGACAGGATATGCACAGATATATCTGTTACAGACGGTCCTGTATATGACGGCGGCGCTGCTGCCATTCCCGGGAGCTGCAGGGATCAGCGAATATGCGTTTGTGAAGCTCTTTGCCGGTATCTACGCCGGACACCCTATCGCGGCGGTTACCCTGGTAAACCGGGGAATCAGCTTCTACGGTATGCTGCTGATCAGCGCGGTGATGATGATATGCCTATGGAAATGCGGAAGTGATAAAAGGGGGTGTAGAAATATTGTTTCGTCCCCGTAACTTGTCGAAATCTGTCATAAATTGTCTGACAGAAATTCTTGAAAATAGCGTCGGATCATATTAAGATAAAACATACATAGAAGATATGTATGTTTTATCTTATTCTCAAAGAATATAATATTCTTTCTAAGATTCTATTAACATTTATCCATTGTTTTTCACAGAATGAGAAATCCATAATTTCATTGTTTTTCACAGAATAAGAAATCTATAATTTTATTATTTTTCACAGAATAAGAAATCCACAGTAATGAAAATCTATCAAAAAAGGAGGCGTAAGATGTCATTTAGTACGGTTTTATCTGCGGCTATCCAGGGTCTTCATGTCGAGATGGTCCATGTAGAGGCGGATGTCAGCAATGGTCTGCCAATGTTTCATATGGTAGGCTATCTTTCTTCGGAGGTGAGGGAGGCTTCAGAAAGAGTCAGAACCGCAATCCGCAATTCAGGAATACAGCTTCCTGTGAAGAAGATCATCGTCAATCTGGCTCCGGCAACAGTGCGCAAAAAAGGGGCGTCCTTCGATCTGCCCATCGCACTGGCAATCCTGGCATCCATGGGATTCTTTCCGGAGGAACAGATCAGAGACACGCTGGTTGTCGGGGAACTGGGACTGGACGGAAGTATTAAGGAGGTGGCGGGAGTTCTTCCTGTCGTAATGCAGGCAAAGGAGGAAGGGTACAGGAAGTGCATCCTCCCATCGAGGAACGTGCGGGAAGGAGCTTTGGTGGAAGGGATGGAGATACTGGGGGCGTCGCATCTTATGGAGGCCTGCCGGTATCTGAGCGGAGAATGTAAGAGCGGGACGGTATCAGAAGGGATGCAGAAAGAAGGGTGGCAAAAATCAGGAGAAGCGGCAGAGGACTACAGTGATATACAGGGCCAGGAGGCGGTAAAGCGGGCAGCGGAAGTGGCGGTGGCAGGAGGGCATAATCTGCTCCTGATAGGGCCGCCCGGAAGCGGGAAATCTATGATAGCAAAGAGAGTGCCGACGATCCTGCCGCCTCCCGTACGGGAGGAAAGCATTGAGATCACGAAGATATACAGTGTCCTCGGGATGGTGGATAAGGAGCATCCATTGATAACAGGAAGACCCTTTCGAAGCGTCCACCATACGGTGACAAAGGCAGCCTTGATCGGGGGCGGCGCATTTCCGGCGCCGGGAGAGATTAGTCTGGCCCACGGGGGCGTCCTGTTTCTGGACGAGCTGGCAGAATTTCAGAAACCTGTCCTGGAGGTTTTAAGACAGCCGTTGGAGGAGCGGCAGATCCGGATCACAAGGAGTCAGGGAAACTTCGTATTCCCGGCGGATTTTATCTTAATCTGCGCCATGAACCCCTGTCCCTGCGGGAATTATCCGGACTTTAATAAATGTACATGCACGCCCTTCCAGATACAGCAATACCTGGGGAAGATAAGCCAGCCGTTCTTAGACCGAATCGATATCTGCGTGGAGACTCCAAAGATTCGGTATGAGACGCTTACCGGAGAAAGGAGGCAGGAGAGTTCCGCGAAGATCCGGGACAGAGTGTGCAAAGCGAGAGATATACAGAAGGAAAGATATAAGGGGCGGAATATCCGGACGAATTCCATGTTGGGTGTGAACGAATTAAGGGAGTTCTGCAGTCTCGGAAGTGGGGAAGAGAGGCTGATGCGCCAGGCGTTCACATCTCTGGAACTTACGGCTAGGACATACCATAAGATCATAAAGACGGCCAGGACGATCGCTGATCTGGACGGTGGCGGGAGGATCAGGGAGCATCACCTGAAAGAGGCGATTGCCTACCGGACAATGGACAAGAAGTATTGGGGAAGATGACGGATTGAAGACGATGGATTGAAGATGACGGATTGGATAACGGATTGAAGATAATGGGTTGAAGATGACGGAAAGGACAGGGAAATATGGTGTATGAATACTGGCTTGCGGCGATGCAGGGAGTGTCGGCGAAGAAAAAAAGATTGTTAAGAGAAGAATATGGAGAGGGGAGAGCCGTATATTATATAGAAGAAATACAACTTAGATTTTTGGATTTTCTTGAGGACAGAGACGTAGAAGCAATTCTGCATGCCAGAAAGGATAAAGACATAGAGAAAGACTGGCAGCGGCTGGCGGAAAAGAATATCCGGTTTATCCCGTATTTCTCGAAGCAGTACCCGAACAGGCTGCGGCAGATAGACGACGCGCCGTACGCATTGTATGTAAAGGGGCGGCTTCCGGAGGAAGACCGTTTAAGCGCTGCCATCGTGGGGGCGAGAAAGTGCACGCCGTACGGGGAAGAGACGGCGCTTGAATATGGGGAATGCCTGGCACAGAATGGGATACAAGTCATAAGCGGAATGGCCAGAGGGATCGACGGCGCCGGCCAGAGGGGAGCATTAAACGGAGGAGGGACGACATATGGTATACTGGGAAACGGAGTAGATATCTGCTATCCCAGAGAGCATATCGGACTGTATATGGATATCCAGGTGTGCGGAGGACTGATATCAGAGCAGCCTCCCGGACGTCCTCCACTTCCGGTGTATTTTCCCTTAAGGAACCGGATCATCAGCGGTTTTTCCGATGTCATACTGGTAATGGAGGCAAGAGAACGGAGCGGATCTCTGATCACGGCAGATTTGGCACTGGAGCAAGGAAAGGACGTCTATGCCCTTCCGGGGCCGGTGACAAGCCGGTTAAGCCAGGGGTGCCACCGATTAATCCGGCAGGGCGCGGGAATACTGATTTCACCGGAGGATCTTCTGGCGGAATTAAAAGTCCTCAGAGGTCCGGCAGTTCAAAAATCAGACAAAAATAAAAAAACGCTTGAAAATCACGAAAATGTGGTGTATAGTTGTTTCGGTTTCTTCCCAAAGGGGATTAGTCAGTTATTAGAAGAGACAGGATTCTGTGCGTCTGAGTTACTGCAAATTCTGACTTCTCTGGAATTAAAAGGCTATATCCGGGAAGTGTCGAAGAATTATTATAGTAAGACCCGCTGACAGGACTATGATCGAAGAAAAACTGCCGGGTATGTCAAAGACCCCGTTGCAGGCAACATTGCGTCAAACTTGCAGCGCTGCACAACGGCGGGATGAATGATAATATATTGGAGGAAGCAGAGATATGGCACGCTATCTTGTAATCGTGGAGTCACCTGCCAAGGTGAAGACGATCAAAAAGTTTTTAGGAAGTAATTATGTGGTGACCGCGTCCAACGGCCACGTAAGGGATCTGCCTAAGAGTCAGCTAGGAGTTGACGTAGAGCATGATTATGAGCCCAAATATATTACGATCCGCGGAAAAGGAGATATTCTTGCGGGGCTTCGCAAAGAAGTGAAGAAAGCGGATAAAGTATACCTCGCGACAGACCCTGACCGGGAGGGAGAAGCGATATCCTGGCATCTGAGTCAGGCGCTGAAACTCGAGGATAAGAAGACATACCGGATCAGCTTTAACGAGATCACGAAGAATGCGGTGAAGGCGTCGCTTAAGAATGCCAGAGAGATTGATATGGACCTGGTGGACGCCCAGCAGGCAAGACGGGTTCTGGACAGGGTGGTTGGGTACAGAATCAGCCCGCTTCTGTGGGCGAAGGTCAAGAGGGGCTTAAGCGCCGGACGGGTCCAGTCTGTGGCTCTTCGGATTATCGCTGACCGGGAAGACGAGATCAATGCATTTATTCCGGAGGAGTATTGGACTCTGGATGTGGATCTGAAGGTAGAGGGGGAGAAGAAGCCTCTGACGGCCAAGTTTTACGGGACGGATGAGAAGAAGATGACGATCCGTTCCAAAGAAGAGTTAGACGAGATCCTGAAAGAGATAGAGACGGCGGAGTACAAGATAGAGGATATTCACAAAGGAGAGAGGACGAAGAAGGCGCCGATTCCTTTTATCACCAGTACGCTGCAGCAGGAGGCGTCCAAGGCGCTGAATTTTGCTACGGCAAAGACGATGCGGATCGCGCAGCAGCTCTACGAGGGAATCGACATCAAAGGAAACGGGACGGTGGGCCTTATCACATATCTGCGTACGGATTCCACCAGAGTATCGGAAGAAGCAGACGCGAATGTGCGGGAGTATATAGCGGCGAATTATGGGAATGAATATGTGGCGGCCGGCGAGACAGGCAAGGGCAGCGGCAGTAAAAATATCCAGGACGCGCATGAAGCGATCCGGCCCACGGATGTAAGCCGTACTCCCGCGGCTGTCAAAGAGTCGCTCAGCAGAGACCAGTTCCGCCTGTATCAGCTTGTGTGGAAACGGTTCGTGGCCAGCAGGATGCAGCCGGCAAGATATGAGACGACCTCCGTGAAGATCGGGGCCGGACAGTATCGGTTCACCGTCGCGGCGTCAAAGATCGTATTCGAAGGTTTTCGTTCCGTCTATATGGAAGCGGAAGAAGAGAAAGAGAAGAGCAACGTTCTGATGAAGGGATTGGACCGGGATACGAAGCTGTCGAAGACGGAGTTTGAGACGAAGCAGCATTTTACACAGCCGCCGGCTCACTACACGGAAGCAGCCCTGGTGAAGACCCTGGAAGAATTAGGAATCGGACGTCCGAGTACCTATGCGCCGACGATCTCCACCATTATTGCCAGACGTTATGTGGCGAAGGAGAATAAGAATCTCTATCTGACAGAGATCGGCGAGGTTGTGAATCATATCATGACGGAATCCTTCCCGAGTATTGTGGATGTGAATTTTACAGCCAACATGGAGAGTCTTCTGGACGGTGTCGCAGAGGGCAAGGTGAAGTGGAAGACGATTATAGAGAATTTCTATCCGGATCTTGAAGAGGCGGTTGAAAAAGCAGAGGAAGAGCAGGAACAGGTGAAGATCGAGGATGAGGTGACGGATGTGATCTGTGACCAGTGCGGCAGGAACATGGTCATTAAGTACGGGCCGCACGGTAAGTTCCTGGCTTGTCCGGGATTCCCGGAATGCCGGAATACAAAGCCTTATCTTGAGAAGATCGGCGTACCGTGTCCGGTGTGCGGGAAGGATGTGGTGATCCGCAAGACGAAAAAAGGCAGAAAATATTATGGATGTGAAGATAATCCGGAATGTGAATTTATGTCATGGCAGAAACCATCCGTGAAGAGATGTCCGAGATGTGGAAATTATATGGTTGAGAAGGGGAACAAGCTTCTTTGCAGCGACGGACAGTGCGGATATGTAGAAAATAAAGAAAATAATAAGGAAAATAAAAAATAATTTGGAAATTCATTGTAAAAGGAAGAATTGTATGATAATATAACTTTCAAAGGATGGAGGTATGTCAATGAGTGTACAGTTGTTAGATAAGACCAGAAAAATCAATAAATTACTGCACAATAATAATTCAAGTAAGGTAGTATTTAATGATATCTGTGATGTACTTACTGAAATCTTGGATTCCAATGTGTTAGTAGTTAGCAGGAAGGGGAAGATACTGGGGCAGAGCGAATGTAAAGAAGTACCGTGTATCAGGGAACTGATCGAGCAGGAGGTCGGGCGGCATATCGACGTAATGCTCAACGAAAGGCTGCTGAGTATATTATCGACGAAGGAAAATGTAAATCTGCAGACGTTGGGGTTCTCGGAAGAAGCAGTATCTGGGTACCAGGCAATCATAACTCCCATCGATATTGCAGGGGAACGTCTGGGTACATTGTTCATTTATAAGAAAGGGCAGATGTACGAGATCGACGATATTATATTAAGCGAATACGGTACGACGGTAGTGGGGTTGGAGATGCTTCGGTCTGTGAATGAAGAGAATGCGGAAGAGACCAGGAAAGAGCATATTGTCCAGTCTGCCATCAGTACCCTTTCTTATTCCGAGTTGGAAGCGATCATCCATATCTTTGAAGAGCTGAACGGAACGGAAGGGATTCTGGTTGCCAGCAAGATTGCGGACCGGGTGGGGATTACCAGATCGGTGATCGTCAATGCCCTCAGAAAGTTTGAAAGCGCGGGAGTGATCGAGTCACGTTCTTCCGGAATGAAGGGAACCTATATTAAAGTAGTCAATGATTATGTGTTCACGGAATTAGAACACATCAAAGCAGAGCGTATGAAATAGTCAATCAGGCGAGGGTATTGGGAAACTGATACCCTTGTTTATGCAGAAAAAAGGAGTAAAGCAGGTGTATGTATAAAGAGTGTTCAGCAAAGGTCCGGATGTATTGCATGATTCTTAAAGAAGGACGTTTTGACGAAAAAGTTCATCATTGCCGCGTGATTTCGTATAAACCGGAGGAAGAGTGTATATACTTAATTGCAGAGGATACAGAACTTACGGAATTTTCTCTGGACGGCAATTATGAATGCAGGATCAAAGTGCCGGATGGCGAGGACACCTGTATGGGGGTCATTAAAGAGCGGTACTGGAATAAAGCCGGGAGGATACTGAAGTTTCAAATCAAGAATGGATTTTATAAAAATCTTGTAAACTAATATAAAGTGTGTTGACAAAGTCAGAAGAGAGTGCTATTTTATATCTAGAGTTTCTTAGCACTCTCTTTTTATGAGTGCTAACAACATAGATATAAACTGAAGGAGGCATAAATATGAAATTAGTACCATTAGGAGACAGAGTTGTATTGAAACAGTTGGTTGCAGAAGAGACCACGAAATCCGGAATC
This sequence comes from Lachnospiraceae bacterium, assembly GCA_910574285.1. GTDB lineage: Bacteria > Bacillota > Clostridia > Lachnospirales > Lachnospiraceae > Sporofaciens. Next base: position 231,935 of record CAJTAL010000001.1, on the reverse strand, counting down.
GTGATTCCGGGACAATCAAAAGAGAAACCGCAGCAGGCAGAAGTGATCGCCGTAGGACCGGGCGGAACTGTAGATGGAAAAGAAGTGAAGATGAACGTTGCGGTGGGGCAGCAGGTTATCTATTCCAAATATGCGGGAACGACCGTAGAGATTGAAGACGAAGAATTTATCATCGTAAAGCAGGATGATATCCTGGCGGTTTGTGAGTAGAGCAGTGATGCCGGTTGGCTTGAGATAAATGTAGTGTGATTGACGTATTGTTTAGAGAAACAGGATAATGAATCAGATGAATAAAAGATTGCAGGAGGCATGGTAATTATGGCAAAGGAAATTAAATACGGCGCTGAAGCCAGAAGCGCATTGGAATCAGGAGTAAATCAGTTAGCAGATACCGTCAGGGTGACACTTGGACCAAAGGGACGTAATGTGGTTCTGGATAAGTCCTTCGGCGCTCCGCTGATCACAAACGACGGCGTGACGATCGCAAAAGAGATCGAACTTGAAGACGCGTTCGAGAATATGGGAGCACAGTTGATCAAAGAAGTTGCGTCTAAGACGAACGACGTAGCCGGAGACGGAACAACGACGGCAACCGTACTTGCACAGGCTATGGTTCATGAAGGAATGAAGAACTTAGCGGCGGGAGCGAACCCGATCATTCTCCGCAAGGGTATGAAGAGAGCTACGGATACAGCGGTAGAAGCCATCGCGAAGATGTCAAGCAAATTAAAAGATAAGGCTCAGATCGCAAGAGTAGCGGCGATTTCCGCAGGCGACGACGAGGTAGGCGAGATGGTTGCAGACGCTATGGAGAAGGTTTCCAACGATGGCGTTATCACGATCGAGGAATCCAAAACCATGAAGACAGAGCTTGACTTGGTTGAAGGTATGCAGTTTGACCGTGGATATGTATCTGCTTATATGGCGACAGATATGGATAAGATGGAAGCGGTTCTGGAAGATCCGTATATCCTGATTACAGATAAGAAGATCTCCAATATTCAGGATATCCTTCCTTTGTTGGAGCAGATCGTACAGTCCGGCGCAAGGCTTTTGATTATTGCGGAGGATGTAGAGGGCGAGGCTCTTACTACATTGATCGTCAATAAACTTCGCGGAACCTTTAACGTAGCCGCTGTCAAAGCGCCTGGTTACGGCGACAGAAGAAAAGAGATGCTGAAAGATATCGCGGTTCTGACGGGCGGCCAGGTTATCTCTGATGAACTTGGCATGGACTTAAAAGAGACGACGATGGATCAGTTAGGACGCGCGAAGTCTGTCAAGGTTCAGAAGGAGAATACGGTGATCGTTGACGGCCTGGGCGATAAGAAAGCGATTTCCGACCGGGTATCTCAGATCAAGATGCAGATCGAAGAGACTACTTCTGATTTCGATAAAGAGAAGCTTCAGGAAAGACTTGCGAAGCTCGCAGGCGGTGTTGCTGTAATCCGTGTAGGCGCAGCGACAGAGACAGAGATGAAGGAAGCAAAGCTCCGTATGGAAGACGCGCTTGCGGCGACAAGGGCGGCGGTAGAAGAAGGAATTATCGCCGGAGGCGGTTCCGCATATATCCATGCAGCGAAGGAAGTTGAAGCTCTGGCAGAGAGCATGTCCGGAGACGAGAAGACAGGCGCTAACGTCGTATTGAAGGCTCTGGAGTCTCCGCTGTATCATATCGTTGCGAATGCAGGACTGGAAGGCGCGGTAATCATCAATAAGGTGAAAGAATCTGCTCCGGGTGTGGGATTTGATGCTCTTACAGAGAAATATGTAGATATGGTTGAGGGAGGAATCCTTGATCCGGCTAAGGTTACAAGAAGCGCTCTGCAGAATGCGACAAGTGTTGCGTCTACGTTGCTGACAACAGAGTCTGTTGTGGCGAATATCAAAGAAGATACGCCGGCAATGCCGGCGGGAGCAGGCGGCGGAATGGGTATGATGTAAGGTGATATGGTTCACATCCGCGTCAGATTTTATAAGCTTTTTAGAAAACTCCTCATATGAGGAGTTTTCTTTTTCTATCAAAGTATGGTACAATACACTATAGATAGTTACTGTGAATGGTAACTATAAATATATGGCCAAAGAATATGGAGGAGCAGAGGATGAATGACTATTATACAGAACAGATGGTGAAAAAGCAGGCAGACATGAAGGACATGCTGATAAAGGCGGTGCTGATAGCGGTAACGATAGTTTCTTTTCTTATTGTATTGATGTTCCCTGTGGGGTTGATCCTTCCGGTTGCTATGATCGTGCTGGATGTGTTTATGTTCCGCAGGCTTAACGTTGAGTATGAATATCTGTTCCTGAACGGGGATCTGGATATCGATAAGATCATGAACAAGGCGAAGAGGAAAAAAGTATTCTCCGCAAGTGTGAAAGATATGGAGTTTTTTGCACCGGCAGACGCAGTGGAGCTTCGCCAGTATCAGAATGCGAGGACTTATGATTTCAGTTCGGGCAGTAGCCAGGCGAAGCGATATGCGATGGTAATATCAGGAAATGGAGAATTGAAAAAAGTGATCATCGAACCGAATGATACGATCGTGGAAGGACTTTATATGATGGCGCCGAGAAAAGTACTGCGTTAGACAAGAATTACACAGAGAAAATTACGAAAAGAATTACGAAAAGAAAAGCAGAAATCTGTTGACAAGCAGTACACTAATTGGTTATTATAGCAGATAATATAAATTCAAGAGAGAAAGTGAGGATGATGATCATGGGAAAGATTATTGGAGAAGGAATTACATTTGATGATGTCCTTTTGGTGCCGGCTTATTCAGAAGTAGTTCCAAACCAGGTAGATTTATCGACGTATCTGACAAAGAGTATCAGGCTGAATATACCGATGATGAGCGCGGGTATGGATACCGTCACGGAACACCGCATGGCTATCGCCATGGCGCGTCAGGGAGGCATAGGTATCATTCATAAGAATATGTCGATCGAGCAGCAGGCGGAAGAAGTGGATAAGGTGAAGCGTTCAGAGAACGGCGTTATAACGGATCCATTTTCATTATCGCCGGAGAATACACTGGAAGACGCCAATAATCTGATGGGGAAGTTTCGGATCTCCGGTGTGCCGATTACGGAGAACGGCAAGCTTGTAGGTATTATTACAAACCGTGATCTGAAGTTTGAAGAGGATTTTTCCAAGAAGATCAAGGAGTCTATGACTTCGGAAGGATTGATTACAGCAAGGGAAGGAATTACTCTCGGGGAAGCAAAGACGATCCTTGCGAAAGCCAGAAAAGAGAAGCTGCCGATCGTAGACGGGGATTTTAATCTGAAAGGTCTGATCACGATCAAGGATATAGAGAAACAGATTAAGTATCCATTGTCTGCGAAGGATTCCCAGGGGCGTCTGCTTTGCGGAGCGGCTATCGGCATCACGGCAAACTGTCTGGAGAGGGCGCAGGAGCTGGTGGATGCGAAAGTAGACGTAGTGGTTATGGATTCAGCGCACGGACATTCTGCGAATGTTTTGAGAACCGTAGATATGGTGAAGTCAAAGTTTCCGGATCTTCAGGTCATCGCCGGCAATGTGGCGACCGGTGAGGCGGCAAAGGCTCTGATCAAAGCCGGTGTGGATGCTGTTAAGGTCGGAATCGGTCCGGGATCGATCTGTACGACGAGAATCGTGGCAGGTATCGGCGTACCGCAGATTACAGCGGTTATGGATTGCTATGAAGTGGCGGATAAGTACGGAATTCCGGTTATTGCGGACGGCGGGATCAAGTATTCCGGAGATATGACGAAGGCAATCGCGGCTGGGGCGAATGTCTGTATGATGGGAAGTATCTTCGCGGGATGCGACGAGAGCCCGGGAACATTTGAGCTGTTCCAGGGAAGAAAATATAAAGTATACCGCGGCATGGGCTCTATCGCGGCGATGGAGAACGGAAGCAAAGACCGTTACTTCCAGTCTGACGCGAAGAAGCTTGTTCCGGAAGGTGTAGAAGGCCGTGTTGCGTATAAGGGCTCAGTGGAAGATACGGTATTCCAGTTGATGGGAGGCTTGCGTTCCGGTATGGGATACTGCGGCACGCATACGATTGAAGAACTGAAGAAGAACGGGAAATTTGTGAAGATCTCCGCGGCGTCATTAAAAGAAAGTCATCCTCATGATATACATATCACGAAAGAGGCACCAAACTATAGCGTAGATGAGTAAGAAACTGCAATAGACGGCACATCAGAGATGATGTGCCTTTCTCTGCTCTGTTTTTTCTCTGCTCTGTTTTTAAGAAGCTTCCGCGTCCGGCGAAGAAACAGGCGGAGCAATGAGAAGCATGAAGGAAAGTCAAATAAGAAAGAAAAGAGGCTGAATATGAGAAGTGATTTTGGGATAACGGCAAAAGGTGAAAAGGCGTCATTGTATACGATGAAGAATCAGAAAGGTATGGAAATCGCGGTTTCGGATTACGGCGCGGTACTGGTGAAGGTATTGGTTCCAGACAGAGACGGAAACCAGAAGGATGTTGTGCTGGGTTATGACGAAGCAGGCGGTTATGAAGCAGACGGACTATATCTGGGAGCAACTCTGGGAAGAGTGGCAAACCGTATCGGCGGCGGGTGTTTCAAACTGAACGGAAAGAGCTATTCATTGTCGCGGAATGCGGGTCAGAATACACTCCACGGCGGAAGAGATTTTTATAACAAGAGGATGTGGGAGACAGAAGAGGCAGACGACAGCCATATTACCTTATTGCTGCACAGTCCTGACGGGGATCAGGGATTCCCAGGGGCGGTAGATATCCGGGTGACATACACGCTGACAGAGGAGAATGAGATTAAGATACATTATCATGCGGTTCCTCAGGAAGACACACTTTTGAATCTCACGAACCATAGTTATTTTAATCTCTCGGGGCATGCGTCAGGCACGGCTATGGATCAGGAAGTCATGATCTTCGCGGACGCATATACCAGGGCGGACGAGCAGTCCATTACGACGGGTGAGATTATCGCCGTAGAAGGGACTCCGATGGATTTTCGGAAATGGAAAGCGATCGGAGGGGAGATAGAGTCAGATTATGAAGCCCTTAAGTTTGGAGGAGGATATGACCAGAACTGGGTGATCAACGGAACCGGGTATCGGCAGGCGGCTTCGATGTATTCGAAAGAGACCGGGATCGGAATGAAGGTTTATACAGATCTTCCGGGAATGCAGTTTTATACCGGCAATTATATCACGCGGGTAAATGGAAAAGACGGAGCGGTTTATCAGAAGCGCCACGGAGTCTGCTTTGAGACGCAATATTTTCCGGATGCAGTACACAAAGAGAATTTTGAAGGTCCGGTGGTGAGAGCCGGCGTTGTCTATGATACGGCTACGGTATATCAGTTCTATATAGGCTGATCTTTTGCACTTCATAATTTTCTAAGGAACTTTTAACAAAAAGTAAAATAAAATGTGATAAGATATATAGAAAGTACGCAAGACGGAGAAACTTATGAAGGAAAAGAAGTCAAAGAAGAAGACTACGGCAAAAAAGACAAAGAAGACTAAAAAGTCTGAAAAAAGCACAAAAAAACAGAAAAAAGGGAATTCACGGCGTAATATATACATATACACAGGCTTTGGGATATTGGTTCTTCTGCTGGTCATATTAGTGCTGATCAAGATCTTTAAACCCTCCTGGCTTACGGATAAGTATTTTGAATTGACGGGAGATAAGATAGAGGCTGTCGAACCGAAGATCGACGTCGAACTGCTGACGGTGAATCCTTATTCCAGACCGGGGACGCCGACGGAGAAGATTACGGGAATCGTAGTACATTATACGGCGAATCCCGGGGCGACGGCGATAGATAACAGGAATTACTTCGAGAGCCTTAAGGACGGACACGATACGCAGGTCAGCAGTAATTTCGTCATAGGGCTTGAGGGTGAGATTGTACAGTGCGTTCCGACGTGGGAGATGGCGTATGCTTCGAACAGCCGTAATATTGATACGGTGTCGATTGAGTGCTGCCATCCGGACGAGACGGGAAAATTCAACGAGGAGACGTATAAGTCGATGGTACAACTGTGCGCGTGGCTGTGTATGAAATTCGACCTGAAAGAAGAAGCGGTGATACGTCATTATGATGTGACAGGAAAGATCTGTCCGAAATATTTTGTGGAAGATGAAGAAGCCTGGGAGAATTTCAGAAAAGATATCGGACAGACGCTTAAAGAGTTTAAATAAAATTCAAAGGAAAAAGGTGAGATGGATAATATCATATTGATCGGGTTCATGGGTACCGGAAAATCGACGGTCTCTGAATGTCTGAGCAGGATGTATGCTATGAGAATCGTCGAGATGGATCAGGTGATCGCCGAACGGGAAGGGATGAGTATTCCTGAGATATTTGCCGCGTACGGAGAAGAGTATTTCCGAAATCTGGAGACCAGGCTGTTGGTTGAGGCGCAGTCCGAAAGGAACACGGTGATCTCCTGCGGGGGCGGCGCGGTACTGCGGGAACGCAATGTGGCGGAGATGAAGAAGAACGGAAAAGTCGTGCTTCTGACCGCGAGTCCGGAGGTCGTCTATGAACGGGTGAAAGACAGCGACGACAGGCCGGTACTGAATGGAAGAAAGAATGTAAAAGAGATCGCAGATCTGATGGAACAACGCCGTGAGAAGTATGAAGCGGCGGCAGATCTTGTGATACATACAGATCATAAAACGGCGCCTGAGATCTGCGAGGAATTGATCCGGCGCCTGAAGAGGATGGAAGAGTAATCATGTTTGATATGTTTTTTCCTGATACATATGTGGCGTCCACATATGTCATTGATTTTGAAAAGTTATATGAAGACGGAGTCCGCGGATTGATTTTCGATATTGACAATACGCTCGTTCCTCATGGGGAGCCGGCGGACCAGAGGGCGGTCGCCCTGTTTGCGAAGCTTAAGGAGATAGGATTCGAGTGCTGCCTGATCTCGAATAATCAGGAGCCGCGTGTGAAGATGTTCAATGAGAAGATACAGGTAAATTATGTGTATAACGCCCATAAGCCGTCGGTAAAGAATTATTTTAAAGCGATGGGAATCATGGGGACGGATCAGAGTAATACGGTGTTCATAGGAGATCAGCTCTTTACCGATGTGTGGGGGGCAAAGCGTTCCGGGATTCGGAATATCCTGGTGAAGCCGATTTATCCGAAAGAAGAGATACAGATTGTGCTGAAGCGTTATCTCGAAAAAATCGTCTTATATTTTTATAAGAAGAGTCTCTGCCAAAAAAAAGGTTGAAATGTGGTGGAATCTATTATAGAATGAAAAAAGATAAAAGAATGAATAAACGTGCCGAACGGCGCGGCTAAGGAGGATTTATAGAATGGCTGATGCTTATATTGAAAAAGGGACTACGTACGAGATTGACGGAAAGGTATATGAATGCCTGGAGTTTTTGCATGTTAAACCGGGAAAAGGTTCTGCGTTTGTCCGTACAAAATTAAAAGACGTGATCAACGGCGGCGTGGTTGAGAGAACATTCAATCCGTCCAAGGATGTATTGAAGAAGGCGTTCATTGAGAGGAAGGATGTACAATATCTGTACAATGACGGCGACCTGTTCTACTTTATGGACATGGAATCTTTTGAGCAGACACCGGTCGGAAAGGATGATGTCGGTGATGCCCTCAAGTTTGTGAAGGAGAATGAGATGGTTACCATGAAGTCCTATCAGGGTAAAGTATTTTCTATCGAACCGCCGTTTACGGTTGAGCTTCTGATTACGGAGTCTGAGCCGGGGGTTAAGGGTAATACCGCTACGGGCGCGACGAAGCCGGCAATCGTCGAGACGGGCGCCCAGGTTATGGTTCCGCTGTTTGTAGAGCAGGGAGAGAAGATTAAGATCGATACCCGTACAGGACAGTATTTATCCAGAGCATAACACGGTTCCGTGAACATATATGTCGAAATATGTCTATTAAAAAGCCTTGCATTTACTGCGGGGCTTTTTTATAATTGTAGTTACCATAATATTTCAAATATCAATCATTTTATCTTTATCAATCAAGGCAGAGTTCCTGCCGTTTTTCCGCAAAAAAAGATATGCTGTTTAAAAGAAAGGAGAGGAATGACATATTATCAGTTTATCCATGAAGTGGAAGTGAAAGTAAAGGAAGGGGTGAAGGAGAATACAACGGTGTATATCCGTTCGGCGGTTAAGAATAACGGGACGACAAGGCAAGGGCTTACGATTGCCGAGACGGGGCTGAATATCTTTCCTACCATTTATCTGGAAGAATATTATCAGCAGTTTCAGGAAGGAAGCAGCGTAGAGAACATAGCAGGGGATATCTTGAGGCTATATGGAGAAGTACGTTTTAAGCGTTCCTTCGAAAGTGAATCCATCACAGATTATGAGAAAGTAAAGAAAAAGATTGTCTACCGTCTGGTGAACCAGGAAGCAAATAAAGATTTGCTGAAAGAAGTACCTTATGAAGCATACCTGGATATGGCGATCGTGTTTTATGTCCTGCTGGAGGTGAATACTTACGGAATGGCGTCCATGCTGATCAAGGACGAGCATCTTGCCATGTGGAATGTGACGGCAGAAGAGATCTGCCGCAGGGCGTATGAGAATACCGGAAAGCTTCTTCCGTATGAACTCAAGACGATGAAGGCTGTTATTCAGGAATTGACGGATACGGAGAGCGAAGATAAGGAAGACGTCATGTACGTCTTAAGCAACAGATCCCGCAGCTACGGCGCGGCTGCCATTCTGTACAAGGGGCGGTTAGAAGGGATCGGGGAGTATCTGAAGGAGGATTATTATGTTCTCCCAAGCAGTGTGCATGAGGTGATCATCATACCCCAGAGCGCGGCACCCGGGCAGGAGGAATTAAGCGATCTCGTGACAGAGATCAATACGACGCAGGTAGACGCAGAAGAAGTACTGTCGAATCATGCTTATTATTATGACAGAAAGAAGAAAAAGCTGCTTATGTAGAAGAAACTCTGCTTATCAGAAGAATCTGTTGCTGCGGCGCAGTGCTTTTCATTTGGCGGAAAATGTGTTATTGTTATAGTGCCGCAAGGCTGATACCGCAGATGGAGGATTGCGATATGTTAGAATCTAAAGTATTGTTGATAGAGGATGATCCGGCGATAGTAGAGAACTTATCGGCTTATCTGAAAGAAGAGAGATTTGAAGTGACGGCGGTGGACGGGCAGAGCAAGGCTCTTGCGCAGATAGAGGCAGACCGTCCGGACCTTATCCTGCTGGATGTAACCCTTGCGCAGGGAAACGGATATAGTACCTGTACGGCGGTCAAGGCGGACTATGATATTCCCATTATATTTCTGACGGCGCTTGGAGATGAGTTCTCCGTGGTTACCGGGCTGGATATGGGGGCGGACGATTATATCAGCAAGCCTTTCCGTCCCCGGGAGCTGGTTTCAAGGATGCGCTCCGTATTAAGGCGGGCAGGGAAGTTTGGCGGCGCGGTGCAGGTGGGCGGCCTGAAGGTAGATATGGAGAAGGGCGCCGTATTTCGGGCGGGGGAAGAGCTGTTCCTTTCTGCCCTGGAGTATCGGCTGTTTCTCGTATTCCTGAACCATCGGGGAAAGATCCTGTCCCGGGGACAGCTATTGGAAGAGATCTGGGATGTCGTGGGGGAGTATGTCAATGACAATACTCTGACCGTGTACATCAAGAGGCTGCGGGATAAGATTGAACTGGATCCTCAGAATCCGGAGATTATTAAGACGGTAAGAGGGATGGGATATCGGATGGAGGCATAGCTTTGAACATATGTAATCGGGGAAATGAAATGGAGGCACGGTATCATGTGGATATTTCGTAACAGAGAATTTACAGGACAGATCATCAGATATGCTGCCGGAACGATAGTGCTTATTGTAGCTGCCAGGATTCTTGGGGGAAGGAACGCTGCTTTTGCGGCGTTCTTTTGCAGTATATTTTGGTGTATACAGCACCTTCTGGAAATGAACAGGAGATATTGTGAGATGCGCAGACTTGCCGCACAGATCGATGAACTTCTTCACGGAATCGATGTTCCGGAATTCGAACATTTCCGTGAGGGCGACCTGGAGATACTCCGGGATGAGATCAGCAAGATGACTATCCGGTTAAAGGAGCAGGCGGCGCTTCTTAAGAAGGATAAGACGTCTCTTGCGGACGCCCTTGCGGATATCTCTCATCAGGTGCGGACGCCGCTTACGTCTCTGAATATCCTGTTGGAACGGCTTAAGAGCCCGGAACTGGATATTGAGACGAGAAGACGTCTCCTGCGGGAAGCAGAGGGACTGCTTGCAAAGATGGAATGGCTGATGACGGCGCTTCTTAAGATGTCCAAGCTTGAGACCGGAACGATTTCCCTTAAGAAGGAAAGGATTCAGATGCAGGGATTCGTCGCGGAGGCCCTCTCGCCTTTTGAACTTGCCATGGAGATTCACGGCAAGGAATGTCTGATCAGCGGAACAGAGGGAAAGGAATTCACAGGTGACTATGCCTGGACTTTGGAAGCGGTACAGAATGTGATTAAGAACGGACTGGAATATACGCCGGACGGAGGGCGGCTGACGATCTGCTGCGAAGAGAATCCGCTGTATACGGAGCTTCGGATCACGGATTCGGGGTCGGGGATTCCAAAGGCGGATCTTCCGCATCTGTTTGAGAGATTCTACAGGGGCGAGAACGCCGGAAGGGACAGCTTCGGGATCGGGCTTGCGCTGGCGCAGATGATACTGTCTCGGGAGAACGCGGTCATCCGTGCCCAGAACGCGGCAGAAGGCGGCGGACAATTCCAGATACGGTTTTATAAGACGATGGTATAAAGTGACAGAATTGTAATGAAAGAGTCACGGAAGGGTCATATGGGAAGGTTATACTTGTAGATACATCAGGGCGGGATGCTTTTACTGACAGATCATTATGTCCTGAGAGTATGGATCAAGAAGGTGAGGAAAAATGGAAATATTGAAGATCGAGGATCTCCGGAAAGTATACGGAGAGGGTGAGAACAGGGTACATGCGCTGGACGGGGTATCATTTTCGGTGAACCGGGGAGAGTTTCTTTCAATCGTCGGTTCCTCCGGCTCAGGCAAATCTACGCTTCTGCATCTGATCGGCGGGGTGGACCGTCCGACTTCCGGCAAGGTGACCGTAGGCGGAACCGACGTCTATGCCCAGAACGAGGAGGAGCTGGCGATCTTCCGCAGGCGGCAGGTAGGGCTGATCTATCAGTTTTACAACCTGATCCCTGTGCTGAACGTGCGGGAGAATATGGCGCTTCCGGTATTGATGGACGGAAGGAAAGTCAACGAGAAGCGAATGGAAGAGCTGTTGGATCTTTTGAAACTGAAACAAAGAGAAAAGCATCTCCCCAACCAGCTCTCCGGAGGACAGCAGCAGAGAGTTTCGATCGGCAGGGCGCTTTTGAACGCGCCGGCGCTTCTTCTGGCCGACGAGCCCACGGGTAATCTGGACAGCGAGAATAGCCGTGAGATCATGAAGCTTCTGCGATATTCCAACGAGGTCTATCAGCAGACGGTTATCGTGATCACTCATGATGATGACGTGGCGCTTCAGGCCGACAGGATTATCGCCCTGGAGGATGGGCGTATCGTGAAAGACGAGGTGATCCGCAGATGAACATTTTCTCGACGATAACCGCGAAGACGATGAGGGCGAACCGTGTCCGTACGATCGTTACAATCATTGGAGTCATCTTGTCTACGTCTATGATCACGGCAGTCGCAACGTTCGGAACCAGTTTTCAGAGATTCCTGGTAAATCACAGTATTGAAAGAGCCGGAAATTGGCATGTGGCAGTGAGCGGGGTCGAATCAGATCAGGCAAAGGAGCTGACGGAGAATGAAGACGTAGCGAACGCGGCAGGGATAAAGATCCTGGGATATGCGTGGTTTGACCCGGTAGTGGAGAGTTCGCCGGAAGTTCCTTACTTATATGTGAGGGCGCTGTCCGAGGAAGCGCTTGACATGCTGCCGGCAGAGATGGCGGAGGGACGTATGCCAAAGGCGGAGGATGAGATTGCGGTGCCGGCTTTTCTTATGGCAAATGAAGACCCGGACCATCAGACGGAGATCGGAGATACGCTGACATTAGAGCTTGGCGAACGCTCTTACCAGGGAGAACGGCTGGGACAGAGCAATCCGTATATGGGTGGAGAATTCGGAGACGGCGAGACGTTTACTCCTGCAGAAACCAGGACTTTTACGGTGGTAGGAATCTATTCGTTCTGGCCGGACAGATCTTACGGTGCGCCGGCCTATGACGTGCTGGCAGGTCCGACAGAGAAGGATACGGCGTACCAGGATGTATTTATAGAATTAAAGAAACCCCGCAGTGTATATGATTTTGCAGAAGAGAATCTGTCAATGGAAGGTGCGAGCGTTTTGTATAACGACAGCCTTCTGCGGTGGCTCGGGATCGCGGACAACTCGAATCTGACGGTTGTGATGGGAGGGCTTCTGACGATTCTGATCGTTGTAATCATGGCTGGGTCCATCACATTGATCTACAATGCATTTTCCATCTCTCTCAGGGAGCGTACCGTGCAGTTCGGGCTTCTTTCTTCCATCGGCGCGACGAAGAAACAGCTCCGAAGCGCCATGCGGTATGAAGCGTTCTTTGTGAGCGCGGTGGGTATTCCGCTTGGGATTCTGGCCGGGGTCGGCGGTATCGGTGTGACGCTTCACTTTATCGGCGGCGGACTGACACGCTGGATTCACGGGACGGAGATGGGTATTCCGCTGTATGTGCCGGTTTGGGCCGCGGCGGCGGCAGCAGTTATCGCATTCGCGACGATCATGCTCTCGGTGTGGATTCCGTCAAGAAGGATACGGAAAATCACCCCTATGGAGGCGATCCGTTCCAGCGCAGATATCCGGGTGAGGCCGGGCGAAGTTAAGTCGGGGAAATGGGTGTCTGCAGTCTTCGGACTGGAAGGAATGATGGCTTCGAAGAACTATAAACGGGACCGGCGGAAGTACCGGGCGACGGTGATCTCGCTTACGATGAGCATCGGACTGTTTACGGCGGCAGGTTTATTTAACATGTACCTGCTGAAGACCGGGGCGTTCGTCCTGGAGGTGCCGGATATAGATCTGCAATACGAAATCTACAGCGACGCGGAGCAGCATGAAGAGGAAGCGGAAGCAATCTTTGACCGCACAGAAGGGATTCACTCTGTAACAAAGCATTATCATGGGTCTCTATTCTTCAAGGCGCCGAAGGAGTGGAATGAGAGGGAATTCCTGAATATCTATATGCAGGAATTTGCAGAAGAGGATAAAGCAGATACACAGGCCTGGCTGGACGCGACGATGGTTGTATTAAATGACAAAGATTTTGAGCGCTTCGCGAAGGAGCAGAAAGCAGATGTATCAGACTATCAGGACAGCGATCATGTCAGGGTATTGTACCTGAATATGGCAAAGCAGTTTAACCCGGAGACGGAGCGCTATGAGAAGAAAGAGATCTTCCCTGAAGGGACGGAGGGGATGTATCAGGCAGGATATCTCCGATATAATGAAGAAAACGACTATGCTTATATAGAGACGGCGATGGAGATCGAACTGTCAGACGCGGTGAAGGATGTGCCGGATTCTTTTGAAGAATACACGAGCCGCGGCGTGGTGGTATTCCTCCCGGAGAGTATGTATCATAGGTTCAGGGCAGATTTTCCGGAAGAGAATCTGAATGCCGTATACGGGATACAATGTGAGAATCCGACAGAGACATACCAGGAGCTGGAGAAAGAATTTGAAGAGCAGGAGCTCTTGGACAGCGGTTTCCTGGTGAATAATCGGGAAGAATATGAGACAGACCGGAATACGATCATAGCGGTTAAAGTGCTGACATATGGCTTTGTGGTACTGATCTCCCTGATCGCAGCGGCCAACGTATACCACACAATCTCCACGAATCTGACGCTTAGACGTAAGGAATTCGCTATGCTAAGATCGATGGGAATGTCTCCGAAGGGTTTTCGCAGGATGATGAATTACGAGTGCCTGATTTATGGTCTCCGTTCGATTGTTTATGGCCTTGTGATTACGGTATTAACCAGCACGGCGCTTAACAAAAGCCTTGGGGCGGGAGCCGACGTGGAGTTCCTGATGCCATGGGGGTATATTATCACAGCCGTGGCGGGGGTATTTGCAGTCGTATTCCTGACCATGCGGTATACGATGCGTGTAATCGGGAAGAATAATATCGTGGAGGAATTGAAGATGAATGAAGTGTGATCATTTCAGTACATTAGAATGACCGTTCAGTACAAATCTCTTGAAATCTTATGAAGGAAGAATAGAATATTATTATAGCGTTTGACGCATAAGTTTAATAAGATTAGGAGGAAGATTATGGGACCGGTTTCAGGAGTGAATGAAAGGCAGGCAGATCCATATCTGCAATGGAGCAGACAAATAGAAAAGAACGCGTCCGGGGCAGGAATGAAAAGAGCAGAAGAGAAGACGCAGGATTCTCAGGATGTAAAGGAAAAAGAAAATAATCTGGCGGAAGGTGCAATGAATGTTCCGGCGCGGCGTACGAGGGACGAATATATTCCGGAGACGAAAGGGGATGCAGATTCAAAGCGCGTAAAGAATGAAAAATCAGAGAAATCAGAGATGTGGAGGTGCAGTACCGATAAGGTCGACCGTGAGATCGAGAAACTTAAGAAACAGAAAGCGGAGCTGGAAGGTAAGCTGAGTATGGAAAAGGATGAGAGGAAGATTCAGGAATTAGAAAGACAGCTTAGTCAGGTAGAAAGAGAGTTAAGCCAGAAAGATAACGACACATATCGGAAGCAGCATATGGAGATGACGAAGCTGTAGGACTTTAGAATCTGCCGCCGGATAAGCGGTACAATATAAAAGAATAAAGCACACTTTGTTCGGTAGAAGAATATGGAATAAAGTGTGCTTTTTTTACTTGAAAAATTCCACCTGTGCGGTTAAAATCTATTTCCAGTGTACAGGAAGTTTTAAGATGCCCTTCCTAAAGCAGACATTCGAGGGCGTTCTTAACGGAGGTGAAATCCACCGCTTACGAAGACTTAGGAGTGAAGGCATTCCTGAACTCCTTAGTCGGAGTTAGCGGTTAGTTCACCGGAGTGTTGCCCAGTCTGCGTTGGGAAGGGCATCTTAAAACTTCCGTCCCTTAAACAACATTCTAACCGCACAGGTGGAATTTTTTTCACACAATCACCATACTTTTCTGTTATACTATATACAAAGACTGACGGGACGGAGGCTTAAGGTAATGGACAGGATTAAGATATTAGTGGTGGATGATGAGAGCAGGATGCGCAAACTGGTCCGGGACTTCCTGGAACGGGAGGGCTTTTGGGTACTGGAAGCAGGAGACGGGCTGGAAGCGATGGACTTATTCTATCAGGATAAAGAGATAGCGCTTATGATTCTGGATGTGATGATGCCGAAGATGGACGGATGGCAGGTGTGCAGGGAGGTACGTCAGACGTCCGGGATACCGATTATTATGCTGACGGCGCGCTCGGAAGAGAGGGACGAGCTGCAGGGGTTTGAACTGGGAGTAGATGAATATATCTCTAAGCCCTTCAGCCCGAAGATCTTAGTGGCGAGGGTCACGGCCATTCTGAGGCGTTCCCACGCGCTGGATGCCGGACAGACGGTTGACGCCGGAGGAATCAGTATCGATAAGGCGGCGCATCAGGTGAAGATAGACGGTAAGGAGATAGAACTCAGCTATAAAGAATTCGAGCTTTTATCGTATTTTATCGAGAACCAGGGGATCGCGCTGTCCAGGGAGAAGATTCTGAACAATGTGTGGAATTATGATTATTTTGGAGATGCCCGGACGATTGATACACACGTGAAGAAATTGCGGAGCAAGCTGGGAGAGAAGGGCAATTATATCAGGACAATCTGGGGAATGGGTTATAAGTTTGAGGTGGAATAAGATGAGACGTTCAGTCAAACGGCAGATGATTACGGTGTTCCTGGGGCTTCTTGTGTCTCTTATAGCGGTGCTTTTTATCATCAATGTCCGGTTTCTGGAACCATATTATATCGGGAATAAGAAGACACAATTTATTGAGATGTATCATATGCTGAACCAGGCAGTTGAGAAAGGATCGCTGGACAATACGGATAAATCGGGAGAACTGATCTTTCTGGCGGAGAAGAGTAATATCTCGTTCCTGGTACAGGATAGTTCCGGCGTGTTCTACACGAATGTGCATGACCAGGAGCAGTTAAAGAATCAACTCCTGGGATACCGGCTGAATCAGGCGCAGAAGACAGGAAAAGTGCTGGAAAGTACGGATCATTATCAGATTACCCAGTCCTGGAGTCCGTGGAATCAGACGGATTATGTGGAGATGTGGGGAAGTCTTGACGACGGAAGCCAGTTTCTGCTTCGAAGTCCCCTGGAGGGTATCAAGGAGAGTGCGAAGATCTCGAACCGTTTTCTGCTTTCTATCGGAAGCGTGCTGATTCTGGTAGGAATTATATCGGTCTGGTTCTTTTCAAAGCGCCTTACAGATCCGATTCTGGAGCTCGCTCTTTTGTCGGACCGGATGGCGGATCTGGATTTTGAGGCAAAGTATACCAGCGGCGGATGTGATGAGATCGGGGAGCTGGGGGCGAATTTTAACCGGATGTCGGAGAAGCTTGAGAGTACGATCTGTGAATTGAAATGCGCGAATAACAGGCTGAAAGAGGATATCGAACAAAAAGAGAAGCTGGAAAAGATGCGCAATGAATTCCTGGGAAATGTTTCGCATGAACTTAAGACTCCCATCGCTCTGATTCAGGGGTATGCGGAAGGGCTGAAAGAAGGGGTGAACGACGATCCCAAGGACCGGGAGTTCTACTGTGACGTCATTATGGACGAAGCGGCGAAGATGAACCAGATGGTCAGGAATCTGCTGACGCTGAACCAGTTGGAGTTTGGAGATGAAGACATTGTATTCGAACGGTTTGATCTGACGGAACTTATCAGAGGGATTCTGCAGAGCATGGAGATCCTTGCGGAACAGGAGGGAATCCGGGTGATCTTCCGGCAGGAACAGAGGGTCTACGTGTGGGCGGACGAATTCAAGGTGGAGCAGGTGGTCCGCAACTACGTAAGCAACGCGTTCCACCATGTAGATAAAGAGAAAGTAGTGGAAGTAAGGATACGGACGGAAGAGAACAAGGCAAGAGTGACGGTGTTCAATACAGGCGCGCCGATTGCCGAAGAAGACGTCGGGCATATCTGGGAAAAATTCTATAAAGCGGACAAGGCTCATACCCGTGAGTACGGCGGGAATGGGATCGGATTGTCCATCGTGAAAGCTATTATGGAATCTTTCCATCAGAAGTATGGAGTGAATAATTACGACAACGGTGTTGAATTCTGGTTTGAACTTGATGTACAATGAGCTGGTACAGATCTGTGCAATTCACTGTTAATTATGCAACGCTGTATCAGGAGAAGAGGAGGGGCTGCAAAAGTGATAGCGATACTTGACTATGATGCCGGTAATATAAAGAGTGTGGAGAAAGCTATGCTGCTGCTGGGGCAGGATGTGACGGTTACGCGAAAGAGAGAGACGATTCTTAAGGCGGATAAGGTGATACTTCCCGGCGTCGGGGCGTTTGGAGATGCCATGGGAAAGATCCTCCAGTACGGGCTCTATGAGGTGATTCATGAAGTGGTTGAACAGGGGACGCCGTTTCTTGGGATCTGCCTGGGGCTGCAGCTTTTATTTGAGCGGAGCGAAGAGTCGCCGGGGGCGGAAGGACTTGGGATCTTGAAGGGAGAGATTCTGCGGATTCCTGATACGCCGGGGCTTAAAATTCCGCATATGGGATGGAATTCTCTGGAATTCAGGAATAACGGAAGGTTGTTTGCGGGTCTGCCGCAGGAGTCATACGTGTATTTTGTGCATTCTTACTATCTGAAGGCTGCGGACGAGGGGATTGTGACGGCGGTTACAGAATATGGTACGCAGATTCATGCCTCTGTGGAACAAGATAATATCTTTGCGTGTCAGTTCCACCCGGAAAAGAGCAGTGATGTGGGTATTCGGATACTTCAGAATTTTATATCCATATAGTGTGAGTATGGAATGAGGAAGACATAGTTATTTGTTTTGACGTACTGTGAGTATGGAATGAGGAAGACATAGTTATTTGGTTTAGATGTACTTTTTATTTTATAGAAGGGACTGAGAGAAAGAATGCATACAAAGAGGATTATACCATGTCTGGATGTGAACCGGGGACGGGTTGTTAAAGGGGTGAATTTTGTAGATCTTAAGGATGCTGGAGATCCGGTGGAGATCGGACGGGCATATGATAAAGCCGGAGCGGATGAGCTGGTATTCCTGGATATCACGGCTTCTTCCGACGCGAGAGGAACGGTTGTGGATATGGTCCGTAAGGTGGCGGAGACCGTATTCATTCCGTTTACGGTAGGCGGAGGTATCCGGACGGTTGAGGATTTTAAGATACTGTTAAGAGAAGGGGCGGATAAGATTTCGATTAATTCTTCGGCGATCAATACTCCCGGATTGATCAGCGACGCGGCGGATAAGTTCGGCAGCCAGTGCGTGGTGGTGGCGATCGACGCGAAGCGCAGGGCTGACGGAGGCGGATGGAATATCTACAAGAACGGAGGAAGGGTCGACGTAGGTATCGATGCGCTGGAATGGGCGCGGAAAGTAGAGAAGCTTGGCGCGGGGGAGATTCTTCTTACGAGTATGGACTGCGACGGTACGAAGGCGGGATATGATCTTGAGCTTACGCGGACCGTGGCGGATGCGGTGTCGATTCCGGTTATAGCGTCGGGCGGAGCGGGAACGCTCGGGCATTTCTACGAAGCATTGACGGAGGGCGGAGCGGATGCGGCTTTGGCGGCATCCCTCTTCCACTATAAAGAGCTTACGATCAAAGAAGTGAAGGAATATCTCCGGGAGAGAAGGGTTCCGGTCCGGCTGAGTATCTGACGATGGAAGAGAGAGTGAAAGTATTAAACAGAGATGTGATCAAATATTTTGCGATGTTCACCATGCTTCTGAATCATATTGCGAATGTGTTCTTGGCGCCGGGGACAGCGCTTTATGATATTTTCTTGAATCTGGGATATTTTACGGCGGTTACGATGTGTTACTTTCTGGTGGAGGGATACGGTTATACCAGGTCCAAAGAAAAATATGCGCGGCGGCTGCTTATATTTGCGGTGATTTCACAGGTTCCATACAGCATGGCGTTTGCAGAAGAGGGCTTTATGGAATTTAGAGGATTTAATATGATCGCAACGTTATTCTTGTGTTATCTGATGATTCTGGCGTTAGACGAGATAAAAAAACCTTCTTTGCGAGGGGGGATCGTCACGGGAATTATGATACTGTCCATATTCTGTGACTGGGCGGTACTGGCTCCCGTATTTACCTTATTATTTGTCCGGGCGCAGGACGTGTGGGAAGAGAAAAGAAACGCATATATAAAAGCGGCGATACTCTTTGGAATTGTTACTTTTCTGGGAGGCATGGGAAGGATACCGGCAGGAAGGAACCTGTTTCAGGTATTTGCAGGTATGTCGGGAATCGCTCTGTCGGGAGTGGTAATTCTTGGTTATTATAATGGCAGACAGATGAGGCGCGGGAGGATATTTTCCAAATGGTTTTTCTATGTGTTCTACCCGCTGCATCTGCTGGTGATAGGTATCATAAGAGTGACGGCATAGAGGCTGTACAGTGCCGGCTGTCCAAACAGCATATTCAATGAAGCAGTAAGGCAGTTAAGTTATACCGGAAAGGAGGGGGCGGGATGAATGGATTTGGTTTCGGCGGACCAGTCATGAATTACTTACGGGAACTTAACCTGATCTCGATTCTGTTCAGGATCTTTCTGTCTGTTCTGATCGGCGGGTTCCTGGGGATGGAGCGCGGGAAGAAGAACCGTCCGGCGGGGCTTCGGACCTACATACTGGTGTGTCTTGGATCGGCGCTGGTGATGATGACGAATCAGTACGTGTATCTGATTTATCAGACAGGCGATCCGACGCGTCTGGGAGCGCAGGTAATCAGCGGAGTCGGTTTCCTCGGGGCAGGGACGATTATACTGACCGGAAGGAATAAGATCATGGGGATTACTACGGCGGCGGGGCTGTGGACAGCGGCCTGCAGCGGTCTGGCCATCGGGGTCGGTTTCTACGAAGGCGCGGTATTGGGCGGTATCGTGATCGCGTTTACCGTATCCGGCATGTTAAAATTCGATATCTGGCTGCGAAAGAAGTCGAAGTATTTGGAGCTGTATATTGAATATAATGCGGAGAAGGGAGCGTTCAGCAGTTTTTTACAATACGCCAGGGAACATCAGTTTGATGTCAAAAATATCCAGATCAGCAAAGGCTACATGTGGCAGAACTCGGAGGGAATGCAGCGGACCCTCAGTTATATAGTGACGGTTTCCAGCCAGGTTCACCGCACGCATTCGGAGATGATCGAGGTGCTGGCGCATGAGAAGGGAGTCCAGTTCATCGAAGAATTATAGTTTCCAACTTTTCCTTGACCATGCTGTATACTGCATGATAGAGTAAAGGAAGTACAACAGTACAGCCTTGCATACTACGAAATGAGTGCGGTACTGTACTGACAGGATTAGGAGGAAATGAAAGATGAAAAAAAGTAACCCGGCAGCATTGGCGCCTATCGGCGTGTTTCTGGTCTTGTATCTGGGACTGGGAGTTTTATTCGAGTATGTATTGAAGATTCCTATGGGATTCTACAATATTCCGATCGTAGTCGCTTTTCTTGCGGCGATTCTGGTGGCGTGTATTCAGAACAGGGAGGTAAGTTTTGACGGCAAATTGGAGATTATGGCCCAGGGGATGGCGGATAAGAATATCGTAACCATGCTGCTGATCTTCCTGACGGCCGGAGTTTTTGTAGGGGTTGTCGGCAGAAGCAGCGCGGAGAGTGTCGCTTATTTTATGCTTTCGTTGATACCGGCAAGGTTCTCGGTGGCGGTGCTTTTTGTGGTCGCCTGTTTTGTGTCTACCGCGATGGGGACTTCGGTGGGGACGATCACATTGATTACTCCGATTGCAGTGACGGTGGCGGAGGCGTCGGGGTTCAGCCTTCCGCTTTGTATCGGTTCGGTTATGGGCGGGGCGATGTTCGGCGATAACCTGTCTTTTATCTCTGACACGACGATCGCGGCATGTAACGGACAGGGATGTGCCATGAAGGATAAGTTTCGGGAGAATTTTGGGATTGCGCTGCCGGCAGCGCTTGTCACGCTGGTATTGATTCTTGTGCTGTCCCTTCGCATGGATCTGAGCGGAGCAGTGGCGCAGGATTACAATCTGGTTCAGATCATACCTTATGTGCTTGTATTGATCGGAGGAATTGTAGGGATTAATGTATTTGTGGTTCTGCTGGTGGGTATTGCGTCCGGCTCGGTGATCATGCTTGTTACGGGTCAGACGGCTCCGACGGATCTGCTTGCCAATATGGGCTCCGGTGTATCTGGAATGTTTGAGACTTGTATGGTGGCGGTCCTGGTAGCGGCGATGTGCGCCCTGATTCGGGAATACGGCGGATTTGAGGCGTTGCTGTCGGCGATTCGGCGTGTATTCAAGGGAAATAAGAGCGGACAGTTAGGAATGGGACTTCTTGTCTGTGCCATGGACGTCGCGACGGCGAATAATACGGTGGCGATCGTGATGGCGAATCCGATCGCGGGCGAGATGGCGCAGGAGTATGGGATTACGCCGAAGAAGGCGGCTTCTTTGCTGGATACGTTTTCCTGTATTTCACAGGGGGCGATTCCTTATGGAGCGCAGATGCTGGTGGCGATCACGGCGGCAAGCGAGATGGGATTTGAGATCACGGCGTTTGATATCCTTCCGAATCTGTTCTATCCCGGATTGCTGCTGATCAGTTCACTTGTCTTCATTTTCTTTATTCCCGCGAAGCAACGAGCCAGATAGTCAGGCAGTGTACAAAAAAGATAAGAATGAGGTGTTAAAGATATGGCGGCAATTAATAATGACTGGTTGGAAGCGTTGAGAGAGGAGTTCCGTAAGCCATACTACAGGCAGTTGTTTGAGACTGTGAATCAGGAGTATAAGACAAGAAAGATATTTCCGCCTGTGGATGATATATTCAATGCGTTTCATCTGACTCCGTTACATAAAGTTAAAGTAGTGATCCTGGGGCAGGATCCGTACCATAATGACGGACAGGCACACGGACTGTGTTTTTCCGTGAAGAAGGGCGTGGAGGTTCCGCCGTCCCTTGTCAATATCTATCAGGAACTGCATGATGATCTGGGGTGCCGGATACCGGATCACGGATGCTTGACAAAATGGGCTAAGCAGGGTGTCCTGATGCTGAATACGGTGCTTACGGTGCGGGCGCATCAGGCGAACTCCCATCGGGGAATCGGCTGGGAAGAATTTACGGATGCAGCGATCATGGCATGCAACGGGCAGGACCGTCCCATCGTATTTATTCTGTGGGGAACTCCAGCGCAACGGAAGGCCAGGATGCTGACGAATCCGAAACACCTGATTCTGAAGGCGCCTCATCCCAGTCCGTTATCGGCCTACAGAGGATTCTTTGGAAGTAAGCCTTTCAGCCAGACGAACGCGTTCCTGACGGGACAGGGATTGGAGCCGATAGACTGGCAGATTGAGTAAAACGGAGGATTGTTATGGGGAAACAGTATGATCTTATAATTATTGGCGCCGGCCCGGGGGGATACGTGGCGGCGAAAAAAGCGGCAAAGTTAGGTATGTCGGTTGTCATCGTTGATAAGGGAGACGTGGGGGGCACATGTATCAACCGGGGGTGTATCCCGACTAAAGCCCTCATCTATACGGCGTCGCTTTATCGGGATATGAAAGAGTGCGGGAAATTCGGATTGTTTGCCAAAGAGGTAGGATTCGACCTGCAGAAGATATTTGAATATAAGGATCTGTCTGCGGCAAGAATGCGGGAAGACCTGGAACGGGAATTTGATGAGCTTGGAATAACGTTTGTTCGGGGGATGGCGGCGATCCAGAGCGACAGGCGGGTGCGGGTGGCAGAGGACGGCGGCGAGACGGTATATCTTGCGGGAAGATATATCCTGATTGCGACCGGGGCAAAAGCCCGGACGGTAGATATTCCGGGAATGGATCTCCCGGGAGTCATGACAAGCGAGGAATTGCTGACGTCGAACAAGAGCGGATACAGAAGCCTTCTGATTCTTGGCGGAGGCGTAATCGGTATTGAATTAGCGACGGTGTTCAACGCCCTTGGCGGGAAAGTGACGATTGTCGAGGTGTCAGACCGGCTGCTTCCGAATATGGACAGAGAGTTTTCGGATGCATTGGAAGAGATTCTCACAAATCGGGGAATTGAGATACATAAAGAAAGTATATTGGAGGAGATCACGAAAAAGGACAGCGGTTTACGCTGCCGCTATGTATGCCATGGAAAGAACCAGAAGACGGATGTGGACGCAGTGCTGGTATCTGTGGGAAGGACGGCGAATACGGAAGGCTTATTTGACCCGGACGTACCGATCCGGACAGAACGGGGAAGAATCGTGGTGGATGATTTTTTCGCTACAAATATTCCCGGGATATATGCGGTGGGCGACGTGGTAGGAAAGGTTCAGTTGGCCCATGTTGCTTCTGCCCAGGCCACTTATGTGGTGGAGAGGATGAACGATGTACCGGTGTCTGTAATTGTCGAGATGGTGCCGAGCTGTCTGTTTGTGCCGATTTCTATCGTACCCAGTTGTCTGTATACGGATCCGGAGATCGCGTCGGTGGGGCTTACGGAAGAAGAGGCGCGGAGGAAAGGAGTGCCGGTTCGGTGCGGCCGATATGTGATGGATGGGAATGGACAGTCGATCATTTCGAAGGAAGAGCGCGGAGTGATCAAGATCTTATTTGCGGCGGACAGCGACGTGATTCTGGGCGCGCAGCTTTTGTGTCCCCGGGCAACGGATATGATCGGAGAGCTGGCGACGGCAATTGCCAATGGTTTGACTTCTGCACAGTTGATGTATGCGATGCGGGCTCATCCGACTTACAATGAGGCGATCTCCTGCGCGGTTGAGAACAGCCGGTAGGAAAGATTTTAAAGGATATTAAGTTATGGAAAAGATTACATATGAGTGGATTCGCTCTCACCGTAAGACAAGCGTGATCCAGATTAAGGAAGACGGAAAAGTAATCGTGCGTACCCCTTATTCCGTATCCCGGAAGCAGACGGAGCGGTTTGTAGAAGAGAGGGCGGACTGGATCCAAAAAAATCAGGAAAAACTCAGGGAAGCAAGCAGGCAGAAGACGATGATTACGGAGGAGATGCGGAAAGACGGCGTGAAGAAAGCGCTGAAGTTTATTCCGGAACGTGTTGAGTATTATGCAGAACTTATGGGGGTTTCTTACGGAAGAATTACCATCCGGGAGCAGAAGACGAGATGGGGAAGCTGCAGCTGCAAGGGCAATCTGAATTTTAACTGGAAGCTTATGTTAATGCCCCCCGAGATTCTGGATTATGTGGTAGTGCATGAATTGGCCCACAGAAAAGAGATGAACCATTCCAGAGATTTCTGGAAGATTGTGGAGCAGGTGCTGCCGGATTATCAGGAGCGCCGGAAGCGTCTGCGTGAATTGGCGTAAACCAGCGTAAATGCAGAATCGAAGATGATGAGAAGAAAGGCAGGAATCACGTGGAGAAACCATATTTTCCATTATTTGTAGATCTTTCAGAGAAAAATATCCTGGTGGCAGGCGGCGGAACCATTGCGACAAGAAGAGTAGATACGCTTCTGGAATTCGCAGGCCGTATTACGGTGGTTGCGCCGAAAGCGACCGGCAGGATTATGCAGTTAAGCCGGGAGGATAAGATCTGCTGGATCAGGGATATATACCGAAGGAAAATGATAGACGGGGCGGATATTGTACTCGCGGCGACGGACGACCACGAGTGTAACAATCAAATTGCGGCGGACTGCAGGGCGCAGGGTATTCTGGTAAACACATGTCATCGAAAGGACATGTGTGATTTTTATTTTCCGGGGATCATCCACCGGGAGAATCTGGTAATGGGTTTCTCGTCCGGTGGGCAGGATCACCGGAAGATCAAAGAAATCCGGGAGAAAGCAGAAAATATATTTGATCAAGATTGATCGTGAATTATCAAACGAAGATGTCAGAAAATTAACACAATTTGGCGTCAGATTTTGTAGATTTTTGAAAATTATTATGTTAGAATAAAACTTAATGGATATGTTTTTTAACGTTACCAAAATACAAAAATCAAGGGAGGTAGAACACGAATGCTTTCTAAAAAACCTACGGTTCAGTTCAACGGAACAAAAGAACAGGAGAAAGAACTGTTGGAGATGATCCATGAATTGAAAGAAGAGAAAGGCGCTCTGATGCCGATTATGCAGAGAGCCCAGGATATCTACGGATATCTGCCCTATGAAGTCCAGAAGATCATTTCTGATGAGACGGGGATACCATTAGAGAAGATTTATGGGGTCGCGACATTCTATTCTCAGTTTAACTTAAGTCCGAAGGGACGTTACCGTATTTCAGTCTGTCTTGGAACGGCCTGTTATGTTAAGGGTTCCGGAGATATCTACAACAAGCTGATGGAAAAATTGGGGATCGTCGGCGGAGAGTGTACTCCGGACGGAAAATTTTCTCTGGATGCCTGTCGGTGCGTCGGCGCCTGCGGTCTTGCGCCGGTCATGATGATCAACGACGAGGTATACGGCCGGCTGACAGTGGACGACATCGACGACATTCTGGCCAAATATGAATAAGAAAGGGAGGTATAAAGATAGAATGAAATCTCTGGAAGAATTAAAAGCGATAAGAGAAAAGAATCAAGGGGAGATCAACCTCCGTTCCGGACACGACATGGCAGGATCCAAATACCGTCTGCATGTTCTGGTATGCGGCGGAACCGGATGTACTTCCTCCGGCAGCCAGAAGATCCGTGAAAAACTGGTAGAAGAGATTAAGAAAAACGGGCTGGAGGAAGAGGTCGCGGTAATAAAGACCGGTTGTTTTGGCCTGTGTGCGTTAGGCCCGATTATGATCGTATATCCAGAAGGCGCCTTTTACGCGATGGTGAAGGAAGAGGACATCCCGGAGATCGTGTCTGAGCATTTATTAAAAGGAAATGTGGTAGAGCGTCTGCTGTATGATGAGACGGTGAAGGGGAATAACGAGATACTGCCGCTGCAGGAGACACAATTCTACAAGAAGCAGCACAGGGTTGCGCTGCGTAATTGCGGCGCCATCAATCCTGAGAATATCGAAGAATATATCGGAACACGCGGCTATGAAGCCCTGGGTACGGTTCTGACGACGAAGAAGCCTGAAGAGGTGATCCAGATTATCCTGGACAGCGGCCTTCGCGGACGCGGAGGCGCGGGATTCCCAACCGGACTTAAATGGAAATTCGCGGCGGCGAACCAGGCGGATCAGAAGTATGTGTGCTGTAACGCCGACGAAGGCGACCCGGGAGCATTCATGGACCGTTCCGTACTGGAAGGCGATCCCCACGTAGTATTAGAGGCTATGGCGATCGCAGGATATGCCATCGGGGCGTCACAGGGATATATTTATGTCCGTGCAGAGTATCCCATCGCGGTAGACAGACTGAATATCGCGATCGAGCAGGCAAGGGAGTACGGTCTCCTTGGCGAGGATATCTTCGGTACGGGATTCAAATTTGACATTGAGCTTCGTCTGGGTGCGGGTGCGTTCGTATGCGGTGAAGAGACTGCGCTTATGACGTCGATCGAAGGACACAGAGGAGAACCTCGTCCGCGTCCGCCGTTCCCGGCTTTGAAGGGGTTATTCCAGAAGCCGACGATACTGAATAACGTAGAGACGCTGGCGAATATTCCGCAGATCATCCTGAACGGCGCCGACTGGTTCGCAGGTATGGGAACCGAGAAGTCCAAGGGAACGAAGGTATTCGCTCTCGGCGGTAAGGTTAAGAATACGGGTCTTGTGGAGATCCCGATGGGAACAACCCTCCGGGAGATCGTAGAGGAGATCGGCGGAGGCATCCCGAACGGCAAGAAGTTCAAGGCGGCGCAGACCGGCGGTCCGTCCGGCGGATGTATTCCGGCAGAACAGTTTGATGTTCCTATCGACTATGACAATCTGATCGCCATCGGTTCCATGATGGGGTCCGGCGGACTGATCGTTATGGACGAGGATACGTGTATGGTAGATATCGCGAAATTCTTCCTGGAATTTACGGTAGACGAATCCTGCGGAAAATGTACGCCGTGCCGTATCGGAACCAGGCGTATGCTGGAGATTCTGGAGAAGATTACCAACGGTCAGGGGACGATGGAAGACCTGGATAAGCTTCAGGACCTGGCGGCACACTTGAAGTCAAATTCTCTGTGCGCCCTGGGACAGACCGCCCCGAACCCGGTACTTTCCACCTTACGTTACTTTAAGGATGAATACATAGCGCATATCGTAGATAAGAAATGTCCGGCAGGCGTATGTAAGGCGCTTCTTTCCTACAAGATTGACGCAGATAAATGTAAAGGCTGTACGTTATGTGCAAGGACTTGTCCGAACGACGCGATCACAGGTTCTGTCAGAGAGCCGCATGTGATCAATCAGGATAAGTGCGTGAAATGCGGCGCTTGTATGGAAAAATGTCGTTTCGGCGCGATCTATAAAGAGTAATGGAGGATGGAGAATATGGAAAATATTAATCTTAAAATCAATGGTCTTGACGTATCCGCTCCTGCAGGCTCTACAATTCTTGAAGCGGCGCATCTTGCAGGAATCAGGATACCGACGCTGTGTTATCTGAAGGAAATTAACGAGATCGGCGCATGCCGTATGTGTATCGTTGAGGTGAAGGGAGCCAGGAATCTGGTGGCTGCCTGTGTACATCCGGTCAATGAGGGGATGGAAGTATACACGAATACCCCGAAACTGATCGCGTCCAGGAAGAAGACGCTGCAGCTTCTGCTTTCCAATCATGATAAGAAGTGTCTGTCATGTGTTAGAAGCGGAAACTGTGAACTTCAGCAGTTATGCCATGAGTATGGCGTGGAGGATGAGGATTTCTATGAGGGCGAGATGAATCATTATGAACTGGATGATTCCGCGGCTCATATGATCCGTGATAATAATAAATGTATCTTATGCCGCCGCTGTGTCGCCGTATGTGAGAAGACACAGGGAATCGGCGTGATCGGGCCGAATAACAGGGGATTTGCCACGATGATCGGCTCCGCGTTCCATATGGGATTAGGAGAGACAAGCTGCGTATCCTGCGGTCAGTGTATCGCTGTCTGTCCTACCGGCGCGCTGTATGAGAAGGATTATACGAACCAGATTATCGAGGCGATCGCAGATCCGGAGAAATACGTGGTTGTACAGACCGCTCCGTCTGTCCGTGCAGGTCTGGGAGAGGAATTCGGCTATCCTATGGGAACAGATGTAGAGGGCAAGATGGTGGCAGCCCTGGGAAGACTCGGCTTCGACAAGGTCTTCGATACGGATTGGGCGGCAGACCTTACTATTATGGAAGAAGCGAACGAATTATTGGATCGGATCAAGAACGGCGGCGTACTTCCGATGATTACCTCCTGTTCACCGGGATGGATCAAGTACTGTGAGCACTACTTCCCGGATATGACAGAGAATCTGTCGACTTGCAAATCTCCGCAGCAGATGTTTGGCGCGATGCTGAAGACATATTTTGCAGAGAAGGAGGGCATCGATCCAAAGAATATCGTATCTGTCAGTGTAATGCCCTGTACGGCGAAGAAGTTTGAGATCGGAAGAGACGACCAGAGCGCGGCGGGTGTTCCGGATGTAGACATCGCGATTACCACCAGGGAACTTGCAAGACTCATTAAGCGCTGCGGTATCGAATTTACGAAGCTTCCGGATGAAGGCTTTGATAATCCGATGGGCGAGTCCACCGGCGCAGGCGTCATCTTCGGAGCTACCGGCGGTGTTATGGAGGCGGCTCTTCGTACGGCGGTGGAGACTCTGACAGGCGAGGAACTTGCGAATCTGGAGTTCACAGACGTGCGCGGGACGCAGGGGATTAAAGAGGCTTCTTACAATGTGGCAGGCATGGATGTGAAGGTTGCGGTTGCTTCAGGACTCGGCAATGCAAGAGAACTGCTTAACAAAGTAAAGGCAGGCGAGGCGGATTATCATTTCATCGAGATCATGGGATGTCCGGGCGGATGCGTCAATGGCGGCGGCCAGCCCCAGGTATCAGGCGATGTCCGCAACTTCACGGATGTCCGCGGTATCCGTGCGGGCGTACTGTACCGCAACGACGCGGAGAAGACAATCCGTAAGTCACATGAGAATCCGGAGATCAAGAAGCTCTATGAAGAGTATCTCGGAGCGCCGGGAAGCCATAAGGCACACGAGACGTTACATACCAGCTATGTGAAGAGAACCGTGAATTAAATAAATTGGTCGTTGAGAACAGCGTCCTGCTTTATCTGAAGCAGAGGCGCTGTTTTTGTGATATAGGAAACTTCCTTCCCTATATCACAAAAACCCTTCGGGAGGATGCGCCGAGGCACATTCTTTTTTATTAAAAATAGGTTGAGCAGACATTTGTGTTTTGTTATAATAGGAGAAGTGAAAATGAAGAGGACAGCAGATAAATACATTACAGGATGAGGAGGACGAAGACAAGATGCGGGTAATTGATTTTAAGGACGCAAGCTGCAGGCATTGTTATAAGTGCGTGCGCAATTGCGAGGTAAAAGCAATCTCGGTGGAGAATGAGCAGGCGCATATCATGAAAGATCACTGCATTAACTGCGGGCACTGTCTGGAGGTTTGTCCACAGAATGCGAAGACGTTTGCAAGCGATATGGATCGTGTAAAGGGATATCTGAGGCAGGGGATGAAGGTGATCATCTCGATTGCTCCGTCTTATCTGGGAGTTTTGGAATATGATAAGCCGGGGCAGGTAGTGGCCGCCCTGAAGCGCCTGGGATTCTACGAGGTGCGGGAAACGGCGGAAGGCGCGGCCCTCGTCACGAAGGAATATGCGCGGCTGCTTGAGGAGAAGCAGATGAAGAATATTATCACCACATGCTGTCCGAGCGTCAATGATCTGATTGAGAAATATTACCCGTCGCTGGTATCTGTGATGGCTCCGGTTGTATCTCCGATGGTGGCGCACGGTCGC
The DNA here is from genome assembly GCA_910574285.1 of Lachnospiraceae bacterium. GTDB lineage: Bacteria > Bacillota > Clostridia > Lachnospirales > Lachnospiraceae > Sporofaciens. Next base: position 201,740 of record CAJTAL010000001.1, on the reverse strand, counting down.
CTGATCAAGAGTATCTACGGGGAGGATGTAAAGGCGGTATTCTTAGGTCCGTGCATCGCCAAGAAAGAAGAGGCGATCGGAGACGAGCGTGTGAGGGGAGCGATCGACGCGATCCTGACCTTTGAAGAGATAACTGGATGGTGGGAGGCGGAGGGAATCGATATCCATCAGTGCGAGGATCAGCCTATGGGAAACCCAAGTCCGAAGGTGAACCGGCTCTATCCCATCAGCGGGGGAGTGATCCAGTCTGTTCTGGCGGGTACGGCAGAGGAACAGTATTATAAAGTACATATTGACGGATTGAAGAATTGTATGGAATTATTCAGTGAACTGGAGAAAGGCGAGATACAGAGCTGTTTCTTCGAGGTAAATGTCTGTGAAGGAGGGTGTATCAAAGGGCCTGCCTCGGATAAATGGCAGCAGTCCACGGTACGTGCGAAGATGGATATTGAAAAACAGGTGCTCCACAGAGAAGAGGCAGAGGGAATAGACGGCGCAAGCCTGAATCTCCAAAAGACATTTACCGACAGGCGCGTGCTAGATAAGCAGCCCTCCGAACAGGAGATGCAGGAGGTTCTGCACGCTATGGGTAAATACACCAGAGAGGACGAATTAAACTGCGGAGCCTGTGGTTATGCGACTTGTCGGGCAAAAGCTGCAGCGGTGTTCCAGAAGAAAGCGGAGATCGGAATGTGTCTTCCATATGCCCTTGCCCAGGCAGAGTCCATGTCGAATATCGTCATGGACGTTACGCCGAGTATGATCATGATTGTGGATAAAGATATGCGGATCCGGGAATGCAATAAAAAGGCGATGGAAATGCTGGGCGTGTCGAGGGAAGAGGCTTTGGAACGTTATATTTTCGAATTTTTAGACGATAAAGATATTATGGAGGTATTGACGACAAAGAGGCAGATCATTCATAAAAAGGTGAATCTGGATACCGTGAAGCTTAAGGTGGTAGAGACGATTATCTATATCGACAGCCTGGAATCTGTTCTTGTGACCTATCAGGATATTACGAAAGAAGAGAAGGCGAAGGAGCAGCACTATAACCTGAAGATGGAGACGGTGGAGATGGCGCAGAAGGTAATTGACAAGCAGATGATGGTTGCCCAGGAGATTGCGGGATTATTGGGGGAGACGACGGCAGAGACGAAGGTAACCCTTTCGAAGCTTAGAGATTCTATTCTGTTTGAAGAGGAAGAATAATATGAGTGTGAGTGTGGATATATCATGGAAAAGCTTGAATAAGCACGGAGAAGAGTTGTGCGGGGACAAGGTGGAGATATTGAAGACAAAGGATTCGGAGATCGTGATACTGGCGGACGGTATGGGAAGCGGGGTGAAGGCGAATATTCTGGCTACGCTTACGTCTAAGATCCTGGGAACGATGTTCCGGGAGGGGGCTTCAATCGAGTCCTGCGTCGGGACCATTGCAAAGACGCTGCCGGTTTGCAGGGTCAGGGAAGTAGCTTACGCCACATTCAGTATTCTGCAGATTTTTCATAACGGAGAGGCATATCTGGTAGAATTCGACAATCCTCTGTGTATTTTTGTAAGAGACGGGAAGATTATGAATTATCCCTATAAGGAAAGGGTGATTGAAGGGAAGAATATTCGGGAATATCGTTTCAACGTAAGACTGAAGGATTGTTTCGTGCTGATGAGCGACGGTGTGATCTGGGCAGGTGAAGGAGAACTCATGAATCTGGGATGGACATGGGAGGATATGGCGGACTATACGTTGAAATGTACGAAGCAGACCCTGTCTTCGTCCCGCCTGGCGGCGATGTTAAGCCAATTATGCGACGATCTGTACGGCAATAAGCCTGGAGACGATACGACGGTTGCCGTGGCAAGGGTAATCGAGCGCCGGATTGTCAATATATTCACAGGACCTCCGATGCATAAAGAGGATGACGAAAGAGTGGTCCGTGATTTCATGAAGCAGGAGGGGAAGAAGGTCGTCTGCGGCGGTACCAGCGCCAATATCACGTCGCGGGTATTAAAGAGGGAGATTGTGACTTCAGTGAATTACGCCGATCCGACGGTGCCTCCGATGGCAACTATAGAAGGAATGGATCTTGTGACAGAGGGCGTCCTGACTATAGGAAAATCATTAGGGCTTTTGAAGCGCTATGAGAACGACGAATTTGACGAGGCATTCTTTGATGAACTGGATGCTGATAACGGGGCGGCAAAGCTTGCAAAACTCATTATAGAAGAATGTACACAGTTGAATCTGTTTGTGGGAAAAGCGATGAATGTGGCGCACAAGAATTCTAATCTGCCTTTTGACTTAAGCGTCAGGATGAATCTGGTAGAGCAGTTGAAAGAATGTGCAGAGAATCTGGGTAAGGCCGTGAATGTAAGATATTATTAATGACTATAAAAGGAAAGAGGATTAGCAAAATGAAGCAGATTTTTGGAAAAAGCCAAAGCGGAAATTTAAAAGAAGCAGTTCGCGGAATCAGCAGACCGCAATTTCTGATGTTGTTTTCTAACGGAGATCAGTTTGAGGCGCATGTAAAAGAGTTGGAGGAGCTGTATCCGGAAGTTCCAAGCATCGGGTGTATCGGTATGAGTTATGATTCGAAGGTGGTGGAAAAAGGGGTAGGCGTTATCGCGTTTTCAGACGGAATAATCGCGGCGGCAAATGTACTGGAAGAGGCGTCAAGTATGCCTGTCAAATATATCGGCCGGTTAGAGAAGGATGTAAATCAGGTAAACGGTTCTTACGAAGATACCGTCTGTATTGATTTTTGTACCGGAAACGACGCCTGTGTGCTGACTACGCTTCATTCGGTATTAAAACACAGGAGGATTTCTCTGGTAGGGGGAACCGGAGACGCGGGAAAAGTGTCGGCTAACGGGAAGATCTATGAGGACGCCGTGGCTTATGCCCTGATCAAGAATCAGAACGGCAGAGTAAAAACATATAAAGAGAATATCTACAGACAGATGGAAAATTATCGGTTCATTGCGTCGCAGACGGATAAAGCACAATACAAATTAGGAGCTTTAAACGGTAAACCGGCAAAGCAGGTGTATCAGGATATCCTCAAAGTGTCGGAGCAGGAGATTACGACGCAGACTTTTAAGAATCCTTTCGGCAAATTGAATGGCGACGATACCTGTATTATATCCATAAAAGAAGTGAGCGGCAGCGCGCTGACATGTTTCAGGCAGGTCAATGATTCGGACGTTCTGGTTCTGCTGGAGCTGGGGGATTACAGAGCGGTTGTAAACGATACGATCCGTATGATACAGCAGGATTTTTCAAAGATATCGGCGATATTTTCCGTAAACTGTCTGTTCCGGTATCTGTTGTTTACGCAGAATAATTATATGCAGGAATACCTGAATGATATGAGCAGGCTGGGAAACCATGCGGGTCTTGTGGGATATGGGGAGCATTATAATAATCGGTTTGTCAATCAGTCTATGACTTGCGTAGTGTTTGAGTAAAGGGGGAAAGAGACATGTTTTTTGGGAAAAGAAATCATAAAGAGATCAGAGAGGCCGCTGAAGGCATGGATAATCTGAATCCGGTACTGCACGTAATTGACACGCTGAAGGATTATCACAAAGACGTTGTGAAAAAGGAAGTAGATTCTCTGTGGGAATTGAATGAAATCAGAAGGTCTTTCGGAGGCGTCCTGAAGGAGACGGAGAATTTTCAGGGAAGGCTGCAGGATTTTGAGCAGAATTTTTCCAGTATAGAGCAAGTCTCCGGTGAATTTGTGGCGGTGAGGGATACGATAACCCAATCGGTGACGCATGCGCAGAACGGGGTAGAAGAATTGAAGTCTACCTCCGAACAGGTTGCGGCATACTTCAGCGAGATGGAGCAGACGTTTGAAAGTCTGCAGAAAGCCGTAGAGACGATAAGGCAGTGTACCGATAAGATCGTATCTATTGCTGATCAGACGAATCTCCTTGCGATCAATGCCTCTATAGAAGCGGCGCGCGCCGGTGAACACGGAAAAGGATTTGCGGTCGTGGCGGTGGAGGTTAAAAAGCTTGCCGACGAGATCAAGAGCCTGACCAGGGAAGTGGGTTCCGGTATCCAGGCGGTAGAGCAGGGAACAGACCATCTGAACGGCAGCATCAATATTTCTCAGAATGCATTGGAAGAAAGTATCAATAAGGTGCAGGAAACATATGATATGTTCGATGAGATTACCCGGGCTGCAGAAGGGACGACGACCGTACATACAGAGATCTCTGATGTGATCAGCCAGTCAAAGTCGGGGCTCCAGGTTTTGTGCGGATTCTTTGACCGGGTAAAAAATCAGTATCAGGAAGTTGTGAAGCATATTAATAAAGCAGCCAGGCTGGGGACGACGAAGAGCGCGATGTTCGAAGATGTGGATAATATGATGTCTCAAATTCCGCTTGTTATAAAAGATTATACGTCTCATCATAAATAACGCTATGAGGCTGTTGCAAAATGTAAAGATTCCACGCTTTTTTGCAACAGCCCCAATTTTTATTTAAGGATTATAATTGATCAAGGGTGTTGAAGAATTCCGGGTAAGAAACGTCAACACATTGACTGTTTTCGATGACAGTCTCGCCTTCTGCGGTTAATCCCGCTGTCGCAAACGCCATTGCGATGCGATGATCCAGGTAACTCCTGATCTGTGCTCCTTTGAGGATTTTTCCGCCTTCTATGATCATGCCGTCATCCGTGGGCGTAACGTCTGCGCCCATGGCGCGGAGATTCTCTGTTACGGTATAGATACGGTTTGTTTCTTTTACTTTTAATTCCGCCGCATCTTTTATAATAGTCGTTCCGGAGGCACATGCAGCCATGACCGCGATGACGGGAATCTCGTCTATGAGTGTCGGAATGAGACTGCCTTCTATCGTGACGCCGTGAAGCGAGCTGTGCCTGACAAGGATATCGGCGGTGGGTTCTCCGCCGGCATTCTGTTCGTTCAGGTAAGTGATATCTGCGCCCATTGCCTGGCATACTTTAAGGATTCCCGCCCGGGTAGGATTTGTTCCTACATTTTTAATCAGTAATTCCGAACCCGGGACAAGAAGCCCTGCGGCAATAAAATAAGCTGCCGACGAGATGTCGCCGGGTACCTGGATGTTCTGTCCATAGAGTTCCTTACAGGGCTGTATGCGTGCTGTGGCCGTACCGTCTTCGTGAAGGGCGGAAGATATGTCTGCGCCGAAGCCTCTGAGCATCAGTTCCGTATGATTGCGGGAAAGTGTCGGTTCATCCACGGAGGTTTCGCCGCCGGCATATAGTCCGGCAAGGAGGACGGCGGATTTTACCTGGGCGGAAGCAACCGGAGACTGATAATGAATCCCATGGAGATCTCCCGGCTCTATTCTAAGAGGTGCACAGTTATTGCCGTTGATGCTCTGGATGTGTGCGCCCATCATATTTAGCGGAGTCATGACGCGTCCCATAGGACGGGAGTTCAGGGATTCATCGCCCGACATGACGGAGGAGAAGTTCTGACCCGCCAGAATACCGGACAGGAGCCTTGTGGTCGTTCCGCTGTTCCCCACGTCTAAGGTGCAGGAAGGAGCCGATAATCCGCGAAGCCCTTTCCCATAGACCAGAATGCAGTCCTTTTCTTCTGTAATTTCGATTCCCATTCTCTGAAAACACTTGATAGTAGACCGGCAGTCCGCGCCTTTTAAGAAATTTGTAATTCTTGTAGTTCCAAGCGCGATGGAGCCGAACATGACGGAGCGGTGGGAGACGGACTTGTCTCCCGGGACCGTGATCTCGCCTCTCAGATTATTTCCTGGATAAATACTTTTAACGCTCATAGACAATGTACCTGAATTTCTGCAGAATCTGTGCGGCTCTTTTCGAAGATGCCTCGTCATAGAATTCTATACGCAGAACCCCTTCTTCAAATTCTCTGTTATGTATAATACCGATATTCTTAAGGTTTAGATTATTGGAGGCAAGGATTGTAGCAATCGCTGCGATCCCTCCGGTCTCGTCGATAATATCGCAATAGACTTCATATGCCTTTTTGATGGGCCCTGCGGAGGATGCCGGAAAGGAATTCCGGTAATTCCGGGAGGCATCGAACATGTGATAGATTCCCTGCGCGTCTTCCTGGTCGATCATATCCTTGGCATGGTTCAGGAAGGAGATATACCCTTTCAGAATCTGGGATATATTTTCTTTGTTTTTCAGGCAGATGTGCTGCCACATGGTCGGAGAGGAAGAAGCGATACGGGTAATATCTTTGAAACCGCCCGCGGCAAGGTTCTTCATCAGTTCTTCTTGTGTATCCGAATCCCGCACGTAATTCACCAGGCTGGATGCGATGATATGAGGCAGATGGCTTATGGTTCCGGTCACATAATCATGTTCCTGGTAGTCCAGAAGAACAGGGATAGCATGCAGAAATTCGATGAATTTTGTATAGCGTGCTACCTTTTTCTGCGGGACTTTACCCGATGGCGTCAGTATAAAATATGCATTTTCAATCAGCATTGCCTTAGAGTTGACATAGCCGCTTTTTTCCGAACCCGCCATAGGATGTCCGCCGATAAAGTATTCTTCAATTCCGAGATTCTCTACTTCTCTGTGGATACTCGTCTTCACGCTGCCTACGTCAGTCAGAATGCAGTCTTCGTGAAGGTAGTTTTTTATCTGCTTAAGATAAGCGGTGTTATAGGATACCGGGGCGCACAGGAAGATATAGCTGCAGTGGCGGAAGTTATCGTCAATGGTTGTTGCCGCCACGTCGATAACGGATTCCTGGGTTGCCAGGGCAAGAGTCTCTTTGTTCTTATCAAAGGCCGCGATCTCATAGTCGGGAAAGTACTGCCGGATCGCCCGTGCGATCGAACCTCCGATGAGACCTAAGCCAATAAAGCCGATTTTATGCTTCATGGCGATTCTCCTTATTCTATCATTTTTGTATGATTTCTATTTTAACCTGTAAACGTCTGGTTTGTAAATTATTTATGGGAACTTTACACTAAATTTATTATCCGATACTATTATAACATAGCGATCATAACATATTTAATCATTTGCGCTGAAAGCGCTGCTGAATAGTTTGAGTGTGAATTTGTCGGATATAGATAAGATAAAGGAGTATAACAAGAAAATTGTAAATCCTGTATAAAAGAGTTGTAATACCTTTGTTTTTTTAGTACAATATAAACATGAGATTTTTACTAAGAATAAGGAGGCACCGAAAATATGAAGGTTTACAGGACTGACGAGATCAGGAACGTAGTTCTCTTAGGACATGGGGGGAGCGGCAAGACAAGCCTTGTTGAGGCGATGGCTTATGTATCTGGAGCAACGAACCGTATGGGGAAGATCACAGACCACAATACGATCAGTGATTTCGATAAAGAGGAACAGAAGAGAGAATTTTCAATCAGTACGACGCTGATACCCATCGAGTGGGAGAAGGCGAAGATCAATGTGCTGGATACACCAGGATACTTTGATTTTGTAGGCGAGGTTGAAGAAGCAGTCAGCGCTGCGGACGCTGCGGTAATCGTAGTATCAGGAAAGGCCGGTGTGGAAGTCGGAACGGAAAAGGCGTGGGAATTATGCGATAAGTACAATCTTCCGCGTATGGTCTACGTAACAGAGATGGATGTAGACGATGCAAGTTTCCGTCAGGTAGTAGAGGACCTGAACGACAGATATGGTAAGGTGATCGCGCCTCATTTCCAGCCCATCAGAGAGAATGAAAAGCTGGTTGGTTACGTTAATGTCATCAAGAATGCCGGAAGGCGTTATACGGGTATCGGACAGAGAGAGGAATGTGAGATTCCGGATTACTGTAAACCGAATCTGGAGACTTACCGTGAAAAATTGTTAGAGGCAGTGGCGGAGATCAGCGACGAGTACATGGAGAGATATTTTGCCGGAGAGGAATTCTCCGTAGAGGAGATCCGCGCAGCGATGCGTACCGAAGTTATGGAAGGCAGGATCGTTCCGGTTGCCATGGGTTCAAACGTACAGGCACAGGGCGTTGCAAATCTCCTGTCGGATATCGTAAGGTTTTTCCCGAGCCCGGATTGGATAGAATGCGCGGGAATCAACCGCAAGACCAATGAGATCTACGAGGCGAATTATGATTTCGCGAAAGCAAAATCAGCGTATGTATTCAAGACTATGGTGGATCCGTTTATCGGTAAGTACTCTTTCATTAAGGTATGTTCCGGTGTATTGAAAGGCGAGGATACTCTTTATAATGCGGACAGCGAGACGGACGAGAAGCTCGGCAAGATCTATACGATGATAGGAAATAAGCCGATCGAAGTGAAAGAATTGTTTGCCGGGGATATCGGAGCGATCGCAAAGCTTACGAATACGAAGACAGGCGATACCCTTTCCGTAAAAGCGACGCCGGTACTCTTCGGAAGGACGGAGTATTCCAAGCCGTATACATATATGAAGTATGTAACCAAGAACAAAGGCGATGAAGATAAGGTTTCCCAGGCGCTTCAGAAGATGATGGCGGAGGATATCACGCTGAAGGCGATGAACGACAGCGAGAACCGTCAGACACTGATCTATGGTATGGGCGACCAGCATCTGGAGATCGCGGTAAGCAAGCTTCTTGAGAGATATAAGTGTGAAGTGACACTGGAGACGCCGAAGGTAGCGTTCCGTGAGACGATCCGCAAGACCTCTGACGTGGATACCAAGTATAAGAAACAGTCCGGCGGACATGGGCAGTACGGGCATGTTAAGATGAAGTTTGCGTCATCCGGCGATCTGGATACACCGTATGTATTTGAAGAGACGGTAGTGGGCGGCGCGGTTCCGAAGAATTACTTCCCGGCAGTGGAGAAGGGGCTTCAGGAATCTGTCCTTAAGGGACCTCTGGCAGGTTATCCGGTAGTCGGCGTGAAAGCGACGCTGTACGACGGTTCTTATCATCCGGTAGATTCCTCCGAGATGGCGTTTAAGACCGCGACGATACAGGCGTTCAAGAAGGGCTTCATGGAGGCGAATCCTGTACTCTTAGAGCCGATTGCTTCTATAAAAGTAGTGGTTCCGGATGATTATACCGGAGACGTTATGGGTGATTTGAACAAGAGACGCGGCCGTGTGCTCGGTATGAACCCCATCGCGGGCGGTTTCCAGGAGATCGTGGCAGATATTCCGATGACAGGCGTATTCGGCTATTGTACGGTATTACGTTCCATGACGGGCGGAAGAGGAACCTATTCTTATGAATTTGCGCGCTATGAGCAGGCTCCGTCCGACGTGCAGGAGGCAGAGATCGCGAAGAGAGCGGCAGAAGAGTAAGCAATCAAGAGTAAGTAATCCTATGAAAATATTAATAAGAAGAAAAGTCCGTAAGGGCTTTTTTTCTTTTGGCAAAAGTGCTATAATCTCTTTGCTGTTAATTATTTGCTAAGGAATTATGGTATCAAGACATTAGTATTATATTACGGCAAAATAGAATAATGAACGAGGATAAAGAGATGCAGATAGTAATCATTGGTGACGGCAAAGTAGGGCATAAGCTGGCCGTGCAGTTGTCAGAAGAAGATTATGACATTGTATTGATTGATCAGAACGCGGGAAAGTTAAAAGAGGCACTGAATCGGCTTGACATCATTTGTATCACGGGAAACGGGGCCGATGCGGAGATCCAGAAGCAGGCGGAAGTCGACCGTTCAGATCTGGTGATCGCCTGTGCTTCGACGGACGAGTTTAATATGCTGAGCTGCCTGCTGGCAAAGAGACTGGGAGCAAAGCATACGATTGCGAGGGTGCGTAATCCGATTTATTATCAGCAGATAGATCTTCTGCGGTCGGATCTTCGTCTGAGTATGGCGGTAAATCCGGAGTTATCGGCGGCGAACGAGATCGCGAGGATTCTTTTGTTCCCCGCGGCGAGCAAAGTCGAGACGTTTATGAAGGGAAGAGCGGAACTGGTAGAGCATGTCCTTAAGGCAGGGAATCCTCTGGCAGGTCTGTCCCTGGCGGAGATAGACCGAAGATTTAAGATCGATATGCTGGTATGTGCGGTGAAGAGAGGAAATTCGGTCTTTATTCCTGACGGAGATTTTGTGCTGCAGGAGGACGACAGGCTTCATATAGCCGCGGGCCATCATGATCTGCGGTCTTTTTTCAAATCTATGGGAAAGAAGAGCACGAAGGTTAAGAGAGTCATGATCTGCGGAGGCGGCAATGTCTGCTTCTATCTTTCACGTCAGCTTCTCCAGGCAGGGATGCAGGTAAAGATCATAGAACGCAGCGAAGAGAAATGCGAATATCTCTGCGAGCTGCTGCCTAAAGCCACAGTCATCCAGGGAGACGCGGCGGACCATGATCTTCTGATCGAGGAAGGCATCGGCGAATCTGACGCCGTGGTTGCGCTGACCGGCATGGATGAAGAGAATATTATCATGTCGTTGTTTGCGAAGGCCCAGGGGGTAGATAAGATCATCGCGAAAGTAAATGAAGACTCCCGGGCGCAGATGGTAGAAGGTCTGGGAATAGACAGTATAGTCTCCGTGAAGAGCGCGGCGGCAGACGAGATCGTGAATTATGTGCGGGCGATGAAGAATTCCTACAGCAGCGCCAACGTAGAGACAAGCTACCGGCTTTTGGGAGGAAAAGTGGAAGCGATGGAGTTCATTATAAGGAAAGAATGCAGTTTTACGAATGTTGCGCTCAAAGATCTGCCTACAAAGCCCAATCACCTGATAGCCTGTATCGGAAGAGGACGCAAAGTCATAATTCCGGGAGGCGACGATCATATGGAAGTAGGTGACAGTGTAATTGTTGTTACCAAAGAGCATACTATTAATGAATTTACGGACATACTTGCATAAGGGAGACAGGAAGAAAAAGTTATGAATACGAAGATGATACGATATATATTGGCGAAGATGTTAGGAGTCGAGGCGGTGCTTCTTTTGCTTCCGGCATTGGTGTCATTTATTTATCGGGAGTTTAGCGGTGTGTTTTTTTTGATTCCTGCGGGAATCCTGGGAGTGGTCTATCTGCTGCTTGGCATGAAAAAACCGGAGAATCGGACGATCTACGGGAAAGAAGGTATGATTGTTGTTTCAAGCGCATGGATTCTATGGTCATTGTTTGGGGCGCTGCCGTTTTCGCTTTCGGGAAGTATTCCGAATTATCTGGATGCTTTTTTTGAAACTGTGTCGGGATTCACGACGACGGGTTCTTCGGTGCTTCAAGACGTTGAGGCGCTGCCTCAGGGCATGCTGTTCTGGAGGAGCTTTACCCACTGGGTCGGCGGTATGGGGGTGCTGGTATTTGTAATGGTGCTTACGACGTTGGATAAGAAGAATTCTATGTATCTGATGCGTGCGGAGGTGCCAGGGCCCGAGAAGGATAAGCTGGTTCCGAAGACGATGTCGACGGCCAGAATTCTCTACGGGATATATTTCGGGATGACAGCCGTAGAAGTGATTCTGCTGTTATTGGGCGGCATGAACCTCTTTGACAGCCTGATCTTTTCATTCGGAACGGCCGGAACCGGCGGATTCGCCAACTATGCGGCGAGCGTGGGGTATTTTGACAGTGTCTATATAGATGCCGTAATTACGGTATTCATGATATTATTCGGAGTGAATTTTAATCTGTATTTCTTCCTGTTGATGCGGGAATTTAAACCAGTATGGAAGAATGAAGAGGTGAAGGCTTATATAGGGATTATATTGACGTCGGCGCTCATGATTACGATTAATATCAGCCATCTGTATACAGGGCCTTTGAAAGCATTCCGTTATGCGGTCTTCCAGGTGGCTTCCGTGATCACTACGACAGGGTATGCTACGGCGGATTTTGTGGAATGGCCTATGTTCTCCCAGAATATTCTGTTGTTCCTGATGATGGTCGGGGCCTGCGCCTCATCCACGGGAGGCGGAATGAAGGTGGCCCGTTTCCTGATGATGTTAAAATGTATCAAGCGTGAGATTGTCCAGATGGTGCATCCGAAAGCCGTTCGGATTATCCGGATGAACGGGAAGAAGATGGACCAGGACGTACTGCGGGTACTGAATATCTACCTGATGGCGTATGTGCTGACTCTTGTGGGTTCCGTCATCCTGGTATCCATTGATAATATGGATTTTGGCACCACGTTCAGTTCTGTGATGGCAACGCTTAATAATATCGGCCCGGGGATCGGAATGGTTGGCCCCAATGGAAATTTCGCGGATTTTTCGGCGCTGTCAAAGCTGGTATTTTGCTGCGACATGCTGGCAGGCCGTCTGGAGATATTCCCCTTCCTGATGTTATTTACGGCGTCCGCCTGGAACCGTAAGTTTTAACTGTCTGGAAGAATCGTGAGGAACCGTAATGGGGTTTGTGACGTGTAAAAATATGAAGGAGATTATATGAGTATTAAGAAAAAATTATTGATTGTATTAGCGGCGGTTATAGCGGCGGGAGGATATTATTATGTGGCTCTGCCCGCAATTAACATCCATTCGTCGGAAACCTGGTTTTTTGTGTTGTTTCTGTTAGTGGCGCTGGCTCTTCTCTATGCGGCGCGCAAGAGATTCGGAAGAGATGAATTGAAGCGGAGTAAGGTCATGAAGTGCTTCGGCGCGGTGATCCTGGGACTGGGTGTAGTCTATCTGCTGGGCTCCTTATTTTCATCTCCGATTATCAATGCGAAGAAATACCAGAAGCTGCTTACGGTAAAAGAAGGAGAATTTACAGAGGATATAGAGGAACTCTCTTTCGACAAGATCCCGCTTCTTGACAAGGACACGGCGGAGATCTTAGGGGACCGTAAGATGGGAAGTATGGTGGACATGGTGTCCCAGTTCGAAGTGGACAGTATCTACAGCCAGATTAATTATCAGGATAATCCGGTCAGAGTATCTCCTCTCCGATATGCGAACCTGATCAAATGGTTTACGAACCGTTCCAACGGTATCCCGGCGTATATCCGCATCAATATGGCGAACCAGACGACAGAGCTGGTAAAGCTGGAAGAGGGGATTAAATATACGACCAGCGAACATCTGAACCGGAATATTTACCGGCATCTGCGGTTCGCGCATCCGACTTATATCTATGGTGAACTGAGTTTCGAGATAGACGAAAGAGGAGTTCCGTACTGGATCGCTCCGGTGAAGAAGTTTAATATCGGTCTTTTCGGCGGCGAGACGGTGGGGAAGGTAGTTCTGTGCAACGCGATCACCGGGGATATGAAGACTTACGGCATCAAGGATGTTCCGGAGTGGGTCGACCGTGCTTACTCGGCAGATCTGCTGGTTCAGTTGTTTGATTACTATGGTACGCTGAAGCATGGATTCTTCAACAGTGTCCTGAGCCAGAAGGATTGCCTGATGACTACGGACGGCTATAATTATCTGGCGCTGGAGGACGATGTGTGGATGTATACAGGCGTGACCTCTGTGAACGGAGATCAGTCGAACGTCGGATTCGTGTTGTCGAACCAGAGGACGATGGAGACGAAGTATTACAAGGTTGAAGGTGCGACGGAAGCTTCCGCCATGTCTTCGGCGGAGGGGCAGGTACAGAATCTGAAGTACAAAGCGACGTTCCCGCTGCTTCTGAATATCTCAGGCGAGCCGACTTACTTCATAGCGCTTAAGGACGACGCGGGCCTGGTGAAGAAGTATGCCATGGTAAATGTCCAGAAATATCAGATCGTGGCGATCGGGGACAGTGTAAGCCAGTGCGAGGAGAATTATCTCGAGCTGCTTTTCAGCAACGGTGTCAAGGAAGTAGAGAAAGATACCCGGGAAATCAAGAAGACGACGGGAAAGATCACGAAGATTGCCCAGGCGGTCATAGACGGAACGTCCCATTATTATATTATGGTGGAAGGTTCCGAGGATATATTCGACGTTTCGATAGTTGATTTCATCGATGTAATCCGATGTGAAGAAGGCCAGACGGTTGTCATGGAGTATAAAGAGGATGAAAAAGCGAATCTCGTAATGTCCCTGGAGATCAAAGGAGATGCGGGTCTTGGTGGCCAGGATGCAGGGAGTCGGGAGGAAGAGACGGAAGAAGAGTAATGGGATTAAGTATACTGTTAGCAGAACAGATTGCGGCGATGTTTCTTACGATGGCGGTAGGATATGCGATCGTGAAGATCGGCTTGTTTCGGTCGGAGGACAGTAAGGTTATATCGAATATGGTGGTTTACATCTGTTCTCCCTGTATTATTGTAGATGCGTTCCAGATAGAACTGACGCAGGATAAGCTTATGGGACTTGCATTGTCGATTGTGATGGCGGCCGTGGTCCATGCAATGATGATCGGCGGGATGAAGCTGCTGGAGAAGCCGCTTCATGTGAATAGTATAGAAAAGGCTTCGGTCATTTATACAAATTCAGGATACCTGGTTGTTCCGTTGGTGGCATCTGTCCTTGGAAATGAATGGGTATTCTATACAACGGGTTATACGATCATACAGACCATATTGCTCTGGACCCACGGCATCGGCGTGATCAGCCGGAGGAGAGAGCGGGATTACAAAAAGATATTCCTGAATCCAAATATTATCGCGATAGGGATAGGAACGCTCCTGTTTATTACGGAACTTAGACTTCCGACGGTGATCGGAAGCTGTGTCAGGGGCTTCGGCGATATGGTTGCTTCTGCCAGCATGCTGGTGATCGGGATGGTGATCGGAAATGTGGATCTGCTATGGGTATTCCGGCAGAAAAGACCGTACCTCATCTGTTTTCTGCGTCTGATCGCGTTTCCGGCTGCCGCCGTATTGATTTTTGTCATAGTCGGGCGGATGGGAATACACCCGGACGCGGAGTATATCCTTCTGATTGTGCTGCTGGCAGCCGTGGCGCCGGCGGCGACCATGGTTACCCAGGTGGCGCAGATCTACGACATGGATTCCCGATATGCCAGTGTGATCAATGTGATGTCGGTGATTTTCTGCATAATTACCATGCCGCTTATGGCATTGTGTTTTGAGATGTTTTTGTAAATAGAAAGAGGCTGCCCGTAAATGCTTTACGGCGGCCTCTTTACCATTGGCTGTAGGTTTCAAGTTTATCCAGTATCTTCTGCTTCTGTTCTCCTTCCAGGACAGTCGGACGATAATCGTTATATCCGGCGGAAGAGGAGAGACAGCAGGGGATGATATTGATCTTATCGTCTTTTGCCGCGGCTCCGTCCTTAATTGTAAATGTCTGCTGGAAGATGATCGTATCCTTGTCTCCGGGATTTGAATTGCCTCCGAAACAGAAATTTCCAAGGCTGTAAGCAATATATTTGTCCTTATATCTTTCTATACCCTGCAGCACATGAGGGTGATGGCCGATGACCAGGTCTGCGCCCTCGTCTATAGCCAGATGCGCAAGGGTTTTCTGCGTATCATTCGGGGTGTATTCCCGTTCCGTTCCCCAATGGAAATTTACGATAATCAGTTGGGCTCCGGCTTCTTTCAGCGCGCCGATATTATCCTTTACCTGCTGCTTTTTCTCCAGGTGATCCGCCAATTCATAGATTCCGGCCAGCCCTACCTTCACGCCTTTGATATCCAGGATCTTTACACGTTCAAAGCCGAATGTGGGAATACCGGCGTCTTCCAGGGCGGCAATCGTATCGGTATAACTTTCGTCACCGTAATCCTTACTGTGGTTATTCGCCAGATTAGCGGCTTCTACAGAGCCTTTGACCAGGATATTGAAATATTCCGGCGGCCCCTTGAAAGCAAATTTCTTATTCTCCCTCTGGTTGGACTCCGTCAGTGTCCCTTCCATATTCACAATGGAGAGATCGTCAGATTCCAGGACAGAACGGACATTCTGAAAGAAATAATCCGGCCCGTTTATATCATAGAAAGCGTTCAAACTGGTGGAATAAGCGAAATTAGCGTCCGTTCCGAGCGTACAGTCGCCCATGGAACTTACCGTAATAGTAACAGGTTTGTCTGTCGATGAGGGTTTATCCGTATTCAGAACCAGTTCCTGCAGCGTTACATTATCATAGCTCTTTTTCTTTGGCTTGCTGTCAGCTTCTTTCTGAGCTTCTGCCTTGTGATTCCGGATGAACTTTGAGCCTGCGGATATCGCTGTACGGACGCCGAATATGAGCAGGAAACAGCAGCACAAAGAGAGGAAAGCGAATATCATAATTCGGATCCTCCGTAATCTTCGGCGTCTTGCTTTTCGGTATTTTGCGGCTTTAATTCCGCCGGGTTTCTGTTTTACGTTATTTGCGTTATTTGCATGGTTAAAACGATTGTTTCCGCGCCGTTTTCTGTCTTTTGTCTCGTTCATCTTCCGGTATTTACTCCTGTATCTGCTGTAACATATGAAGTCTCGGATAATCGAGCAGGGAAGACTCTTCCCTACTCGCCGCGCGCCCCGTGCGACGACTTAGCGGCATACTTCTTCTGCACGGGGCTGCGCATAAAAAGGCAGCCTCTGACGGGCTGCCGGTTACGTCCTGTGATTAATTCAAATAACTGCAGCCATCTGCATCAATCGAAGCCAGATCCGCTTTTGTCGCGCTGAGACTTACGAAGAATTCGATACCGCATTCTGCAGAGATCTTTTTCAGCCTGGAAATGAAGTCAGGCATATTCTGTAGGGAGATATCTGCATGTTTCAAAAGACCATCGATAAATATACACTCGACATCATGATTGGAACTGTACATACCATACAAGAATCCGATGTATTCGTCAGTATTGGTAATCGAGGTGAAATCGTCCATACAGATGGTACGAATATCAAAGGCGACGCTGGCGGTGTCTCTGTGTGTCTTCTTGATAAATACAACATTTCCGTTACATTCTTTGGCTTTCTTATTCGCCAGTTCGATCATCTGCTGTGTCTTTCCGCTGCCTTTTGGGCCAGTCAATAAATTTACCATGGTAAACCTCTCCTTTATGTATCATATTTTACTGAAATACTCAGCTTTATCTACTTACTGTCTATTATACACTAAAGAGAGGGGAGGGACAACTAAAAATCTGACATTTATGCAAGAAAAATAGTACTTGACTTATTTTAACAATCTTCATATAATAAGTAGGAAATAGTGACGACTTGCTGAATATAAGCCTTTTCGTCTCTTTGGAGATGCGGAGGTTTTTTTATTATGATATGATAAAAAATGATTTTAAGAAAGAGAGGAGTCAGGATTATGACTAAGATACCTTATAATCATAAGGCGATCGAGAAGAAATGGCGCGAGAACTGGGAGAAGAACCCGGTGAATGTCAAGACAGATGCAGAAGGAAAAGAGCGTCAGAAGTATTACTGTCTGGATATGTTCCCATATCCGTCAGGGAACGGTCTTCATGTCGGACATTGGAGAGGGTACGTTATTTCTGATGTGTGGAGCAGATATAAGCTGCAGCAGGGATATTATATCATTCATCCTATGGGATGGGATGCTTTCGGGCTTCCGGCGGAGAATTACGCCATCAAGATGGGCGTACATCCTGCTATTTCCACGGAGGAGAATGTGAAGAATATTAAGAAGCAGATCAATGAGATCGCGGCTCTGTATGATTGGGACAGGGAAGTGAATACGACGGATCCGGATTTCTATAAATGGACCCAGTGGATATTCGTGAAGATGTTTAAGGAAGGGCTTGCCTATGAGAAGGAATTTCCGATTAACTGGTGCCCGTCCTGTAAGACAGGTCTTGCAAATGAAGAAGTAGTGAATGGGAAATGTGAGCGCTGCGGCGCCGAGGTCACGAAAAAGAATCTCCGTCAGTGGATGCTGAAGATCACGGCATATGCGGAGCGTCTGCTTAACGACCTTGACAAGCTGGACTGGCCTGAGAAGGTAAAGAAGATGCAGTCTGACTGGATCGGCAAATCCTACGGCGCGGAAGTGGATTTTCCGGTAGACGGACGGGAAGAGAAGATCACGGTCTATACCACAAGACCGGATACTTTGTACGGCGCGACCTTCATGGTACTGGCGCCGGAGCATGAGCTGGCCAAAAGCCTTGCTACGGAGGAGACCAGGGAGGCGGTAGAGAGATATATCTTTGAGGCGTCCATGAAGTCTAACGTAGACCGTATGCAGGATAAGGAGAAGACGGGCGTATTCACCGGAAGCTATGCGATCAACCCGTTAAACGGAGAGAAGACGCCTATCTGGCTGTCAGATTATGTACTGGCCGACTATGGTACCGGGGCGATCATGTGCGTGCCCGCCCATGACGACAGAGACTTTGAATTTGCGACGAAGTTCGGCATTCCCATCGTACAGGTTATCGCAAAAGACGGCCAGGAGATTGAGAATATGACCGAGGCTTATACGGAAGCCAGCGGGACGATGATCAATTCCGGAGAATGGAACGGAATGGAGTCTGCGGTACTTAAGAAAGAAGCACCGCATATCATCGAAGAGAGAGGAATCGGACGTGCGACCGTGAATTATAAACTGAGGGACTGGGTATTCTCCCGTCAGCGTTACTGGGGCGAGCCAATTCCTATCGTACATTGTCCGGACTGCGGCAATGTGCCGGTGCCGGAGGAGGAGCTTCCCCTTCGCCTGCCGGAGGTAGAATCTTACGAACCTACGGGAACCGGAGAATCACCCCTTGCGGGAATCGAGGAGTGGGTGAACTGCAAGTGTCCGGTATGCGGAAAACCTGCGAAGCGGGAGACCAATACCATGCCCCAGTGGGCGGGGTCATCCTGGTATTTCCTGCGCTATGTGGATAATCACAATGATAAGGAGCTGGTATCCAGAGAGAAGGCGGATGCCCTGCTTCCGGTAGACATGTATATCGGCGGCGTGGAGCATGCGGTGCTTCACCTCTTGTATTCCCGTTTCTACACCAAGTTCCTGTGCGATATCGGCACCATTGATTTTGACGAGCCGTTCCAGAAGCTTTTTAACCAGGGTATGATTACCGGAAAGAACGGGATCAAGATGAGTAAGTCTAAGGGGAATGTGGTTTCCCCGGATGATCTGGTGAGAGACTACGGCTGTGATTCCCTGCGTATGTATGAGTTGTTCGTGGGACCGCCGGAGCTGGACGCCGAGTGGGACGACCGGGGAATCGACGGCGTAAACCGCTTCTTAAAGCGTGTATGGAATCTTGTAATGGAGAATAAGGATGCGGATGTAAAAGCATCCAGGGCGATGATCAAGGAACGCCACAGACTGATATGCGATATCACGAAGCGTCTGGAGAGCTTCAGCCTGAACACGGCAATCTCCGGCTTCATGGAGCATAACAACAACCTGATTGAGATTGCCAAGAAAGAGGGTGGCGTAGATAAGGAGACATTATCTGTCATGGCAGTACTGCTATCTCCGTTTGCCCCGCATATCGCGGAGGAGATCTGGGAGCAGTTGGGACATGAGGGAAGTGTGTTCACTGCCGGATGGCCGGTCTACGACGAAGAAATGATGAAGGACGACGAGATTGAAGTGCCGGTTCAGATCAACGGCAAGACCAGAGCCGTAATCTCCGTAGCGGCGGATATCTCGAAAGAAGACGCGATCGCGGCGGGAAAAGAGGCGGTTGCGGATAAGCTGACTGGAACCATCGTGAAAGAGATCTACGTTCCGAAGAAAATCATTAATATTGTGCAGAAATAATTTGGAGAGAAAATTTCGTAACAGATTTTAAAATGAAGTAAATATAAAAAAATACTTTGAGAACTGACGTAGGTAGTAATAGATTACCTACGTCAGTTTGATATTGGGACAAAATATAAGTAGTGCCTGCTGATTAAACATGAAATGCTTGATTTTACTGACTTTTTTGGCTATTTGGTATATAATACTTGCAAGGTAATAGAAATGAATCGTTCATTTTTCGTGCAGATAACCTTAAAAATATACAAGCAGGGAGCCTAATATATGTATAAATATCTTGATCAATTACAACATTCGTTCCTCGATTTTAATCAACCATTAGGAATGCATATGAATCCTGAAAACAGATGGGTGCGTTTGGCAGAACAAATCCCATGGGATGTTTTTGAATCAAAATATGCAGATCTGTTTCCAAATGATACAGGAAATGTTGCGAAGCCTTTGCGAACGGCTCTTGGTTCATTAATTATTCAAAAAAAACTCGGTTTCTCAGACCGCGAACTTGTGGAACAGATTACAGAGAATCCATATCTGCAATACTTCATAGGGCTTCCCGGTTATCAGGAAGAACCACCATTTGATGCAAGTACCCTTGTCCTTTTCCGGAAACGCTTGTCTCCTGAGATTATCATGGAAGCAAATGACTATATTTTGAATCATGATAATGAGAAGAAGGATCCTCCGTCAAAGGATTCTTCAGAAAAGGGGAATGGTGAAAAGGGCCGGGAAGATGCAGGAAATCAGGGAACATTGATGATAGATGCAACCTGTGCACCGGCCAACATCCGATATCCTCAGGATGTATCCCTTTTAAATGAAGCAAGAGAAAAACTGGAGACGATCATTTATCGGTTTTGTAAGTCCTATGGACTACCATTACCAAGACGTTACCGCAGAAAAGCCCGGAAAGACTATCTGTCTTTTGCGAAAGGGAAGAAACATTTTTCGGTTGCATTATAGTATTGTAAATAATAAAATGCATTTTATGGATGGAATTTCATCAGTGGCGATAGAAGATTTGGTTCATATGAGAAGTATGCCTAATGGAAGAATGGACTTGCTCACAGTAGACGAAAGTGCCCGATTAAATGCTAATATGATGGTGCAAATGGATGGAATGTTGGATGAGATATTGGGTGAAGATGTGCAGTAACAAATTTCTGAAATTGTTGTTTTTTTAAATTTAGGCATTAAAAAATTATCTGTTCTTGATATTTGCCGGCATAAATATAGAGATTATTTTGCATATAACAATGTTATGTATTTAGGCAGATTGGCTGAATGAAAATCCGTATTAACGAAAAGATATTTTTTGGAGGATAAGTATGGCAGAAAGTCAAAACATAGAATATAAAGAGTCATGGAGAGATGAATATCTGAAATGGGTATGCGGTTTTGCTAATGCGCAAGGAGGAAGCATTTATATCGGACTTGATGACAACGGGGAGATTGTTGGTGTGGCTGACTGCCAAAAACTTCTTGAGGATATTCCCAATAAAATTAAGGATACAATGGGGATTATAGCCGACGTAAATTGCCTGGATGAGAACGGAAAACAATATATTCAGATTATTGTAAATCCAAGCTCTTATCCGGTTAATTATCGTGGCGAGTATCATTATAGGAGTGGAAGTACAAAACAACAACTTCGTGGTTCGGCACTGACAGAATTTCTAGTTAGAAAGACAGGATATCGTTGGGATGCAGTTCCAATAGATAATGTTTCTGTTGCAGACTTAGATATAGAGAGTTTTGAAATTTTTCGTCGGGAAGCAGTTCGTACAGAACGAATGACACGTAAAGATTTGGAATGTACAAATGAGGAATTGCTCAATAAATTGGGACTGATTGCTGATGGAAAATTGAAACGAGCAGCAGTTTTGCTTTTTTATCGTAATCCACAACGTTTTTTTACAGGCTGTTATGTGAAAATTGGAAAGTTTGGTGTAGGTTCAGATCTTCAATATCAGGATGTGGTTGAAGGATCGCTTATTCTGGTAGCAGACAGGGTAGTTGAACTGATTTATTTGAAATATTTAAAGGCATCTATTTCTTATGATAAAGAGATACGAGTGGAGACGTATCCTTATGCGAGGGAAGCAGTACGAGAGGCTGTATACAATGCATTGATACATTGTAAATGGGAAGACGGTATCCCGATTCAAATTCGAATAGAAGAAGAGTCTATGTATATTAGCAATGCATGTGTATTTCCAAGTGACTGGACAACAGAAAATCTTATGAAAACTCATAATTCCAGACCATATAATCCAGATTTAGCGAATACCTTTTTCAGAGCTGGGTATATAGAAGCATGGGGACGAGGCATACAGAAGATTTGTGAGGAATGCGATTTGATGGGTGCTAAGATTCCAGAATATAGTATTCTTGGAAACGACATTACGGTTAAGTTTATTGCGGTTGTGACTAGCAAAGCGTTTAAAAGGACAAATGATGTCCGAAAAGAAAAAGGCATGAATACAAGGGTTTTAGAGATTATAACAGCGCAAACGGACATTTCACTGTCCGAAATAGCTGACCGTTTAGGAGTGTCATACAAAACGGTGCAAAGGGCAATGGCAGACTTAAAAAAGATTGGTGTTATCGAAAGAGTTGGAGGAAGAAGAAAAGGGTATTGGAGGGTAAAGGAGAACGATTGATAATTATGGTAATATCTATTCCATGATGATATATTTGAATTTGTGTAGAATGATGGAAAAATTTGATGAACTATAAGCAGATGCGGTCTGTAGTTCGCGGAAAAATAATTTTTTTTATTCCTTACTTGACACAAGCAGACCTCTATATCTACCACATGTGGGATTACCACACACCAATGGAGGATATCATCGAGGGACTGAATAACGCAGTGAAAGCGGGAAAGACAAGATATGTCGGCATTTCCAACTGCTATGCGTGGCAGCTTGCCAAGGCAAACTTTTATGCAAGGGAGAAGGGTTTTGCTGAATTTATCTCTGTTCAGGGACATTACAATCTGATCGCCCGTGAGGAGGAACGGGAGATGATACCGTTCTGTGAAGATCAGGGTATTGCACTGACTCCGTACAGCCCCTTGGCTTCCGGCAGGCTCTGCCGACCGGCTGGTGAAACGACAAAACGGCTCGAACTGGATGCGTATGCGAGGTTCAAATATGACAAGTCTCAAGATGCGGATGCAAGTATTATCGAAAGGGTTAAGGAACTGGCAGAAAGTAAAAATGGACTCATGACGGAGATTTCCCTTGCATGGCTGCTTAGGAAGGTTACGGCTCCCGTTATGGGAGTGACGAAGAAGTCCAACATTGACGGAGCGGTCAAAGCCGTGGAGCTGGAACTTACACAGGAAGAAACGGATTATTTGGAGGAATTGTATATCCCGCACGCCCTTGCAGGTGTTATGGCACAGAATGGGAAACAGAAAGCCGGAGACGTGGTTTAAAAATATCGGTGTACTGTTATCTTGTAAACCAGCCTGCAAAGGACGGAAAGACATCAAAGATTCAAAAAGGATTTTTGGTGTCTTTTTTGCGTTTTAGGATTGCCCTGCAAATAAACAGGAAGGAGGAGTGTGCTAATCCGAATGAATGCGGAAGCATACAGATTCCTGTTGTCTTTTTTGCATTTTAGTACAGCTGATATATCCATACATATCATTCACTAAGAACATAATGAAGCAAACGATAACTGATAAGTAAGAAATATCCGACAGGACAGCCAGTGTCCATAAAACAATCAATACAATATCATTGGCAGCGTAGGCAAGCGCAAAATAGGCGCTCCGCCGAAAAGTCAGATAAACGGCGAGGAAGCTCGTTGTAACAGACAGCGTACTTGGTATCAGATTTGCCGTATCAAAAGATTTCAAAATAAAATAGAAAATAAAGGTAATAACGGCGGTAAGTGCAAGCATGAAAACGGGTTCTTTTTCTTTCAGACGGTTGACTTTGACCTCTGCCCTGTTTCCTCCATAGGGATTGTGAAGCCATGATAGGAAAGCAAAGACAGCCATAGGCGCCGTCATACCAAGATATGTTATCATTTCTCCGTAGTATGCAAACGTGAAGGATATGATGCCGTATAAAATACTGAAAACAACAGTCAATAACTGGCCGGCGGGATTCCCTTTGGCATTAAAGATCAAAGCGGTAGCCCCGATCACAGATGCTGTGAGTGTCAGATAGTTCTCTCTGTCAAAAACCAAAAAGGAAATAATAATCAGCATTATGGATAAGCACCATAGAATAATTTCCCCCTTTGAAAAATAAAAAAGTAGAGATTTGCATTTTTTCATTAGAATCCTCCTAAAAAAATAAGCATCCGTATACACATCTCCTAAGACCTATCGATGTGTACCGAATGCTTTCGCATTTCGTTACCCGGTGGCAATTCCGCATCTATTGTAGCACACTGGATTGGTAAAGTAAAGATTTTATCGAAATAAATTTTAGTGAAGAAAAAGTTTCCAAAAGGGACATATGTCCTTTCAATATATAAAGACATGGTTTAGAATCCACTTATAACATACAGTAAAGGTAATTCAACAAGTAGTCATGCCGCAAAGTGAATCGAACAAAGCATAAGGAAATGCGAGGAAAAGAGTATGGGCGACAATCATTTAGACAGAGTATTACCGTTTCTAAAAAAAATCGACAAAAAGAGGCGCGAGCAGTTCTATACTTATTTTAAAAATGCGCCGCTTTGGCTTCTCGACAGTTTTTCGATTGAAAAGATGGAAAAAGGGAGAATATTTATCAGAGAGGGAACTTTGGTGGAGGCTATTTATTTTATAGGCGATGGACTGATTAAAGCGACGGATTACAGGATTTACGGTATCAAATTTGATTTTATACTGTTTACAAATGTCTACGCTTATGGAGGCATGGAAGTGATTATGGACTTAGATAAATACCAGACGTCCATGCAGACGGTGACAGACTGTACCGTATTAAAGATTCCCAAAGCGCAGTTCGCCAAGTGGATGAAAACAGATATTCTTGCGTTAAGACATGAATCGAAGCTGATGGGCGAATATCTTTTAGAGCAGGCGCGCAGTATCAGGGCATTTTTGTTTTTGCAGGGCTCGGACAGACTGGTGATGCTGTTCACCAACAGGTATAAAAAATTTGCAGTGAACGGAGTATTAAGACTGGATAATGACAGGCAGGAATTGTCTGATTATTCGGGGTTGAGCGTGAAGACCATTACCAGATCCATACAAAAACTTGAAAAGGACGGATTTATTACAAAACAAGGCAACCGGATTGTGATTCATAAAGAACAGTACGACCGAATGAAAGAAAATCTATCGCAGATTCTTTCGGAAGACGATTAGAAGTATAGCAATTTGTTATACGTTGCTTTGCATAAAAATTATATTTACAAGGAGGAACAGTCATGCAAAATTATTCAGGAGAAGTGGGATTACAGTATCATTTACAGATCAGGCCCGGCGATGTGGGGCGGTATGTGATTTTACCAGGTGATCCCAAAAGATGCGCCAAGATCGCAAAGCATTTTGAAAATGCACAGTTAGTAGCCGACAGCAGGGAGTATATCACTTATACGGGCTACTTAGACGGAGAGAAAGTAAGCGTCACGTCTACCGGTATCGGCGGCCCATCCGCGTCTATCGCATTGGAAGAATTAGTACTTTGCGGTGCGGATACATTTATCCGTGTGGGGACATGCGGAGGGATTGACCTTGAAGTGAAAGGCGGCGACGTCGTAGTTTCGACAGGCGCGGTCAGAATGGAAGGTACAAGCCGCGAATATGCGCCGATTGAATATCCGGCAGTCGCTGATTTTGAAGTTGCGAATGCACTGGTAAAGGCGTGCAAAGCTTTAGACGTGCCGTTCCATACAGGCGTTGTTCAGTGTAAGGATGCATTTTACGGACAGCATGAACCGGAAAGAATGCCTGTAAGCTATGAACTTTTAAACAAATGGGAAGCTTGGAAACGGATGGGATGTAAGGCGTCTGAGATGGAATCGGCAGCGTTATTTATCGCGGCAAGTCATCTAAGAGTACGCTGCGGCTCTAATTTTCTAGTGGTTGGCAATCAGGAAAGAAATGCGCTGGGTATGGATAATTCGATTGTCCATGATACGGAGATCGCGATCAAAGTCGCAGTGGAGGGCATCAGAAACTTAATAAAAGAGGATAAAGAGAAATAATACATAGGAGGAAAGAGCGATATGCGGCTCGTAATAAGTTTACTCGGTATTGCAGTAGTTTTAGGTCTTCTCTGGCTGTTATCGTGGAACCGCAAAGCCATTAACTGGAAGATCGTTTTAAAAGCAGTTATTGTTCAGTTTGTTCTTGCCATTATCATTATTAAAATACCGCTGGGACAGAAGGTAGTTTCCGTTTTGTCAGACGGCGTTACAGCGGTTGTCGGCTGCGGCAGAGACGGTCTGTCGTTCGTATTCGGCGATCTTGCAGACAGCTCAAAGATGAGTGTGTTCTTTGTTCAGTCGTTAGGCGGCGTTGTATTTGTTTCCGCGTTAGTTGAATTGTTATACTATGTAGGAGCGCTTGGATTTGTTGTAAAATGGCTTGGTAAAGCGGTTGGAAGATTGATGGGGACAACGGCGGTAGAAAGTTTTGTGGCTGTTGCCAATATGTTTCTTGGACAGACAAGCAGTCCTGTGCTGGTGAGCAAATACATCGGTAAAATGACAGATAGTGAAATCATGGTAATTCTTGTATCAGGCATGGGGAGCATGGAGGTATCTATTCTGGCAGGCTATGCCGCCTGCGGTATTCCTATGGAATATCTCTTGATCGCAAGTGTACTTGTACCGGTTGGAAGTATCTTGGTAGCGAAAATGATTTTGCCGGAGACACAGGAGGCGTTATCCATTGATGATGTGAAAATGGATAATAAAGGATCAAATTCGAATGTCATTGACGCCGTAGTGGGCGGAGCTTCTACAGGTATGTCCATGATTGTCGGAATCGCATCGTCATTGATTGCCGTACTTGGCCTTGTTGCGCTTATCAACCTTATTTTAGGAGTTGTCCGTCTGGATCTCGAAACGATATTCTCTTATGTATTTGCGCCGTTTGGATTCCTTATGGGACTTGATGCAGAGAATATCCTGCAGGAAGGCATGTTATTGGGACAGAAATTAGCGTTAAACGAATTCGTCGCATTTGGCAATCTGGGGACATTTATCGAAAGCTTAGATCCAAGATTTGCAATGATTGCGTCTATCTCTATCGCAGGTTTTGCGAATGTATCAAGTATGGGTATCTGTGTAGGAGGTATCGGGGTTCTATGTCCTGATAAAAGAGGAACGCTTTCAAGATTAGTATTAAGAGCGATGCTTGGCGGAATGTTGGTGAGCATCCTGAGCGCAATGATCTGCGGTATTGTCGCGCTGTTCTAAGGAGGGGCAGACAGCATGGGTAAACAAAAATATAACAGAATTTTTATTATCGTAGTAGATTCCCTGGGGGTAGGCGCATTAAATGACGCGCCGGATTATGGAGACGCCAATACAGATACGCTGGGGCATATTTCCCAGAATGTCGGAGAATTTAAGATTCCAAATCTGCAGAAGCTTGGAATAGCGAATTTGCACGGATTAAAGCAGGTGGCGCCGGTTTCCCGACCCATGGGATATTATACGAAATTAAATGAGGCAAGTACCGGAAAAGATACCATGACAGGCCACTGGGAGATGATGGGACTTCATATTACAAAGCCGTTCCGAACATTTACAGAAACAGGATTTCCAGAGGAACTATTGGAGGAACTGTCAAAAAGGACAGGCCGCGTAATCATTGGCAATAAAAGCGCCAGCGGAACGGAGATCTTAGATGAGCTTGCAGAGGAAGAGATTGCTGAGGGGCATATGATTGTCTACACATCTGCGGATTCTGTACTTCAGATCTGTGGGAATGAGGAGACTTTTGGGCTTGAAGAACTGTATCGCTGCTGTGAAATTGCAAGAGAAATCACTATGAAAGACGAATGGAAAGTCGGACGTGTCATTGCTAGGCCTTATGTCGGCAAGAGAAAAGGCGAGTTTAAGAGAACGAGCAACCGTCATGACTATGCATTGAAACCATACGGAAGAACGGCGCTCAATGCATTAAAAGATGCCGGATTTGACGTGATCTCCGTAGGGAAGATTTTCGATATTTTTGATGGAGAAGGAATTACAGAATCAAATAAATCGAAGAGTTCCGTGCATGGGATGGAGCAGACAATTGAAATCGCAAAAAGAGATTTTGAGGGACTCTGCTTTGTGAACCTGGTGGATTTCGATGCATTGTGGGGACATAGGCGTAATGTGCAGGGGTATGCTGATGAACTGGAAAGATTTGACGAAAAGCTCGGAGAATTGCTGAATCTTCTAAAAGAAGACGACTTATTGATCATAACGGCTGACCATGGTAATGATCCTACTCATACGGGAACAGATCATACAAGAGAAAAAGTTCCTTTCCTTGCATATTCTCCCGCTATGAGAGATAATGGTGAATTAGAAGAGGCTCAGACTTTCGCTGTGATCGGAGCTACGGTTGCAGACAACTTCGGTGTACAAATGCCGGAGAATACAATAGGAAGTTCTCTTCTTGATCAGTTGGTATAAATAAAAGGAGGAGTTGGACGATGGATAAGAAGGAGATATTAAAGCGTCTGGACCATACATTGCTCGGACAGACGGCTGCGTGGGAAGATATTCGCCGGATCATGGACGAGGGAATGGAATATAAGACGGCGTCTGCATGTATTCCGGCGTCGTATGTAAAGCAGGCGTCGGAATATGTAGACGGGAAATTACCGATCTGTACAGTGATCGGATTTCCTAACGGATACAGTACAACGGCGGTAAAAGTTTTTGAAGCAAAAGACGCGATTGAGAACGGCGCCGAGGAGATTGATATGGTCATTAATATCGGTCTCTTAAAAGATAAAAAATATCAGGAAGTAGAAGACGAGATTCGTCAGGTTCATGAAGCGTGCGGCGGGAAAATCTTAAAAGTTATTATTGAGACATGTCTTCTTACAGAAGAAGAAAAAATCAAAATGTGTGAGATCGTTACGGCAGCAGGAGCCGAATACATCAAAACTTCTACAGGATTTTCCACAGCGGGAGCGACATTTGACGATGTGGAGCTTATGAAATCTCATATCGGCAAAGACGTGAAAGTAAAAGCGGCGGGCGGAATCGCTACGCTTGACGATGCAGAGAAATTTATAAGCCTTGGAGCAGAAAGACTTGGAACAAGCAGATTAATTAAAATTATACAAAATACTGACGACGGTTTGGGTTATTAGATTTGATTGGAGGATTATAAGATGACGAACGCAGAATTAATTACAGAAGCAAAAAAGGCCAGAGAACGCGCATATGTACCCTATTCACATCATAGTGTGGGAGCTGCCCTTCTAACGAAAAGCGGAAAAATCTATCATGGATGCAACATTGAAAACGCCGCGTATGGACCGACAAACTGTGCGGAGAGAACCGCATTCTTCCGGGCAGTGTATGAAGGAGAAAGAGAATTTGCCAAGATTGCCGTCGTAGGCGGAATGGAAGGAACAGATGGGAATACGCTGTGCGCTCCGTGCGGCGTCTGTCGTCAGGTAATGATGGAATTCTGTAATCCAAAGACATTCAAGATCGTTTTTGCAGACGGAGAGGACAGGCAAGTGGAGTATACACTGGAAGAACTGCTCCCCCTTGGTTTTGGGCCGGATAATCTTGATAAATAATTGGTTCTTAGGACAATCAATATATCTATAAGGTTACGTTGATGTTCCTGCGGAACCGGATACCGGCGATAAGGGACTATCATTGAAATAAATTGTGATATGAAAGCTCTGAGGCAAAGATGTTTCAGAGCTTTTTATAATTCGCTTTTTTATAATAAGTGATAAAGCGATGATCAGGATTTGCTGTGTAGGGTAAGACGGTGTGAGAATATTTCATTAAGTACGGATTACAAGGCGTGAATTTAAAAACTAACTTCTGTGTGCGAGATTAAAATCTACATACACTATGAAAATAGCATGATTTTTGCATTTTTCAGATGATAACTCCACCAATTTTATGATATACTTGATGGAAATCAACGAAAATATTTGTTTTTGGGTATGGCAAACAAGCCTCTGGAAGTATACTGTTTAGAACTAACTTCTACAGGCTTCGGTCTATAACTGTAAATGTTCCATTGCCCGGCGGCGGATTTCGTTGATTAGAGTTATTTGAGCAGCTTCGGTGATAGTGTTACCTCGTCAGGGGCAACATATCGGAGCTGCAGTTGCTTTAGTACTTCGGGACCGAAGGTTTTCACTGCGATCTCGTAAGGTGTACGACCATCCAGATTTTTGCGGGGAGCATTGTTCACATGGTCAACAGCTCTGCGGATATCCCATTGTGTGTATCCTTCTAAAATAGTTCCACTGGGGATGATCATGCGTAGCATGGTATTTTCCACAGGCATTTGTCTTCTTGCAATGGTAGCGGTATTTGCAAAAATTATAGGGGTTTGTAAAACTGCCGCGGTTCCATGTATTGACGACCCTGTGGCGCCATACTTCTTTTGAGATCGTGGAAGGATCCTTGCAGAGATATTTGGCGATCTCACGGAAAGACTTTCCTTCATCAAGGCTATTTTCAATATAGATCCTGTCATCTAAGGTGAGATGTTTATGATTACCAGGTATTAAATGAGACATAAGTACCTCCTTTACCGCCGTCGGGGCTGAAGCTCGTGTAGGAGGAATCGGCAATACCAATCGAATCAAAACAGCCGCTACTGCTTACGTTGTATCATCAAAGCCGTACCAGTCAGTCGGACTAAGCTCGTGAAATACCTCGCTAAGTCCTTTGTGCCTGCCTAGACGCTAGGCATTTTACATACAAGGGAATGCCCAATCGTGGCTGACCCAGGTTACTGGTTCAGAGTAATGGATTCTAACTGATTAAAAAGCATTCATTTTAAGAAACTCAAGGTAACAGATTCCGCCAAACCCGAACAACGATAAAAAGATACGACAAAGAGCAGGAGAATATCAAGATATGTATGAAAGATTAAATGCTACATTTTCAAGATTAATTTCTGCATGGAAGATTTGAAGTAGAAATTAAAATTTTAATTCAGGAAATTATTTGAGAAACAAACAGATTCTTTACAAAAAAGAATAATTGGATTATAATGATCATATAATAAAAAGGCTTTACCCAGATAATCATTTGAGGTGGTAAATTTCGTTGCGACCACACGCCGATGGTATGACAGGAGGAATCCGAGAGATGCAGGAGAGGCGACGCCTGCCAAATGATTATCTGGATTAGCAATAAAGTTTGGTTTAAGAGTTCAACTGTACAGATGGAAACATTTCTAAACTACTACATCAAAGATCTGCTTGCCTTTATAAGTGCCCCAGTTCATAGGGGTTTTCTTCCAGGAATTTCCTGTTTTTTATATTCTCATAGAGATCTTCATAGTGCCGGGAGAATTTTTGCAGGACGTATTCCATATCAAAATGATGGTTCTGTACCACGTCTTCGGTTAAGACACCGGTAATCTTCAACTGATTCTTATTTTCCAGGTTTTTTGAAAAGGTTCTATGGTAAAGCATTTACCTTCAGGAAGCGGTTATGAGATACTATAACCGGACAGGGCATTATCCAGAACGGATACTGGTAGATCAGATCTACCGGACGAGAGAAAACCGAAGGTTTTGTAAAAGCAAAGGGATTCGGATGTCTGGTCCCAAGCTGGGACGGCCAGGGAAGAAAAACCAGTCAAAGATAGAGAAGAAACAGGAATATCAAGATAATACGGACCGTATTGAAGTGGAACGGGAATTCAGTGTTGAAAAACATAGTTATGGCTTAGGATTAATCGTAACCAAACTGGAGGAAACTCAACTGACCTCAATAGCGTTATCGATATTTACAGCGAACCTCTTCAAAATGCAGAGGAGGATTCTCTGCGCCTTGTTGAGTCTCTTAAGAGGCTTCCCCGAAGAGGTTTCGGGGAAGTTGGTAATAGTGGCTTAATCAGCAGGCACTAAATTAATTCCGGATTTGGCTGCGGAATCTTCTGTCAATCCTGCTGATGCGCAGGTTTTTGAGAGATTGATGTTTAATAAGGCGTCTGATGCGGAAGTTCAGGGATCTCTTAAAACCATTATGCGGATGATGTACGATATTTATGGCAAGAAAGTGATTCTCCTGATTGATGAATATGATGTTCCTCTGGCAAATGCCACCGAGAAGGATACGAAGAAGAATAATTATTATTCGTCTATGCTTGATGTAATCAAAGGTATTATGAGTACCGCGCTGAAAGATAATGAATTTTTGGAATTTGCTGTGATTACAGGATGTCTTCGTATTGCGAAAGATATCCCGGCAATCGGTCCGATAGCCTTTGTGGAGGAAGGAGATCTGATTGAGATAGATGTACGAAAATTTGGAGGAGGCAAAACTGTGGGAACAGGAATCATGGTCTGTGGATTGAATGGCAGCGGAAAGAGTACGCTGGGGAAAGCATTGGCAGAGAAGATAGGATATTATTTTATAGATAACGAAACTTTATTCTTTCCAAAGACAGATACAAATTACATGTTTGCATCTCCGCGTTCCAAGAAAGAAGTGGAGAAGCTTCTAATGGATGAAGTCAGGGAGCATGAAAATTTTGTATTTGCGGCTGTAAAAGGAAACTACGGAGAGGAAATTCTGCCGCTGTATAAGTATATAGTACTGATCGACGTACCGAAAGACATCCGGATGCAGCGGGTGAGAGAGCGGTCTTTCCAGAAGTTCGGCAGCCGGATGATGCCGGGCGGAGATGTGTATGAACAGGAAGAAGTGTTCATGAATATGGTTAGCGCCAGAACGAAACAGTATGTCGAAGAATGGGTAGATTCTATAGAAGCTTTTGTGATACGGGTGGACGGAACGAAGCCTGTCAAAGAAAATGTGAAGAATATTGCAGAGCAGATAACAGAGAGGCAGACGAAAATAATACCGGCCTATGACCATCCCCGGGAAATAGGCAGATTATTCTCGGAATATACGGACATGCTGATCGCGGGAGACAGTTCGTTTCGGGAATATCTTAATATCCAGAATTATGAGGAAGAGGTCAGACATCTGGAAGTCAAATACGGACTTCCTTGCGGAAGGCTATATCTGGCATATTATGAAGGAAAACCTGCAGGCTGTGTCGGTCTGAGAAAGATCGATAAGCAGAACTGTGAAATGAAACGTCTCTATGTCAGACCGCAGTTCAGGGGAAAGTATATCGGAGATCATATGATACAAAAAATCATAGAGGATGCAAAAGATATCGGATATTCCCATATGCTGCTGGATACGCTGCCTTTTTTGGAAAGCGCGATTCATTTATATCGAAAGCATGGTTTTTACGAGACAGAAAATTATAATGACAGTCCGATGAGTACTTCTATATTTATGAGACTGGATTTACAGGTCTTGAAGTAGTAAATATGTGTGTAAAAATGCGTGCGAAAGGAAGTTCCCTGTGAATAATAGATAAAATTGATTTGTGATTTTTGTATAAAAAGCGGATTGCGTTCACGTGCACACCATGATATTATATACTACATCAAACGAAAAAGACTGTGCAGGGCGGGCACAGCCTGAATGGAGGAATCATTTTATGAAGCAGGGAGGAATACCTGAATTATTGAATTTCAGACAGCGGGGAAGGGATATGAATGAATTTATAAAAGTCCCGCTGGGAGAGAAGCTGTCCTATTGCTTCGGTGATCCGGCATTGACACTGATGTATACCATGACGACGACGCTGTTGATATATTTCTATACGAATGTGGTGGGAATATCGGCAGGAGCGGTGGGGATGATCATGCTGCTGTCTCGAGTGTTTGACGGATTTTCGGATGTATTGATGGGAACGATTATTGACAGGACGCATTCCAAGTACGGAAAGGCCCGTATCTGGATTCTGCGGCTGGCGGTACCGTACGCATTGGCTGCAATTCTGCTGTTTACCATGCCGCCTATGGGAGATACCGGAAAAGTAGTCTATGCATTTGTAACCTACAACATTATGAATACTGTCGTCTATACGGCGATCAGCCAGCCTTTTCATGCGTTGGGATCGCTGATGAGCCGGGACCGCAGAGAAAGGGATGTGATCTGTAATATCCGTATGGTATTGTCGATTACGGCAAGTATGGTTATTACGGCTTTTACCCTTCCGCTGATCAATATGACGGCAAAGCTGATACGGAATCAGCAGGCGGCATGGATTCTCGTAACGGCAGTCTATGCAGGGATCTCTGTATTTGTTCTTCTGAATACCTATGTGAACTGTACAGAGCGTGTGCAGGCTGCAAAGAAGGAAGACGCGAAGGAAAATATTCCGTTCTGGACAGCCTTTAAAGCAACGGTGACGAATCGGTATTTCCTGATTGCGCTCGGGCTGATGGTATTCTATACGGCATACCAGATTATTATAGGAACGGATCTTACTTATTACTGCCAGTATGTGTTAAACGATGTGGATCTGGTTATGCCGCTGTCAGCCTCGGAGAAGATAGCTACCATTGTGGGAATCGCCATGCTTCCGAAGCTCCTGCCCAAATACGGCAAACGCAGCCTGATCTGTACCGGATGTCTGCTGGGGATTGCGGGACAGCTTCTGTTCCTGCTGAATATTACCAGTGTTCCCCTGGGAATGCTCACCTGTATCATGCGAGGAATCGGAATTGCCCCGTTCTATGGAGTGCAGTACTCACTGCCCAGCGACGCCATTGAATATGGCCATTGGAAGACAGGCGTCAGAGTAGAAGGCCTGATGTTCTCATCCATGAGCATGGGACAGAAAGCGGGTTCCGGATTTACGTCCGCAATTATGGGAGCGATTTTATCTATGGCGGCTTTTGACGGGCTGAAAGCTACTGCGGCGGAACAGACGGCGGAAGCGATATCCGTAATCAAAGGTTTTTACCTGTATGTGCCTATCGCGCTTTGGGCGGTTATGTTCCTGATTGCGGCCTGCTATCAACTGGACAAGATGTACGACCGGATGATGCAGGAGCTGATTATGAGAGAAAACGGCGAGGAAGAACAGGCTGTTCGGCAGGCGGTACAGGATAAGGATCAGAAGGAGTATAAGACGGAGAGCAACCGGATCAATATTGCGCTCGGGCGCGTCTATGGAAGCAGCGGGCGTCAGATTGCGGATAAGCTGGCGGAAGAACTTGGCTGCAGAGTATATGACAGGCAGATTATCTATCTTCTGGCGGAAAAGCTCGGACTGGAAGCAGCAGATGCAGGGCAGCTTCAGAGTTATATGGACTCCTATATGGCAAAGGACGACGTGGTATTTGCCCCTTATGCATATATGACGGCCGGTACTGCGGGAGAGATGACGGCAGCAGAGATGTTTGCCGCCCAGAGCAGGCTGATACGAAGATTTGCCCAGGAAAAGCCGGGAGTTTTTCTGGGAAGATGCGCGAATTATGTATTGAAGGATATGCCTCATACCTATTCCTTCTATCTATATGCGGACGATGATTACCGAAGGAAGGAGGGGAGAGAGTACTATCAGGGTGAGAGCCTGGAAGAATTAAAGGCAAGAGACGAACAGAGGAACATATATTACCGGCAGTTTACCGGGACGAGAAGAGACGATCCGCAGTACTATGATATGGAGATTAATGTAGGAAAGACCGGAATTGACGGTGCGGTACAGATAATAGTTGATTATGTTACAAGGAGGGAAAACAGATGTTAGATAAGAATAAAGTAAAACTAGGAATTGCCCCGATTGCGTGGACGAATGATGATATGCCGGATCTCGGAAGAGAGAATACCTTTGAGCAGTGCGTCAGTGAGATGGCGCTGGCGGGCTTTACCGGATCTGAGGTGGGAGGAAAGTACCCGGCGGACCCGGCGGTACTAAAGGCAGCATTGGATATCCGCGGGATTCAGATCTGTAATCAGTGGTTTTCTTCTTTCCTGATTTCAAGGCCTTATGAGGAGACAGAAGCGGAATTTGAAAAGGCGACGGATTTCCTCAGAGAAATGGGGGCAAAGGTGATCGGAGTATCAGAGCAGAGTTATAGTATCCAGGGGAAGATAGACCAGCCCGTATGGGAAGGAAAATATGTGATGGACGATGAAGAGTGGAAGCTTTTGGCGGACGGTTTGAACCGTCTGGGAAAAATTGCGAAGGATAAAGGAATGACGCTGACATTCCATCATCATATGGGGACTGTAGTACAGACGGAAGAGGAAATCGACCGCTTTATGGAAATGGTGGACCCGGAACTGGTATATCTGTTGTTTGACAGCGGACACTTATCTTTTGCAGGAATTGATCCGGAGAAGGTACTGCGCAGATATGTAAGCCGGGTAAAGCATGTTCATCTGAAAGATATCCGCAAAGAGATGGTGGAGAGATCCCGCAGGGAGAGATGGAGCTTCTTAAAAGGAGTCAGAGAAGGCGTATTTACGGTTCCGGGAGACGGAGATGTGGATTTTGAACCGATTTTTGAGATTCTGAATGAAGCGGGTTATGAAGGATATGTGGTTGTGGAGGCGGAGCAGGATCCTGCGAAAGCGAATCCATATGCATATGCATTGAAAGCAAGAAAATACATAGCAGAAAAAACAGGTTTATAGAATCTCTGTTTATTCGGACTTCTGTTTGCCGCATGCTTTATAATTTATTTGACACAAATAGCACGCATGGTATTGCGTGCTATTTGTGCGTGTGGTAATATATAGATAAAAGACAGAGGTGCTCTGGGAAAGCAAAGAGGAAGTAAAATGGCAGTTACAATTCAACAGATAGCGGAAGCGGCGGGAGTATCAAGAGGAACCGTGGACCGGGCTCTGAACAACAGGGGCAGAATCAATCCCCAGGTGGCTGAGGAGATCCGGAAGACGGCTGAGGAATTAGGGTATGTTCCAAGGCATAGAAGAAAGAAAAAAGACGGGAATATAAAAATCGGCGTGGTGACCCTGCTTGCCAGATCTTCTTTCATGCTGGAGGTCAGCAGGGGAATCCGGGATGCCGCGGGACAATTAAAAGACCGGGGAATAGAACTGGTGCTAAAAGAGTGCCTGGCGGTGGATGAGAACGAGCAGCTTACGGCGATTGAAGCGCTGGAGGCGGAAGGAATCGACGGGTTGGCGCTGATGCCTGTGGATTGTGAAGGAATCCGCGTGAAGATAAATCACATGATCGAACAGAAGAATATTCCGGTGATTACTTTTAATTCGGATATTGTGGGAACCGCAAGGAGCTGTTTTGTAGGCATGGATAACCGGAAAAGCGGGCGCGCGGCGGCAGGACTCATGGGAATGCTGACCCAGGGCAGGGGCAAGGTACTGGTGATTACAGGGTATTTCGGGAATAATGTGAATAATACCAGAGTAGGGGGTTTTGTGGAGGAATTGAAAGCTTCTTATCCGAATCTTGAGCTTGCCGGGGTACAAGGAAGCTTTGACAATGCGGATGAAGTGGAAAAGATCGTAGTCAGTACCATTCAGACTATTCCTTCTATTAACGGTATTTTTATGGTGTCCGGGGGACAGCAGGGATTGGAAAGAGCTTATCAGAAGCTGGGGCTTGAGAAAAGACCGTATACGATTATTTATGACCTGACGCCCAGGAACCGAAGACTTTTGAGACAGGGAGTGGCAGATTTTCTGATTGATCAGAACGGATATGTACAGGGGCAGCAGCCCCCGATCCTTCTGGCGGATATGCTGACGAAAAAGCTGAAGATCGAGGAAGAATACCGCTATACGGATATCGACATAAAGACAAAACATACATTGCCGGAAGAAGAACTTTAGTGAATACGTATTCGTAATCGAAAGCAGATGACTGGCAAGTATGCAGTAAAGAATGAGAAAATAAGGTAAAAATCAGATAAAAAGGGCTTGAGTATTTCAATAAAGCGTGCTATTATTTGTATGTGAAATAAACACACAAAAACGCACACAAATACAGAGCGAAAAGCACGCGACGTGCGGGAGCGGATAGAATGCCGGCGAGAAGTTATCGAATAGCTGGAAAAGGAGAGGAATTTTATGGCAAGAGAATTTATTGTACCGGGACAGATTATTACAGGAGCAGGCGCTCTCGATATGGCCGAGGCTGTATTGGGGCGGTTTGGAAAGAAAGCGATGATTGTTACGGATCAGGTAATGATTGATCTGGGAAATTGTGCGAAGGTCGAGGCTGCGCTTAAGAATCAGGGGGTTGCGTATACCATTTTTTCTGAGATCGCAGGCGAACCGACGGATACGATGATAGAGAAAGGACTGCGGCAGTATCAGGAAGAGGGATGCGACTTTTTAGTGGCGCTTGGAGGAGGAAGCCCCATTGACTCTATGAAAGCGATTGGTTCCCTGGTGAAGAACGGAGGAAATATCTCGGATTATATGGGAAAGATCATTGATGTAGAGATGCCGCCGATGGCAGCGATCCCCACAACTGCCGGAACCGGTTCTGAGGCGACGCAGTTTACAATTATTACAGACACGAAGAAAGACATTAAGATGCTGTTAAAAGGCAAGGTTCTGATGCCAACGCTGGCAATCAGCGATCCGCAGTTTACGATGACCGCGCCGCCGAAGATTACGGCTGCAACAGGGCTGGACGCGCTGTGCCATGCGGTAGAAGCATATACTTCCAATAAGGCCCAGACTCTGTCGGATACATTTGCTTTGTCTGCGGTAAAGAGAATCTTTAAATATCTGCCTGCGGCATTTCATGACGGAAAGAATGAAGAGGCAAGAATCCAGATGTCGGTGGCGGCATTGGAGGCAGGAACGGCCTTTAATAATGCGTCCGTTACCCTGATTCATGGTATGAGCCGTCCGATCGGAGCGTTGTTCCATGTAGCTCACGGCCTGTCAAACGCCATGCTGATGAAGGAGTGCTTAAGTTATGCATTAAGCGGCGCTTACGACCGTTTTGCAGAGTTGGGAAGAAGCATCGGCGCCGCGTCGTCAGAGGACAGTGATAAAGAAGCCAGCGAGAAATTCCTCGCGGCAGTCGTTAAATTGACGGAGGAACTGGAAACACCCACACTGGCAGAGTTTGGTATTGATAAAGAAGCATTCTTCCAGGTGATCGAGAAGATGGCTTATGACGCGATGGAGAGCGGAAGCCCGCAGAATACAAGGCGTACGGTTACCCAGGCAGATGTGGAACAGATGTATCGGAACTTATGGTAAAGGATCAGAAAAGAATTGAAGAAAATGAATGCACAGGAGGAGAAAAATGGCGTTAGTAACAATGAAATCGCTGCTCACACAGGCCGGTAATGAGCAGAGAGGCGTAGGAGCGTTCAGCGTTGGTAACATGGAGATGGTAAAGGGAGCAGTCAGGGCGGCGGAAGAGACGGATACACCGATTATCCTTCAAATAGCAGAAGTAAGGCTGCCGCATTCGCCTCTCGAACTGATGGGACCGATGATGGTACAGGCTGCAAAGGAAGCAAAAGTAGACATTGCAGTTCATCTGGACCACGGCCTTACGGAGGAAACGGTAAAGAAGGCGTTGGAACTGGGATTCACCTCGGTTATGTATGACAGTTCTACCTATTCCTTTGAAGAGAACATAGA
Organism: Lachnospiraceae bacterium; assembly: GCA_910574285.1. GTDB lineage: Bacteria > Bacillota > Clostridia > Lachnospirales > Lachnospiraceae > Sporofaciens. Next base: position 162,592 of record CAJTAL010000001.1, on the reverse strand, counting down.
GCGTACAAAGAAAATTGTAAAGCTTGCAAAGAACTATGGTGCGACGGTAGAGGCGGAACTCGGACTGGTAGGCGGAAGCGAGGACGGAAGCTGCGATCATGGAATCCGCTGTACAGATCCGGAGGATGCAAAGATCTTTTGCGAGCGCACAGGGGTGGACGCGCTGGCAGTGGCTATTGGAAACGCCCATGGAAATTATCCCGTAGCTCCGACGCTTGCTTTTGACGTGCTGGAAGAGATTCAGAAGAGGACAGAAGTGCCTCTGGTTCTTCATGGCGGAAGCGGAATTACAGACGCGGACTTCAGGCGCGCAATAGGCCTTGGAATTGTCAAGGTTAATATTGCGACGGCAAGCTTTAACCAACTGACGAAAAGGGCTGAGGAATATTTCTGGACGGAAGGAGAGCATAATTATTTTAAGCTGAATGAGGCGATGGTGCAGGGAACATATGAGAATGTGCGCCATCATATTGAAGTATTTAACTGCAGAAAAGATTCGGAATGTATTTATAAGATATAAGGTTTTCATCCTGTTTTTATCACAAGGACAGTTCGAAAACGCCCCTTTTCCCAAGCAAACCGGACGGCGCCTGGGAGAAGGGGCGTTAAAATTTATTTCGGTATATTTCAAAATCCGTCTGACGTTCCTGCCAGAAAATTAACGTTCTTGCCAAAATGCTTTTATATTTATCACAACAATATATAATGAAGCAAAATTTGGAAATAAGGAGAAGGATATGAAAAAAAGAAGCAAGAGATGGAAATTTGTGAGTTTGCTTTTAGCAGGAACCATGCTTTTATGCGGATGTGCGCAGGAGCAGAAAACAATTGTAGATGACAGCGCGGCGGATGGAAGCGGCGGAAAGGGGGCGTCCATTCAGGCTGAACAGGATAACCATGCGCTGGCAGTCAGGAAATTGCCCCGAAAGGCGGCAAAAAAGAATCCATGGACAGCAGACAATGAGTCCAATATCCATAATGACAGTTATAATTCCGATGTTACGGATGCCGTGCTTCCGCTTGGGATAAATCCGGAAGTCAATACGGCATATGAGAAGGTAAATAAGAATGCGCCGCCCGCTATTTTCTATGATGAGTATGGACATGCGGTATGCCCGCTGATGGGAGGCATTGCCATCCGGGATATGAATGAGGCGGAAGTAACTACGCTGGGCTGTTATGTTCCGGCCGAACACGATGAGAATTATGCGATCCAGTCGTCATACTCTTTTGTGGATCATGAGAATCATATTGTCTGCCCTACCAGCAATAACCATGTGATTATTTTCAGGAGCCTGGACGAGAAAGGGAACGTACTGCCAGAGTTTGAGAAGTTGTTGGATATTGATGTAAAAGGAGAAGCTGAGAAGGCGCTCGGGAAAAAACTGGAGCAGAATCTGCTTTCGATTACCTGTGATTTTGATGGAAATCTCTGGTTTGTAACCGGAGGATTCCGCATTTATCCGGACCGGAAGCAGGCAGGCATGGCCGGTTATATTTCGCAGAATGCGATCCAGGCTATGTTAAGCGGAAAGGATGCGGATCTGGAAAAGGAGATGCATTTTTATGAACTGGAACCGGGCGAGGGTGCGGAAAATGGAATTGCCTCTTCCGAAGAAGGTACTGTGATCCTAACGAACCTTGCCTGTTATCTGTTCCGGGCCGGGGATGGAGTACAGATGGCGTGGCGCACAGAATATGACAGTTCCGGCGCGAAAGACAGCCGGGAGGATGCCCAGACAACAGGCGGCGGCCTGGCATGGGGCGGCGGAGCCTCTCCTTCTTTGACAGACGACCTGGTCTGCTTTACTGATAATCAGGAGCCCGTTAACCTGATCGCATTGGATATAGGCACTGGAAAGAAGGCGGCAAGTATGCCTGTTCTGGATGAATTGCCGGAAGATATGCCGGTTTCTGTGGAAAATTCAATTATTGTATATGACGGCGGTGAAGATGTAACCAGCGTGATCGTCTGTAACTGGTTTGGAGCGGGCAGCGCCGGCCTTGCGTCCGAAGAGAGCGATTCCTCTATCCAGACCTTTGAGAATATTTATGATGCAAACTGGATCGCCAAAGGAAATGAAATGATCATGCCGGGCATGGAGCGGGTAGATGTAGTTAAAACGGCAGACGGATATGAGATGAAATCAGTATGGTTCAGGGATGATATCCGTGACACTTCTATGTTTAAGCTGTCCACCGCAACCGGATACCTATATGGATATATCCAGGATATGAAGAGCGGGATGTGGCAGTATATTGTTCTGGATTATGAAACAGGAGAAACTGTTTTGACCGTGGATGTATCTGATAAACCGGGATACAACAACATGGCTATCGGAATGTTCAGCGGACAGGACGGTAACTCATTGTACTGCCCAACCGGATATCAGGAGCTTGTACGTCTGCAGGACCGCTTTGTATACCTTCCGGAATCTCCTTACCGTCAAGTAGATCTGGACAGGACCGGAAGGGAAGTAATTGATGAGGAATCCTTCCAGGAGAACGGAGGGAAGGGGGCAGCTCCTGCGTCCTATCTGCATACGGCGGAAATAGAAAACGTACATCAAAATACGACGGCGGCATTTCGCATGACAGGCTTAACCGGAAATCCTAAGGAACTGGCGCTATATGCCCGTGACGGGGAAGGAAAATTTTCACAGGTGGATGAAGAACTCTGGATATTGGAGGGCGCGGGAGATACGCTGCAGGCCGGTCAAGTGTATGAAGTTTTCTTTACCTGCGAAGACGGAGGAGCTTATGATTTGGAGCCGGAAGAAAGAGGGATCAAGATGTCTGTTCTTCTGGCGTACAAAAATTAAACAAGAACCTTAAAGTCATTGCCGGCTGTCGGAAAAAAGAATATTCCGGTATTTTTGCGGAGTGATATCATTTTCCTGCCTGAAGGCTCTGATAAAGTGCGTACTGCTGGTAAAGCCGCACTCGTCGGCAATCTGCTGTATGCTCATTGAAGTTTCAAGAAGCAGGGCTTTTGCCCTGCGCAGCCTGAGGGCAAGGAGGTACTGGTGCGGAGAAGTATCCGTATGTCTCTTAAATACCTTGGAGAAATACCGGGGGTTCAGAGCCAGATATCCTGCTATATCCGCGACAGAGATATTGTCCCGATAATGCGCGGTCATATATTGAATGGCTTCTGTCACGGCGGCAGGCTCGTTTCTTTTCCCGATTCCGGCCAGAAGCCCTAATATATTGTGTATCAAAATCGAAAGTCTATGTTCATTTCCGTGATCCGTCTTTAATTCCTCCAGAATAGAATCAAATAGAAGGAACAGTTCAGGCTGTCCGGTGAAACAGACGCCGTGCTGTCCGGTCAGATAATCAAAGTAGGACTGGGCTGCGCATCCGTCAAAATGAAACCATTGAAAAGTGGTGGTTTCCTGGACCCAGTAGCTGTGTTTTTGTTTACAGTCCAGGAGGATGACGCTCCCTGTTCCGGCGCATATGGTATCATCTCCGAAGCGGACGCAGAATTTCCCGTCAAGGACCCGTACCAGAAGAAATGTATGATAGTATTCCCGGTTAACGCGATAGGGAAAAGTACAGGTATACAGGCCGCCGAAATGTATATAATAAAGATTCTTCCTGGCGAAATCAGAGGGTGAATGAAAGTAAATTCCCTCCCGGTAAAGGATTCCGGTTTCGTCTTTTCTTGGTTTCAATTCTTGATAATCCATAGCTCCTCCCGCAACGAACTGTAAAGGGTGACAAAATGTATATAAATGGTGATTTATTAGAGATGATTATACAGGAAATCCAATGTACAATCAATATAGTAACGGAATATGAAAGGAGACGAAAGTATGAGCATGAATATTTGCGGAGCTCCCTGCTGCTGGGGAGTGGATGATGTGAAGAATCCTTATCTGCCGCCGTGGCAGAATGTTTTAAAAGAAGCAGGAGAGGCAGGATACCGGGCGATAGAGCTGGGGCCTTACGGCTATCTGCCCATTGATACAGAGGCAGTATCGGAGGAACTGAAGAAGAACGGGTTGTCCATCGTGGCGGGGACTATTTTCGATGATCTGGTGGATGAGACAAATTATGAGAATCTTCTTCGGCAGACGGATGACATCTGTTCCCTGATCACGAAACTCCCGCCTCTGCCGGTACATGAGGGACAGCATTATCCGACTCCATATATGACGGTCATGGACTGGGGGCATGACGAGCGGGACTATGCCGCGGGTCATTCTGACAGGGCGCCCAGGCTTTCCGGGGAAGAATGGAAAATGATGATGGAGCATATCAAAGGAATCTGTAAAAAAGCGGCGGAATACGGCGTGCGTCCGGTGATTCATCCTCATGCCGGAGGGTATATCGAATTCGCGGATGAGATCGAAGCGCTTCTGGCGGATATTCCCTACGAGATCGCAGGGCTTTGCCTGGATACGGGACATCTGTACTATTCAGGGATGGACCCGGCTGCTTGGCTGAAGAAATGTGCGGCGAATCTGGATTATGTTCATTTTAAGGATGTGGATGAGAGGGTGTATCAGGAAGTACTTGGCGAGAAGATTCGTTTCTTTGAAGGGTGCGGGAAGGGCGCGATGTGTCCTATCGGTAAAGGAACCCTGGATTATCCGGGAATCAAAGCAGCCCTTAAGGAGATCGGATACAGTGGATATATTACCATCGAACAGGAGAGAGATCCAAGGAATTCCGATACAAGCTTAAGGGACGTAAAAGCAAGCGTGGCATACCTGAAAAGCGTAGGATATGAGATATAGATGAAAATAGGGCAGATAGCAGGAGGTAAAGTTTATGTATTATGGAGAGAAGAAAATCGAGAAGCCAATCCGCTGGGCGATGGTAGGCGGAGGAAAGGGAAGCCAGATCGGATATATCCACCGTTCGGCGGCGATGAGGGATTTTAATTTTGAGCTTGTTGCCGGAGCGTTTGACATTAATCCGGAGAGAGGAAAAGAATTCGGGAAGATGCTTCATGTGGCGGAAGACAGATGTTACCCGGATTATAAGACGATGTTTGCAAAAGAAGCAGAACGTCCGGACGGGATACAGGCTGTGTCCGTAGCGACTCCCAACGGGACGCATTTTGAGATCACAAAGGCAGCGCTCCTTGCGGGTCTTCATGTGGTGTGTGAGAAACCGTTATGCTTTACCACGAAAGAAGCGGAAGAACTGGAAGAGCTGGCCAAGAAGCAGAATAAGATCGTAGGCGTCACCTATGGTTATGCCGGACATCAGATGATCCAGGAAGCTAAGAAGCTGATCGAAAAAGGTGCCCTGGGTAAGATCCGCATCGTAAATATGCAGTTCTCCCACGGTTTCCATAATGTGGCGGTGGAGAAGAATACGGCTTCCACGAAATGGAGAGTAGATCCGAAAGTCGCAGGTCCTTCGTATGTGTTAGGCGATGTGGGGACGCATCCGCTCTATCTGTCCGAGATCATGATGCCGGATATGAAGATTAAACGCCTGATGTGCAGCCGTCAGTCATTCGTAGAGTCCAGGGCGCCCCTTGAGGATAACGCCATGACGATTATGGAATATGATAACGGCGCGGTAGGCTATGTGTGGTCCTGCTGTGTGAACTGCGGTTCCATGCATGGACAGAAGATCCGTGTGATCGGTGAGAAGGCGTCTGTCGAGTGGTGGGATGAACGGCCGAACCAGCTTACTTTTGAAGTGCAGGGAGAACCTGTACGCATCCTGGAGAGGGGAATGGGTTACCTGGATGAATCTTCAGTGGAAGAAGACCGGATCGGGGGAGGCCATCCCGAAGGGCTGTTCGAGGCATGGAGTAATCTGTACGGCCGTTTTGCCCGGGCGATGGACGCCGCCGATAAGGGCGAAGAAGCAGCGTTCTGGTATCCGGACATCCATGCAGGAGTCCAGGGAGTGCGCTGGGTAGAGAACTGCGTGCGCTCCGCCGATAACGGCGCCGTATGGGTGGATTACCGATAATTTCTCTAAACTTTTACGGCAGGGGTCTAAAAATCGGTATTAACCGACAGTCCCCACTGCTTAAAATTGCCTTAATATGTCGTGGTTCCGGGCGAGGGTTTTCCTCGCCCAAAATTTGCGGTTGTCAGGTTGCGGATATAATTTGCCTTATGCTATACTAAGAATAATAAATCAGAATATGAAGAAGGAATGTGAATGAAGAAAATGAAAAAGTATAGTAAATTTTTGTTAGGTGTATTGTTTTTGACGCTGCTTGGCGGATGTGGATCAGAGCGAGAACAGGCTGTGAAGAAGGATTCAACAGAGACAGCAGAGACAACTGAAACGGCTGAGACATTTGGAAATGCATCAGATTTTAAGGAAAACATGGAGCAGATAGATTTTTATGTGCAGGAAGGACGCTTTGGTGAACTGGATACCATTGAACTTGCTTCTCAGGGCAAACTGATTAGCTGCTTTGGCAACAATGCAGGCTCGGTTTATACAGTATTCTATTTACCGGCAGCGCCGGATCAGGACTATGCGGCAGGGGATCCTGAGCGTGGCTGGGATGATGAACAGGCTGCGAAGTACGATAATCCGGAGGTGGAGAATGCTCCTGCAAATCCTTATTTTTCTCCGGCAGGCTGGCAGTATAAGTTAAGAGCCGATGAAGCACTTGTGTTATTTACGGAGCTGCCTCCTGAGTGTAAATATTATTCGTTTATCAATTATATAATGTTTACCGCGGAAAAAGAGAACAAGGATTATTCGAAAGAAAAGGGATATTTTAGAGTTGGGAATGAGATGACCGGATATTATCACCCGGTATTTGGCTCCATTGGTTCTTCTGTAAATTCGGGAAATGTCAAATCCACAGGCGGCGTCTATGGAACGAATGCTGTTATTGTGATAAGTGCGAATCAGAGTGTGACGGATTCCGTAATCGAACAGTTGAAGGGAGCCGGTTTCTCGGAAGACGTCATTAATATTATGACAATTCCGGAACAGACATATCGGATGGGCCTTGAGCAGGGAAAGGATACGTTTACTTTTCTCGGAAGAATTTCCCAGCCGGTAGATCAGGAGGCTTATGAAGATTACATCACTGGACTGAGTGAAAAATCCACTGTTTACCGCGTCACGCCGAAGGCAGAGATTGCATCTGCGCCTTATGGGAATGAAAAGCTGATTCCAAGAGGAAACGGCAGGCATGAAGCAGCCGCCCTTTGTGATGTTGAACAGCATCTGGATGAAATCCGCAATTCTCTTATCATACAATATGCAGATGAATATGACTATGAAGAGTTTACAAGCGATATTGCCGTACCAGAAGGACTGACAGCTTATACGAAGGATACGAATGCGCAGGGAGATAATCGTGACACTGCTTATCTGATGACACAGGATTTCACTCTCAAGTCGGATGAGGATTTTATCGTTGTTTATGGTGTCAATCATACTGCTACGGGAAAGGCGGGCTATTCTAATGCAGTACTCTATGCCCGCCCAATGCTGAACGGTGTGTGCAGCGTATATGATTCTATGTTTACAGGGACTGCAGATGACTATCTGGAGGAAGACTGTGTGGATGCTGACAGCTATTATGTCTACAAAATGGCGCGTACAGAATTAGATGATAATACGAAAATTATTGAGTATTCTACTGGAAATGACAAAGGAAAGTACTATGGTGTAGATAATGGAAATCCGTTATTGATGGCTTTCCGTGCCTATGTGGATGAAACCGGTGTTGGGGCATCCTATTATGAGATTGTTTATGACAGAGCGATTGTGTTTCATAAAAAATAAGTGATTTTTTCAAGGTAAAAGGGATACCGGCAGTTTTTGATTGGAATTTAATTTATCTTGATTTACAGGTAACTTGTTAATATAATTAAAAACGTAACGAGTTACCTGTAAGGAGGGCCAGATGAATTTTTTATGAAATGAATCATCCTGCAAAAAATTTTTCTATCATGAATTTACATCACCTTGCCGGTGTGCCGCCGCCGCGCATACCCGTAGTGACTTTTACCGTAGAGAAATCCGCCTGATTAAATTTACGGACACATAGTACGAAGAAAAAGGCACCGATCAAAACTGTGATTGCCAAACCCATAATCGGTGTAATCACGAATCCACCGATAGCAAACGCCATGCCCTGTTCTAAAAGTTCCATCGTGGTCAGCTTATACGCACCCAAAGCAATATAGCGGAAAATGGAGGTCGTATAAGTCAGCGGATTCAGATAGACCACTGGAAGGAGGAAACCGGGCATGATCGTTGTGGGGATGTATGCGCCGGAAACAAAGGTCAGAGGCATCATGACCATGGAACTGACCGTTTGAAAGGCGGGGGCGTTCCGGGAAACGGTTGCAAGGAACAGACCGATAGCGCTGAAAGTCATAGCCGAGAGCAGCATCATGATCAACATCAGCAGAAATTGCAAAATAGAAACATGAAGCCCCAGAAAAATGGCAAGTATCATCATAATGGCTCCCTGCAAGGTTGCGACCAGCGCTCCCGCCGCAATGTTGCCGATGGATATTTCGCTGCGGGAAATTGGAGCAACCATAACTTCTTTCATGTAACCACCTGCGATGTCAGACAAAATTTCAGAGGAATGGTTAATGCCGGTTTGAAAAACAGTCATGATGATGACGCCGGCCAGCAGATAGTTCATAGGCTGGCCCAAACCACTCATAGAGGATTTCATCAAAAATGAAAACATCACCAGCATGAAAAAGGACATAAACAGACTTCCCAAAAGCCGTGCCTTGTTGCGGATATAGTTCAACAGATTTCTTTCAATAATTGCGATGATAGGGTTCATACCTTTCGAATCTCCTTTCCTGTAATAGCAAGGAACACTTCATTCAGCGTCCCGTTTTTCACTTCAAAATCAAGGATGGTTTCTTTGCAGCAAAATAAAATTTCCAGTACCATTGGCGCGTTCTTTGTGCGGAAAATCATGTGGTTCCCGGTTTTGTCATAAGAAACACATCGCTGTGTCAGTACGCTTTCCAGTTGCTCCGTCTGTGTGCAGACAACATCCACTTCTGTGCTGGTATATTGGCGTTCCAAGTTCTCAGGCGTGTCGCTGGCAACGATTTTACCATGATCCATGATAACAATTTTTGAGCAGATCTCTGCCTCGTCCATGTAATGGGTAGTCAGGAAGATGGTCATATTCTTTTGTTTTTGAAGCTGCTGAATATATTTCCAGACACTGGCCCTCGTCTGCGGATCGAGTCCGGTAGTCGGTTCATCCAGAAATAATACTTTTGGATTATGAACCAGTCCCCTTGCAATCTCGGCCCGCCGTTTCATACCGCCAGACAGACTGCCCGCAATGGCCTTTTTCCAATTTGTAAGTTCCACCAGGCTAAGAGCGAAGTCAATGCGTTCCTGCACCTCGCTTTTCGGCACTTTGTAGAAGCTGCAATGATATTTCAGATTTTCCTCTACGGTCATTTTTGTATCAAGGGTTGAATCCTGGAATACGATCCCTATGTCTTTTCGTACCAAATCCCGTTCGCCGGAAACATCATGTCCATTGATGATCAGGCATCCCTCAGTTTTGTCCAGGATAGTACAAAGCGTGTTGATAGTTGTACTCTTGCCCGCACCGTTGGGGCCAAGGAAAGCGAAAATGCTGCCCTCGTCCACGGTAAAGGAAATGTCGTCTACTGCTGTAAAATTTCCATACTTCTTTGCGAAATGTTCTACTTGAATGATTGGGTTCATTTCATCACCTCCAAAAAAATTAAGTCCTATGTGCGTAAAGCGCATAGGACTTATCTCCATAAATAATATGGTGCCTCTGGGTATTCTACTTTCTTTCTCTGCCATCAAAGAAGCCAAATCCGCCTCTGTCCGGCACAGGTCCATTGTAATCGGGAGAGAAGCGCTCCGCACCCGGTATATTATCCGGCTTTGCACCTCGCCCAAAGGGGCCAAAGGCTCGTTCTCGCATGGACATCAACTGTTCAAAATGATCATCACCCATACGTTCCCGTGCTTTGTCCATCCAGTCTGCCATTGCGTCCTCGTCCTCGCTTCTGCCTGTTCCCATCCGAAAAGCGGCAATAATCCTGTCTAAATATTCGCCGAATTGTTGCAATTCTTCCGGTGACAGGCAGCCGAGGAACTCCTGATAATTTGTTTCTGGTTCCTTGGCTGCTTTCCCTTTTTCTGTCAAATGCACAACCATGACCCGTCTGTCTTTCTCGGATGGTCTGCGCTCCACATAGCTGTTTTTTTCCAACTTGTTCAACAGCTCATTCAGCGATTGCTGGCGGATGCCCAGCAGATAAGCTAAATCCTTTGTAGCAATTTCCGGCTGGATTTTCAACATGGCAAGGATGCGCCCCTGACCTCTTGTTGAATCGGCAAATGTTCCAGATTCCGCTTGACTGAACATCTGACGGCGTTTCATGAGCCATTGCAATGTGGACAGCTTCTCATAAATAGCTGTATAAATATCCTCCATATTGTGTCCTCCTTATTTTATACAGGTACTTGTATCTTTTGGCTATTATTATACACACTCCAAGAGATTTGTCAAGGGTACCTGTATTTAATTTATCTTGACTTACAGGTAACTTGTTGCTATAATTAAAAACGTAACAAGTTACCTATAAGGAGGGCCAGATGAATTTAGATGATTTGACTGCAAGATTTTCAGGTTCTACGGAAAGTCAGGAAAAGGCTATTTTCAGTACATTATTCATTGCCGGAAATAAGCTGCAGACGATTTTTGACAGCCGTATTCCGGAGGTATCGCTAAAGCAGTTTATGTTATTGTCCATAGTCAGACAATCAAAGGAACAGTTAACATTTACCCAATTAGGAAATTTGCTGGGCTGTTCGAGACAAAATATCAAAAAATTAGCTGATGTTTTGATGAAAAAAGGATTTATCACAATTCAGCAAAGTCCGCATGATATAAGGGCGATGTGCATCTGTCCTACAGAAAAAGTAAGCGACTATTTTGCGAATGACTTTTTAGAATACCAGAAAGAATTGAAGTATCTTTTTGAAGTATATACAGACGAAGAGATTGAAACTCTTTTCATTCTTTTGTCAAAACTGTATGCAGGTATAGAAAATCTGGAAAAAAAGGCCGCCGATTAAAAAGATAAGGAGATTCAGGCAAATGAAAGCAGTAGTAATCTATCATTCACAGACAGGATTTACAAAGCGTTATGCAAGGTGGATAGCGGAAGCGGCAGGGGCGGATTGTTTTGAGTTATCTGCTGCGAAAAAGAAGGATCTGACTTCATATGAAGCGATTATTTTTGGAAGCTGGGCTTGTGCGGGCGGTATCAGTAAAATCAGTTGGTTTAAGAGCAATATAGACAGATGGGCTGGCAAGAAGCTGATCGTGTTTTGTGTTGGGGGAAGTCCGATAGACAATCCGGAAGTTGATCAGGCTCTTAAACAAAATTTTAAAGAATTGTCGCCGGAAAAAGTGAGTGTATTTTATTGCCCGGGCGGATTTAACTATGAAAAAATGTCTGCTTCGTCAAAACTTATGATGAAAATGTTTATAAAGATGCTGAAAGCTAAAAAAGATAAGACAGAAGCAGACCGGGAAATGATAAAAATGATTTCTAAGTCCTATGACATTTCGGATAAAAAATATATTGAGCCTGTTCTGGAATGTTTACACTAAACTATTCTATTTTCAAAAGATTAATCAGTTTAACACTGAAAGGGGTTTCCCTGACCGGGGCGGCGTATTGCAATTCATAAGAGATTACGCCGTCCTTGATTGCGTCCAGAATTTGTTGAATCTCTTTTTGAATATTTTTCTCATCTGCGTACCATCCCAGCAGTGTCTTTGATTCTCCCCAGAATGACTGGCTGTCTACTCCATAAAGCACATATTGGGGGATATCGGCGGCCTTTTTAAAGGCAGATACCCTTTGAGACAGTACTTTATAACAGTTTATGAGCTGCTTCCCGTCATGACTTTTTATCATAATCCGGCCGGAGGGGACAGAGGTTCTGTTATTAATCTTTTTTTCTTCTCTGCGTCCCAGAATCAGATAGTCTAAAGAGATGTTAAGCGCTTCTGCAAGCTGGATTACTTTTTCCATCTCGGGATATCCGTTATTCTGTTCCCATTTTGATACTGCCTGACGGCTGACATTTAATAAACCGGCCAGGTCTTCCTGCGATATACCTTTTTCTTTTCGGATTGTCCGAAGATTATCTCCAAAACACATACTACTGCCTCCTGTTTTGTTTTATAGGGTTAATGGCTTATTGGGATTATACTATTTTGAGGGTAATATATCAACCAACCTGATTTTGCAATTGTGCAACTTCAGGTTGCAGCGCTTTTTTGTATAGAAGAGGTGTGTGCTATTTGCGTGCCTTACGCACCGTGCGATTGTGAGAAATATACAAATAGAATCCGCAATATTTGTACAGAACATAGGAAAATAAAAAACTTGAAAATAATACTTGAAGTTTTCGAGTGCGCATGCTATTATACAGTCAATAAATAGAAACACGCAATAAAAGCACGCAAGTAAAATAATAGCACGCAGAGAAATGGAGGAGACAAAAATGAAATATATAGAGTTCGATTCATCCAGACCAATGGATCTGGTACTGCTGGGAAGGGTAGCTATTGATTTCAATCCGGCTTATAACGATCAGGTTAAGGAAGAGTTCAAACCCCTGAAGAAGGTACATATGTTTGAGAAATTTGTGGGAGGTTCTCCGGCGAATATCGCGGTAGGCGTTACCCGCCACGGTATGAAAGCAGGATTTCTTGGAAAAGTATCCGACGATCAGTTTGGAGATTATGTGGTGGATTATTTTGATGAGCAGGGAATCGATACTTCACATATTACCAGATGTACGAACGGTGAGAAATTGGGCCTGACTTTCACAGAGATGCTCTCGCCAAAGGAAAGCAGCATACTGATGTACCGCAACTGCATCGCGGATTTGCAGCTCCATGTAGATGATATTGACGAGGAATACATCAAGAATACGAAAGCAATCCTGATCTCCGGTACGGCGCTTGCCGAAAGTCCGTCAAGAGAGGCGGCAATCAAGGCAGTCATGCTTGCGAAGAAGAATGATACGAAGGTTATCTTCGATATCGACTACAGAGAGTACAACTGGAAGAACAGCGACGAGATTTCGATCTATTACTCAATTGTGGCAAAAGAAGCAGACATTATCATGGGCTCCAGAGAAGAGTTCGATCTGACGGAGAAACTGATCAGGCCGGGCATGACAGACGAGGAGAGTTCGGCTCTGTGGCAGGGCTATAACGCGAAGATCGTAGTGATCAAGCACGGCATGAAGGGCTCGACGGCGTACACCTGCGACGGACAGAAATTCAGCATCAAGCCGTTCCCTGTAACGGCGAGAAAGGGCTTCGGCGGCGGAGACGGATATGGTTCAGGATTCTTATATGGACTGTATCAGGGATGGGAGATTATCGACTGTCTGGAATTTGGTTCTGCGGAAGCCTCTATGATGGTAAGAAGCAACAACTGTTCCGATTCCCTTCCGGGACCGGATGCAGTGCATGCGTTCATTAAGGAAGAGAAAGAACAGTTCGGCGAGATGATTGCACGCGTGTAAGGGCAGAAGATGAGAAAGCGTTAGGAAAGCGTCAGATCATCATGAAGATGATCGAGCAGCAGGAAAAGCAGATGGCTGGCAAATAAGCAGTAATGAATGCCGGCGTTAGAGAATCAAAGAAGTCAGAGGATTAGAATCATAGAGTTAGAATCATAGAATCAGAAGAAGATATAAAAAGTTATAAAATATAACATAGCAAGGGAGAGGAAAAGAGATGGTTAAGACAGTAAGAATGACCGTAGCACAGGCAATTGTGAAGTTCCTGGATAACCAGTATGTTTCCATGGACGGCAAGGAGACAAAATTCGTAGAAGGATTCTTTACCATATTCGGGCATGGGATCGCGGTTGGATTAGGCGAGGCGCTGGATACGAATCCCGGGAATCTTAGGGTTCTCCAGGGGAGAAATGAGCAGGGAATGTGCCATGTGGCGACTGCGTTTGCGAAGCAGAGCAACCGTAAAAGGATCATCCCGTGCGCGTCTTCTGTAGGACCCGGCGCGGCCAATATGGTAACGGCATGCGCGACCGCAACGGTTAATAATATTCCGCTTCTGGTATTCCCGGCAGATACGTTTGCGTCACGTCAGCCGGACCCGGTGCTTCAGCAGTTAGAGCAGAGCAGCAGCCTGGCGACAACCACGAACGACGCGTTCAAGCCGGTCTGCAAATACTGGGACAGAATCATGAGGCCGGAGATGATCATGACGGCGCTGATTAACGCGATGCGTGTCCTGACCGATCCGGCGGAGACGGGAGCGTGCTGCATAGGACTCTGTCAGGATGTGGAAGGCGAGTCTTATGATTTCCCGGAGTATTTCTTCGAGAAGCGTGTACATAGAATCACAAGACCTGTAGCTGTAGACGAGGAATTGGAAGATCTGGCAGAGATTATCGCGGGAGCGAAGAAACCGTTGGTGATCGTCGGCGGCGGCGTCCGTTATTCGGAAGCAGGCGAAGTGGTAGAAAAGTTCTGCGAGGAGTTCAAGATTCCGTTTGGAGAGAGCCAGGGAGGAAAGAGCGCATGTAAGTCCGGCCACCCGTATTGTCTCGGCGGCATCGGCGTGACAGGTACTTATGCGTCTAATGTCATCGCGAAAGACGCGGATGTGGTGATTGCCATCGGAACGAGAATGTCTGATTTTACCACAAGCTCCAAGAGACTCTTCAGGAATGAGAATGTAAAGATCGTTACCATCAACAATTCCCGCTATCATGCGTACAAGATGGACGCCGTAAAGGCAGTGGGAGACGCCAGAGCAACGGTTGAGGCATTGGCAGAGAAGCTCCGCGCAAGAGGTTATGTATCCGCGTATGCAGGCGAGATTGAAGAAGCGAAGCGTGTATGGGATAAAGAGATGGAAAGACTTGCCGGTATCGAGTATACGGGAGATGATTTTGAACCTATCATCAAGGCAAGAGATCCGAGAACGATTCCTGAATTCGTGAAGCTGACGGACGGAAAGATTACCCAGACGGCAGCCCTTGCGGCAATCCGCAGGGTGATCGACGAGGACGCGACCATTATCACGGCGGGCGGTTCTCTTCCGAGCTGTATGCAGAGAGTATGGACTACCGACAAGCGGGGCGGTTATCACGCAGAGTACGGTTATTCCTGTATGGGATACGAAGTGGCGGCGACCCTCGGCGTGAAATTTGCCGAGCCGGACAACGAAGTATACTGTGTTGTCGGAGATTCCAGTTTCCAGATGCTTCACAGTGAGATCATGACCATCATGCAGGAGAGAAAGAAAGTAAATATCCTGGTATTCGACAACTGCGGATTCGGCTGTATCAATAACCTGGAGATGAACCACGGTATCGGAAGCCTTGCGACGGAGTTCCGCTATACAGACGGCAAGAAGCCCTGCGGCGATCTGATCCCGGTTGATTATGCCAAGATTGCGGAAGGTTATGGACTTAAGTCTTACACATGCAAGACGATCGCGGAGTTAGAGGCGGCTTTGGAAGACGCGAAGAAGCAAGAGATCGCGTGTTTGTTTGACCTGAAAGTAATTCCGAAGACCATGACAGACGGCTATGAGTCCTGGTGGAATGTAGGTCTTGCCGATGTTTCGGAAAAAGAGTCTGTCAGAGAAGCATGGAAGGGCGTTAAGGAAGGAAGAGACGAGGCGAGAGATTACTAAATCGTCTGGATCATGAAGGAAATTTATTCTCGGGATCTTCAGAATGAAGCGCCAAAGGCGGGTTTTATCCGGCGCTCGTGAAGAGACCGGGAAGATCCACACGAGAGAGTGTGGAAAGAGAGATTCTGAGAATATAGATCAATAATAGGAGGCGTATGGAATTGGGCAAAGTATTTGGCTATCCAGAGTTCGACGATAAAGGTGAGATGATTCTTACCACTTATGACAATGAGTATCAGGCAATGATGATGGATATCCGTGTCTATCAGATGAAGGCCGGCGAGGTAAGAAAATTCCAGAGGCAGGGAGAGGAGACGGCGGTTCTTCTCCTGTCAGGAAATATGACCTATGCCTGGGAGGACCAGAGAGAGACGGTCAGCAGGAAGGATGTATTCACAGAAGGACCATGGTGCGTCCATGTAAGTTCCGGTGTGGAAGTAGAGGTAACGGCCAATGCCGAGACGGAGATTCTGGTGCAGTGTACCCGCAATGACAGGACGTTCGCGAGCCGTCTGTACAGGCCGGAAGACGCTCCATGGGGATATTCGAGCGTAGGTAAGTTCGGCAATGTGGCAAAGCGCCGTGTGAATACGATATTTGATCATGACATCTCACCGGAGTCCAACATGGTTCTCGGAGAGGTCTTAAATGACAGAGGAAACTGGTCCGGATATCTTCCGCACAGGCATCCGCAGCCGGAGACGTACCTGTTCAAATTCGACCGTCCGGAAGGCTTCGGGGCAAGCTTTGTCGGAGATCAGGTGTTCAAGAGTGTGAACAACAGTTTTTCCGCGATACCGGGAGGAGAGCTTCATCCGCAGGCAGTTGCGCCGGGATTCCAGATGTATACCTGCTGGATGATCCGTCATATCGACGGTAATCCATGGCTGCAGACAGACCGCTGTGAAGACGAGAGATATACATGGATGCACGAAGCTGATTTTTAGAATTGAGCGTATTTGGCTAAGATCATGATGCCAGGGATTGGTTTGCATGTCACACATGATTTTTGGTCTTGGCATCTAATCATCATATAATTATAAAAGGAGAAGAGACATGGAAAAATTAAAAGTATTTATCAATGGTGAATTCGTAGAATCCAAGACTGACGTATGGTATGATCTTCACAATCCGTCAACGGGAGAGATTACCGGACAGGCGCCCTGCTGTACAACCGATGAGGTGGAAGCCGCGGTTCAGGCGGCAAAGGCAGCATTTCCGGGATGGAGCGGTACTCCGGCGATCAAGAGAGCGCAGATCATGTATAAGATCCGCGAGCTGATCATCCGTGATTATGAAGAGCTGACCTATACGGTGGCGGAAGAGAACGGAAAGACATGGGGCGAAGCCGACGGCGACGTTGCCAAGGCGAAAGAGGGCACCGAGCTTGCGACGCAGGTAACCTCTCTTATGATGGGAGAGTCCATGATGGATGCGTCCCGCGGATATGATACGGTAAAATACCGCGAGCCTCTTGGAGTATTCGCCGGCATCGCACCGGTAAACTTCCCGGCGATGATCCCCTTTGGATGGATGGCTCCTACTTGTATCGCGACCGGTAATACCATGGTTCTTAAGGCTGCTTCCCTGACGCCGAGGACGGCTCTTAAGCTGGCGGCAATCTACAAAGAGGCAGGCGTGCCGGACGGCGTTATCAATGTTATTACCTGCTCCAGAAATGAGGTTGACCTTCTTCTGAACCACCCGGATATCAGAGGTATCTCTTTCGTAGGATCTACTCCGGTAGGAAAATCCGTATATCAGAGAGGCGCGGCTAACGGCAAACGCGTGCAGGCTCTGTGCCAGGCGAAGAACCATGCACTGGTTATGGCGGACTGTGCTCTCGAGAGAACGGTTGCGGGCGTAATTAATTCTGCGTTTGGATGCGCGGGACAGAGATGTATGGCTCTTAGCTGTATCGTAGTTGAGGAAGCCATCGCGGACAAATTCGTAGAAGAGCTGGTAAAGCAGGCAAAACAGGTGATTCCAACCAAGGCTTATGACAGATCTCATGCAAAGGGAGTTAAGACCATTGGGCCTATTACATATGAGAAGCATTATCAGGAAGTACTCCGCGACATCCAAAAGGGGCTTGACGAAGGAGCGAAGCTGGTGCTCGACGGACGTAACCCGGAAGTTCCGGAAGATATGAAGAACGGATATTTTGTGGCTCCGACGATCTTTGACCATGTGACACAGGATATGAGTATCGGACGCGAGGAGATATTTGCTCCTGTTCTTACGGTAAAACGCTGCAAAGATTTCGAAGAAGGCCTTGCTATGATGAATGAGAATCCATATGCAAATGGTTCCGTTATCTACACACAGAGCGGATATTTTGCACGCCAGTTCGCAAGATATACAGACGGCGGTATGGTCGGTGTAAACGTAGGCGTTCCGGTTCCGATCGGATTCTTCCCGTTCTCCGGTCACAAGGATTCCTTCTTTGGAGATCTTCACTGCCTTGGCAAAGATGCTTACCGTTTCTTCACAGAGTCAAAGACGGTGACGACACACTGGTTCGACGAGGAAGAGAAGAAGACGATCGAAGTATCCACATGGGACGGTACAATTTAGTATAATCCAATTTAATTAACCATATGTTTCGCTGATCTGTTTTCCCGATAGCACATGTGGGTTATACTAGAAATCAGACCATTAAAAAACAGCATGGTATCCGGTTTTTCGGATGCCATGCTGTACTTTTTTAATCTTCGCTTAATGTAGTGTCAAGGGCCGACAACAACTGGTCTTTATCCAGGGGCTTATAGATAAATGTCTTGATACCGATTGAATTTGCCTCGTCGATCGTATCGTCATATGCCAGAGAGGAAACCATGATAATTTTGGCGTCCGGATATTTCTCCAGAATTGCCCTGGAAGTTTCCAGCCCGTCCATACCCGGCATAATAATGTCCATTGTCACCAGGTCCGGCATAATCTTGCCGTATTGCGCGAGCGCCATCTCGCCGTCGTGGCAATAGGCGGCTATTTCATAATCCGTATCCTGCAGCATCTTTCTCATCTGTAGCTCAACTACCCGCGAATCGTCTACGATCATGACCCGCTTTCTCATAAAGAATCACCTCTTTCAAATATTTCCCTGATTTATTCTGGCTTTGAAGTAAAGTGGCTTAAACGAGAGCTTTCATTCTTGTCGCTGGAATAAGAAATGGCAAAGTGCTCGTCTTTGTCTGCCGGCTGGTATTGCCCTGTGTAAAATTCCGGTATTCCAAACCGGGACGCTACTTTGGTAACCTGAAACAGCCTGGAAGCAATGTGACCGCACACCACATTAAAATATTCCTTCGTGAAATCCTCTACGTCTTGATCCGTAACCTTTTCTTCCTGCAGCATAGATTGGGTCAGCCGGATAAACATCGCTGTATCGGCACATAATGCCAGGCTGGAAGAAAATCCTCTTGCGAACGTGGCGTGCACAGTGCAGGAATCTTTGCCAATGGGTGTTGCAGATTCTTCATATAATCGAATGCCTGCCAGCTTTTCCGTTACTTCCCTGACCACCAGATCAAATATGCTGCGAAGCTTTTCATCAGACATAACAGTATCCATGCAGATCCTTCCTTTCTATACCGTTTAATATTATACCAATCGGATATTCTTACGTCAAGAAAGAATGAAATTGTTGAAACAGATTCCCCCTTGCCTGTCAAATTTTTCGTTTTGGCTTAACTATGATGATTTGGAATATTCGACAAAAATCAGGCGTCAATATTGTGCATAGTGTATAAATTTGGATATTTTGAATGAAAGGGTTGAAAATATTTTAACAATCGGTTATTATAGGTACAGGCAATGAAAGACATATAAATTATCTATAAATAACAAAAGACGCCGGATGTAATCAGGCGTAATATTAGATAGTATTAGACATAAAAAGAGAATATAAGAGTGGGTTGATATTTCCCAAGAGAGAGTCATGGATATGGCCGCCGAAGAGGCAAACCTGCATTAACGGGAAGAGTTATGACGGGTGAAACTTTCAGGCAAAAGGACTGGGGAACGTACCACATTCTGAATCTTGTGCTGTGTGATAAATTTCTAAAAAAGAATTGATAGATTATCAGGGCAAAAGACAGAAAGGACGATTGCGCGCATGATTGTGTTCAAATCGTCCTTTTTTAGTCGGAGATGATAATGCTGAAAAAGGCAATATGGGAGAATAGAAAACAGATGGGAAGTAAAGATTATATTGTGGTAACGAATAATCCGATGGTACTGGACAGGCTGAAAGATACACGTCATGTTATATATAGAGAGATTTCCTATGAAGAGATTCTTAAGGAAGTAAGAGACAGAATTCACGAGGGGCACACATTGTTATCGCATCCGTTATCCGGAAGCGTGAAGCCCAATGAGACGCCATATAAATCCATTATGATATCAGAGAGAAAGGGGGAGGTTGACGAAGGGTCGGTTAAGTTGATTGAGAACGCCATACAAGCGTGCCGCAAATTCATATTCAAGTCTGACTTGTATGAGGAACCGGTATATGACGATTTTCAGTTGATTGACTGGTCATTGCTGGAGAGTGGAATGGCATCTGCGGATGTCGGGTAGTCTTTACACAGGTTGTAGAAGCGTTTAAGCTTTGAACAATAATATCAATATTCTAAGGAGGGAATCAAAAGTGAGATTAGAAATGGGACACATTTACATTAAGGATATTCAGTTTGCGGCTGAGTCTAAGATTGAAGACGGTATCCTTTATGTATCCGAAGAGGCCGTAAAAGCGGTTGCTCTCGAGGACGAGAAGATTAAGAGCGTATCTTTTGATATCGCAAAGCCAGGTGAGTCTGTGAGAATCACACCGGTTAAGGACGTCATCGAGCCAAGAGTAAAGGTTGAAGGAAGAGGGGGAATCTTCCCGGGCGTGATCGCTAAGGTTGATACTGTAGGCGAAGGCAAGACATATGCGCTTAAGGGTATGGCTGTCGTTACGGCTGGTAAGATCGTAGGTTTCCAGGAAGGTATCATCGATATGACCGGTCCGGGAGCAGACTATACACCATTTTCCAAGACACTGAACCTGGTTATGGTATGCGAGCCGGTAGACGGAATCAAGCAGCATGATTATGAGAAGGCTGTACGTTTCGCAGGCTTCAGAGTTGCTGTATATCTTGGTGAGCTGGCACGTGAGCTTACTCCTGACGAGACAAAGGTATATGAGACATGCACCATCAAGGAAGGCATGGAGAAGTATCCGAATCTCCCGAGAGTCGCTTATGTACAGATGCTTCAGAGCCAGGGACTTCTGCATGATACTTATGTATACGGCGTGGATGCTAAGAAGATCGTTCCTACAATCATGAGCCCGACTGAGGTTATGGACGGAGCTATCGTGTCCGGTAACTGTGTATCCGCATGTGATAAGAACCCAACTTATGTTCATTTGAACAATCCGGTTGTTCACGATATGTTTGAGCAGCACGGAAAGACCTTTAACTTTGTCTGCCACATCATTACCAATGAGAACGTATATCTGGCTGACAAGCAGCGTTCTTCAGACTGGACGGCGAAGTTATGTAAGATGTTAGACCTTGACGGCGTTATCGTATCTCAGGAAGGATTTGGTAACCCGGATACAGACCTTATTATGAACTGCAAGAAGATCGAGGCAGAGGGCGTTAAGACTGTTATCATCACAGATGAGTATGCAGGACGCGACGGAAAATCCCAGTCACTGGCTGACTCCGATCCGGCAGCAGACGCAGTTGTAACAGGCGGTAATGCGAACCAGGTAGTTATCCTGCCAAAACTTGACAAGGTAATTGGAACTTTGGATTATGTAACGAAGATTGCAGGTGCAAGTGAGGAGACACTTCGTGAAGACGGATCTCTTGAAGTTGAGCTTCAGGTACTTACAGGTGCAACCAATGAGACTGGTTTCAATAAGCTGAGTGCGAGATAAGAAGGGAGGATAAGAAGATGGCTAAATTAAAAGTAGTTCATTACATCAATCAGTTCTTTGCTCAGATTGGTGGAGAAGAGAAAGCAGATTATCCGGCAGAGCTTCGTGTTGGAGAGATTGTCGGACCAGGTCAGGCATTAACACAGCAGTTCGGTGAGGACGCTGAGATTGTTGCTACAATTGTATGTGGTGACTCTTATTTCAATGAGAATCTTGAGAAGGCTAAGGCAGATATCCTTGCTATGGTTAAGGAGCAGGCTCCGGACGTATTCGTAGCAGGTCCTGCATTTAACGCAGGTCGTTACGGTGTTGCATGCGGTACTATCGCGGCAGCAGTTCAGGAAGAGCTTGGTATCCCGGCAGTTACGGGTATGTATGTAGAGAACCCGGGCGCTGATATGTTCAAGACTCAGGTTTATATCGTATCTACAAAGAACAGCGCGGCAGGTATGAGAGACGCTGTTAAGAAGCTGGCTCCGTTGGCAGTTAAGATCGGAAGAGGCGAAGCGATCGGCGCTTCCTCAGAGGAAGGTTATATTCCGAACGGTGTCCGTGTGAACTTCTTCGAGAAGGAGAGAGGTTCTCTCCGTGCAGTTAAGATGCTGATCAAGAAGCTGAATGACAAGCCGTTTGAGACAGAGTTCCCGATGCCTGATTTCGACAGAGTTGACCCGAATCCGGCTGTTAAGGATATGGCGCATGCGAAGGTTGCCCTTGTTACATCCGGCGGTATCGTTCCGAAGGGTAATCCGGACCACATCGAAAGCTCCAGCGCTTCACACTACGGCGAGTATGATATCGCAGGCGTTATGGATCTGACTGAAGAAACA
The DNA here is from genome assembly GCA_910574285.1 of Lachnospiraceae bacterium. Classification (GTDB taxonomy): domain Bacteria; phylum Bacillota; class Clostridia; order Lachnospirales; family Lachnospiraceae; genus Sporofaciens. The sequence continues at coordinate 140,142 of CAJTAL010000001.1, read as the reverse complement.
TATGAGACCGCTCACGGCGGATATGATCCGGTTTATGCAAATGAAGACTCTGACCGTGTATTACCGGTTGACGTACTTCGTGATATGGAGAAGGAAGGAAAGATTGGGGAGCTTCATCACCTGTTCTATACAACAACAGGTAATGGTACGGCTGTTGCATCATCCAAGGCTTTCGCTGCTGAGTTCTCTCAGAAGCTTAAGAACGACGGTGTAGACGCAGTAATCCTCACCTCCACATGAGGTACCTGTACTCGTTGCGGTGCAACGATGGTAAAAGAAGTAGAGAGAGCAGGAATCCCTGTAGTACACATCTGTACGGTAACTCCTATTTCTATGACAGTTGGCGCGAACAGAATCGTACCGGCTATCGCAATTCCACATCCTCTTGGAAATCCTGCATTGGATGCAGATGAGGAAAAGAGCCTCCGTCGTAAGATCGTAGAGAAAGCACTTGTTGCCCTCGAGACCGAAGTAGACGGACAGACTATATTCGACTAGAGCACTTGGCGAGGTCTTTTCGAGCCTAGTGCGAAGCGCATCTGTGCACTTAGCGAGGTTTTTTCGAGCTTAGTGCACCAGATGATACCTTGGCTAATAGCACTTGGCGAGGTTCTTTCGAGCCTAGTGCGAAGCGCATCTGTGCACTTGGTGAGGTCTTTTCGAACCTAGTGCATCAGATGGTACCTTGGTTACATTAGACCATATTATCTCAGATATAGTTTTGCTCTTAGTAATTTATAAAATATTTTTAAAAAAGTTATTGAAAATAAGCGTGCTTATTTATATAATGATAAGAAAAAGTAAGCGCGCTTATTCAACAATGAAAATGTGGTATCGTATCAGGTAAGGCTGTACGATATCATGAGTAAAAAAGGAGAAGTTTCGTTATGAGCAAGATTTATGACGTAATTGTTCTGGGTGCAGGTCCTGCCGGATTGGCAGCAGGCTTGTATGCGGGCAGGAGCCGTCTCTCTGTTCTGATCATTGAGAAGGGACAGGACGGCGGACAGATCGCGATCACAGATGAGATCGAGAATTATCCGGGACAGACTGTTGAGGGAGAGTCCGGACCGTCCCTGATTGCAAGGATGACAGAGCAGGCGGCAAAATTCGGCGCTGAGCGTGTATCCGACACAATCACGGAAGTGTCTCTCGAGGGAGATGTGAAAGTATTAAAGAGCGCAAAAGGCGAGTATCAGGGCAAGAATGTAATTATCGCGACAGGCGCTCATGCAAGACCTATCGGCTGCAAGGGTGAAGCAGATTATCTCGGCAAGGGTGTATCCTACTGTGCTACCTGTGACGCGAACTTCTTTGAAGATTTTGAAGTATATGTAGTAGGCGGCGGAGATTCCGCTGTTGAGGAAGCTATGTATCTGACGAAGTTTGCAAGGAAAGTTACGATCATCCACAGAAGGAATGAACTTCGTGCGGCGAAGTCTATCCAGGAGAAAGCTTTCAAGAATCCGAAGCTTGAATTCATGTGGGATTCAGTAGTAGAGGAGCTTGGCGGAGACGAGATCTTATCAGAGATGACCGTTAAGAATGTAAAGACCGGAGAACTCACGAAGGTTACGGCAGATGAGGACGACGGTATGTTCGGTCTGTTTGGATTCATCGGAACCGTTCCGAATTCTAAGGTATTTGAAGGTATCATTGATATGGACGAGCGTGGATATATCAAGACAGACGAAGATATGCACACCAATATTCCTGGCGTATACGCGGCGGGAGACGTCCGCATCAAGAGCCTGCGGCAGGTAGTAACGGCTGCGGCTGACGGAGCGATTGCGGCGGTTCAGGTTGAGAGAAGTATGTCAGATTACTTCTAAGAAGAATTTTGTAAATAAACGTACTTGGTTTTATAAGTTATCAAGCGGCGGGTACGTTTATTGGGGTCTTTCTGCGAGACTTCTATATCATAATATCAATAAAGGAGGATGATAGAAATGATAGATGTAGATAAGAATACATTCCAGACTGAGGTTCTGGAAGCAGAGGGTTATGTATTCGTAGACTTTTATGGTGACGGCTGCGTACCATGCCAGGCTCTTATGCCGAAGGTACACGAGTTTGCCGATAAGTACGGAGATAAGTTAAAATTCACATCTCTGAATACGACAAAGGCACGCCGTCTTGCAATCGGACAGAAGATTCTCGGTCTTCCTGTAATGGCTATTTACAAGGATGGAGAGAAAATTGAAGAGGTTGTAAAGGACGACGCAACACCAGAAAGTATTGAAGCGATGATTCAGAAATATATCTAAATCAAGATAATTTCTAGATCATAAATAAATGTTTTTTACCACACAAGAAAGGAGAAAGCATAATTATGGCTATTTTAGAAGGGAAAAAAGCAATAATTATCGGAGACCGTGATGGAATTCCGGGACCGGCGATCGCAGAATGCGTGCAGACAGCCGGTGCAGAAGTAATCTTTTCATCAACGGAATGTTTCGTCTGAACGAGCGCAGGCGCAATGGATTTGGAGAATCAGAAGAGGGTTAAGGAGTTTGCTGAGGAGTACGGCCCGGAGAACATAGTAGTTATCCTGGGTGCGGCTGAAGGCGAAGCTGCAGGTCTTGCAGCAGAGACTGTAACAGCAGGCGACCCGACATTCGCAGGTCCATTGACAGGGGTCCAGCTTGGACTCACGACATATCATGTATGTGAACCAGAGATGAAGGAAGAATTCGACGAGGCTGTTTATGACGAACAGGTAAGTATGATGGAGATGGTTCTTGATGTTGATGATATCATCGGCGAGATGAGTTCTATCAGAGACGAATTCTGTAAGTATTTATAAGAAATTAGATTCTGGCGAGGGGCGGTCTCTATGGTGATCCACCGTGGGTTCGCCCCTTTTCTACCCAGTCAGAGACCCTTCGGTATTGGAGAAATGAAAGGTGGTAAATAAAGCAATGAACAGTGTAATTAGAGGTGCCAGCTATGTGCTTGCACATACGCCACAGATGGTGGTATATAACGGAACTACCCAGACTACAGAGAGGATCGTGAATCCGGAGTCTGAGTATCTGAAAGAATTAGAGAGCCATTTACGTTCCTATGAGGACTGCGTAAGTTACTGGCCGAACCAGGTATATATCGGCAACGCGACGCCTGAGGATCTTGCGGTAGTGGAATTCCCATACTATGACAAGAAAAAAGACGGCGCTGAGAGATACGGCAAGTACGGCGAGATCATGCCGGAAGAAGAATTCATCCTCCTGGTACAGGCATGCGACCAGTTTGAGGTTGTAAAGATTGATAAAGAGTTCGTAAGCGCACATAAAGACGCATTTGCGGCTGATCCGATCATTACGGAAGATATTATCGCAAGAGTAGAAGAGGGCGTTGATATCGCTGAGATCGAAGCAGCGGTAAAGGAGGAGCATGCAGAAGGAATCTATGTTGCAGGAAAGCTTGTAGCATGTGTGAAGAGAGCCCATGATATCGACGTGAACCTGTCTGCGCACGTTATGCATGAGAACCTGATGAGCAAGGCATCAAGCGTGCTGGCTCTGTTATACGGTGTAAGAAATGCAGGAATCAGCAAAGACGAAGTTGAGTACGTAATCGACTGTGCAGAAGAGGCCTGCGGTGATATGAACCAGAGAGGCGGCGGTAACTTCGCGAAGGCAGCCGCAGAGATCGCGTGCCTTAACAACGCGACGGGTTCCGACAGCCGTGGATTCTGTGCAGGACCTTCCCATGCGTTGATCGAGGCGGCAGCATTGGTAAAATCCGGCGCGTACAAGTGCGTGGCTGTAACCGCAGGCGGATGTACCGCTAAGCTTGGTATGAACGGTAAAGACCATGTAAAGAAAGGTCTTCCGATCTTAGAGGATTGTCTGGCCGGATTCTGTGTAATCCTTTCTGAGAACGACGGAGTAAACCCGGAGATCAATCTGGATATCTTAGGACGCCATACTGTGGGAACCGGAAGCGCACCGCAGAACGTTATTGGAAGTCTTGTGGCAGACCCGCTCGAGAGAGCAGGGCTCAAGATCACAGATATCGATAAATATTCACCGGAGATGCAGAATCCGGATATCACAAAACCGGCGGGTGCAGGAGACGTGCCGATGGCAAACTACAAGATGATCGCGGCTCTGGCTGTTAAACGCGGAGAGCTTGACAGGAAAGAGCTTGCTTCCTTCAGCGCGAACCATGGCCTTACCGGATGGGCGCCGACACAGGGACATATCCCGTCAGGCGTACCATATATCGGATTTGCAAGAGAGGATATCCTTGCAGGCAGATTGAAGAATGCGATGATCATTGGAAAAGGAAGTCTGTTCCTTGGACGTATGACCAATCTGTTCGACGGTGTTTCCTTCGTAATCCAGGCAAATACAAAGGCAGAAGCGGAGAAAGCTTCCGGCGTATCTGAGGAAGAGGTAAAGGGATTGATCGCAAAGGCGATGAAGGATTTCGCAGCTTCCCTGATCGCAGAGTAGGGGGGACGGTAACGATGGCAAATAATATTGAGAGAATGATTGCCGATACCTTTATGGAGATGGCGCAGGGTCTTGAGACAGGAAGCTTTGGGAAGAGACCGAAGGTAGCTCTCACAGGTATGGGCAGCGAGCATGGGGAAGAGAACTCCATGAAAGCAGCCGTAGAAGCGGCAAAGGACGGAATTGACGTATACTATATCGGAACATTAGAGGCAGAAGGCGTTACAACCATTAAAGTAGCCAATGATGAAGAAGGCCACGACCGGATGGAAGAGATGTTAAAGAACGGCGAAGTAGACGCGGCGGTTACCATGCATTTCCCATTCCCCATCGGCGTATCTACCGTAGGGCGCTGTGTGACGCCGGCGACTGCGAAAGAGATGTACATCGCGAATACGACCGGAACATCCAGTACGGACCGTATCGAGGGAATGATCAAGAATGCGATCTATGGAATCATCACCGCAAAGGCCTGCGGAACCAAGAATCCGACCGTAGGTATCCTGAATGTAGACGGCGCGCGCCAGACGGAGAAAGCGTTAAAACAACTGCAGGAGAAAGGATATGACATCACGTTCGCAGAGTCCGGAAGGGCAGACGGCGGATGTGTCATGAGAGGAAACGACGTACTGCAGGCGTCTCCCGACGTCATGGTTACAGATTCTCTTACAGGGAATATCTTAGTAAAGATGTTGTCCTCCTTCAATACAGGCGGAAGCTTCGAGGCGACAGGTTATGGCTATGGCCCGGGAATCGGCGAAGGTTATGAGCAGTTAGTCATGATCGTATCCAGGGCGAGCGGCGCTCCGGTGATTGCCAATGCCATCCGCTATGCGGGTCAGTTAGTACGGGGCAAGGTCTTCGAGGTTGCAAAAGAAGAATTTGCGGCAGTGAAGAAAGCCGGGCTTAAGGATATCTTAGATGCGCTGAAAGCTTCTCAGAAGCCGGCGGCGGCAGAAGATGTAAAAGAGCCTCCGAAGGAAATCGTAACCGCTCAGATTGCGGGAATCGAGGTTATGGACTTAGAGGATGCGGTAAAAGCGCTGTGGAAGATCAATATCTACGCAGAGAGCGGAATGGGATGTACCGGTCCGATCGTCCGGGTATCCGAGGCAAATCTGGCGAAGGCAGAAGAAGAGCTTAAGAAAGCCGGATATGTCAGCTAGTACAGCGAAAAATAAGTTTCTGATACATTGCTGCAGGATTCGCTGATTCAGGGACATGAGGTTTAATTCCTCGGAACAGCGAACCAGACAGACGAGTGAAAGTGGTATTTTGTGCTGATGCATGAGTGTCAAAATGCCACTTTTTTTTGTGCCATGCAGACCTTATACTAAAGAAGTAAGGTTGTGAGGTGTGGATTATGGAAATAGTTTCTAATTTGCCGTTTCCGGATAAGATGTATATTCCGTTGGAACGGCTGCTGAGAGCATGTCTGATCATTCTGATGTCGGGCATGCTGTATTTCGGCGTGCAAAATCATATGGAAAGCATGGAAGAAGAACCGCGGGGAGGTATTGTTGATGCGGCAGTGCTCAGGAGCGGGACAGGGTTTCTTAAGACAGACCCGGTGAATATTTGCATGGATGCGGGAGAAATTATGGTGATTATTCCGGGCAGGGGTATAGGAAGACTCAAAGTTCTGCCGGCGCCGTATACCAAATCCGATAAAGCAGAAGCGATGGCGCCGGTAATCGGAAAGAAAGGGATAACCGCGGAAGTTCCCAAATCCGATAAAGCAGAAGCGATAGCGCCGATAATCGGAAAGAAAGAGATAGCCGCAGAGGAACCCGAATCGTGTAAACCCGAGGAGGCGGTTCCGATAATCAAAGGGAATGAGATAACCCCGGAGGACACTGTCCCCGATAGACCCGAAGAAGCGGTTCCGATAATCAAAGTTGTTCCCGATAAACCAGAAACAGTGGAGCCGAAAATCGAAGAAACAGAGATAACGGTGTCAGATCCCGCAGATAACGGAACAGGTGCAAAAGTGCCTGAGACGCCGGATATAGACGAATCAGATATGCAAGCAGATGATTCGGACTGCAGCGTTGACAGGGAAGTGGTTGGAAGCACAGATGTCAGCGGGACAGAAGAGGATCCGGATATACACGGGATAACGATACTTTCAGGTTTTGTACTGGATGCAGAGGGTTATATCACAGGAACGGAGAATAATGTGGATGTGACAGACGGCATTCTGGTGTTCCCGATAGATCAAGTCTGTGTCGGAATCAGGAAAGGCGCGCTGTCCGGTCTGGGCGAGTATGTGTATGAGCTTTATATTCCGGAAAATATCCGTGACATAGATACGGGCGTGTTTGCAGAACTTACGTCGCTTATGTATATAGAAGTGGAAGCAGATAATCCATGTTATTACAGTATGGACGGGATATTATATTCTGTGACAGGTGAGGTAATATTCGATCCATGCGAAGAAATCTGAATTCTAACTGAAAGTTCAAACGCAATATAAGAATAAATGTCTTTTAAGTCATCTGCTGCCTGTGGGGAGTAGATGACTTTGTACTGTTCACTCATATACCAAACTCCTTCATAAGTTCGGCATCGATTTCATCAGCGGCATTCCTCTTGTGAGTACGATTTGACTGTAGAGCATCTGAATTGCACTGGAAGGAGAAATTCCTAACTTGTAAATTGTAAAAAGGAGAAGAACAAGTGGCAGACAGACTACAATTTTTGGAAATCAGGTGTTATAATAATTAAGATTATGTATAGAAATGAATTGTCAGAATTGTAAAGCAAGGGGGTATGGTATGAAGATCCGGCAGATTACAAGAGATAAAGATGATTATATGGATATGCTGCTTATGGCTGACCCTCAGAAAGATATGATTGAGAGATATCTTTACCAGAGTGAGATGTTTGTCTTGGTAAACGGAGGGGACGTCTGTTCTGTCTGCGTGGTTCAGCTATTGAAGAACCGTAAATGTGAGCTGAAGAATATCGCGACGCGGGTACAGGACAGAGGAAAAGGGTATGCGGCATATCTTATTCATTATATATGCGAGTATTACAGCGATGTGTGCGATACTATGTATGCGGGAACCGGAAACGGTAAGAAGATGATAGAGTTTCTGGAACGCAGCGGTTTCGTAAATTCTCATATGGCGGTGAATTACTATGCGGACCATTATCAGGAACCAATCTATGAAGACGGGATCAGGATAACGGATAAGATATTCATGAAAAAAAAACTGGATTCGGTTATAGATGTGAAGAAGGTGGTTGATCTGGCTCTGGAGGCAGGCCGGATACTCTTAAAGAACGGCGCGGAGATATTCCGGGTAGATGAGACGATTACTAGAATCTGCCGCCGTTTTCACGTGGAATATGTGGATACGTTCATCCTGAGCCACGCCATCTTTGTCAGCGCGGAGAACGGTATGGAAGAGGCGTATACGAAGGTGAAGCAGGTGCCGTTGTCGTCGACTCATCTGGGAATCGTGGCGGAGGTAAACGCCCTCTCAAGAGAGATATCGGCGGGAAATGTAGGAGTCGAGGAGGCGCTGCGCAGGTTGGGAAAGATAGACAATATGCCTCCGGTAAGAGGGTATCTTCAAGTGCTTGCGGCAGGAATCGGAAGCGGGTTTTTCGGATATATGATGGGCGCTGCCGTGACAGAGAGCGTCATCGCGTTCTTTATCGGGTGCATCCTGTATCTATGGGTGTTGAAAGCAAAGAAGCATAATATATCCAAGATTATCGTCAATATCATCGGCGGAGTGATCATCACGGTATTGGCCATACTGGCGCTCCATCTTCCGTTTTTGGGAAATATCAAGATGGACGGGATGATCATCGGTTCGATCATGCCGCTGGTGCCGGGACTTGCGTTCGTGAACGCCATCAGGGATATCGCGGACAGTGATTTCCTGTCCGGTACGGTGCGCATGATCGACGCCCTGCTTGTCTTTGTGTGTATCTCGGTGGGCGTGGGCGCCACATTAAGTCTCTACAACAGTCTGATAGGAGGGATGGTATTATGATACATGTCGTCATGAATGCCTTATGCTCCTTCATGGGAACGGTAAGTTTTGCGGTAATATTCAATGTCCCAAAGCGATATTATGTGTGCTGCGGCCTCACCGGAATGGCGGGATGGCTAACATATTATGCCTTCGTGAGCGGCCATGCTTCCGCCGCCTGCGCCTCCTTCTTCGGGACGCTGGTGGTTGTGCTGCTTTCAAGGGCACTGACGGTACTGATGAAATGTCCTATCACCATATTCCTGGTATCGGGAATCATACCGCTGGTGCCGGGGGCAGGCGTCTATTATACCGTGTATTACATGGTGACGAATCAGCTTGCGGAGGCGTCGAGAAGAGGGATGGAGTCTGTAAAAGTCGCGTTTGCCATAGTACTTGGAATTGTGTTCGTCGTGTCGATACCGAGGGATGTATTCCATGGCTTGTTCAATAGTTTGTTTCATTTCAGACGTCCCAGAGGAAAGTACAGCATTTATATAAATGAAAGAGATGAAGGAGATGAAAATAGAAAAGGTTGAAGGAATCCTTGCATCTATGGTACAATGTAACTATAGTAAATGTCATTGCATTGGTATACCAAACGGCGTACCAGTATGAGGGCGTAGAGGATGGGACAGGTATTACAAAGGAAGGTGAGCGTATGTTAGAAGGGAACTTGCTCCAGATGCTGAAAGAGAGCAGATACACCACGGCTTTAAGCGGATATATCATGCTGCTTGAAAGTGGATACCCAGCGATCCGGGACGGAGATGCGTCTTATGATATTGAGCAGAAGTATGGATACTCTATGGAAGAGATGTTTTCCAGTGCCTTTTATTCAACCAGGAAAGAGAAGTTTTATAAGTTTTACCGCGACGAATTATTAAGTCAATTGGAGAAGCCGCCGGGAAAAGGATTCACAGGGATGGCCGAGCTGGAAAGAAGAGGACTGATACAGTGTATTATTACCAGAAGGATATTCGGACTGCCCCGCAAGGCAGGCTGTAAGAATGTTATTGACCTGCACGGTAATGTATATGACAACTTCTGCCCCCACTGCGGGCGGACCTACCCGATGGAGTATATCAGGGATTCGGACAGGGTTCCGCTCTGTGAACACTGCAAGACCCCTGTAAGGCCAAGGGTATGCCTGTTCGGGGAGATGGTAGACAACAGTGTGATCACCAGGGCGGCAGAGGAGATTCAGAGAGCCGATGTGTTGTTAGTGCTTGGAACGAACATGAAGTCTTATCTGTGCAGCCAGCTTACGGATTATTATGAAGGAAAGAAGCTGATACTGGTAAACGAGACGCCTCATTATTCGGACCGCTATGCAGATATCGTGATCCATGAGAGGGTTGATGACTGGATAGAGAAAATACAAAGAGAATTAGGAGATTGGAGACATGAGTAAAGTAAGAACAAGATTTGCACCAAGCCCCACCGGCCGGATGCATGTGGGGAATCTAAGGACGGCGCTGTATGCGTATCTGATCGCGAAGCATGAGGACGGGGATTTCATGCTTCGGATAGAGGATACGGATCAGGAACGTTTTGTAGAAGGCGCCTTGGATATCATCTATCATACGCTGGAAGAGACAGGATTGGTTCATGACGAAGGACCCGACAAGGATGGGGGAGTCGGGCCCTACGTGCAGAGCGAGCGTAATGCGTCCGGTCTGTACCTTAAGTATGCGAAGCAGTTGATCGACCAGGGGGACGCTTACTATTGCTTCTGCGATAAAGAAAGGCTTGCGTCTCTTAAGAGCAGCGTGTCCGAGGAGGGAGGTACGGAGATCGTAGTCTATGACAAGCACTGCCTGGGGCTTAGTAAAGAGGAAGTGGAGGCGAACCTGGCGGCAGGAAAGCCGTATGTCATCCGGTTTAATATGCCGACGGAAGGGACGACGACCTTCAAGGACGATATCTACGGAGATATCACCGTGCCCAATGAAGAACTGGAAGATCTGATACTGATCAAATCGGACGGGTATCCTACGTATAATTTTGCCAATGTCATCGACGATCATCTTATGGGAATCACACATGTGGTCCGGGGCAATGAATATCTGTCCTCCGCGCCGAAGTATAACAGAATATATGAGGCTTTCGGGTGGGAGATACCGACGTATGTCCACTGCCCGCTGATCACCGACGAGAACCATAAGAAGCTTAGTAAACGCTGCGGCCATTCTTCTTATGAGGACCTGATCGAGCAGGGGTTCCTGACGGAAGCGGTTGTGAATTACGTGGCTTTGCTTGGATGGTGCCCGGAAGGAAACCAGGAAATCTTCTCTCTGAAAGAGCTGGTGCGGGAGTTTGACTACCGCCATATGAGTAAATCCCCGGCGGTCTTTGATATCGTAAAGCTTAAGTGGATGAACGGAGAATATTTTAAAGCCATGGACGAGGAGCGCTTCTATCGTATGGCGGAAGCGTATATCCGGGAGACTGTGACGAAGGATTATGATCTGAGAAAGATTGCGGCTCTTGTAAGGACCCGGATAGAGGTATTTCCGGATATCAGAGAGCAGATTGATTTCTTCGAGGAGCTGCCAGAATATGATACTTCGATGTACTGCCATAAGAAGATGAAGACGAATGAAGAGAAGTCGCTGAATGTATTAGAAGAGGTGCTGCCTTTGCTGGAAGCACAGGAGGATTTCAGCAATGACGCGTTATTTGCCGTCTTAAAGGCTTATGTGGATGACAAGGGGTATAAGACAGGGTTCGTTATGTGGCCGGTCAGAACCGCCGTGTCCGGGAAACAGAATACTCCGGGCGGTGCGACGGAGATCATGGAGATTCTTGGCAAAGAGGAATCTCTTAAGAGAATCACAAAAGGAATAGAGATGTTAAAGAGATAAGGGGAATCTATGAGTCTGAATCAAGCTCAGTTAAGGGCGGTCGCCCACAAGGAGGGACCATGTATGGTTCTCGCCGGTCCCGGTTCAGGGAAGACTCTTACCATAGCAAAGAGAATAGAATATCTGATTACAGAGTATAAGGTAAGGCCAGAAGAGATTCTGGTCATTACCTTTACGAAATATGCCGCGGCGGAGATGAGGGAACGTTTCCGGAAAGTCATGGAAAGACCCGGAATACCGGTAACCTTCGGAACCTTTCACGGGATCTATTATGGGATTCTGAAGTGGGCGTATAAACTGGATTCAGGCAATCTGCTGTCTGAGGGTGAGAAGTTTGAACTGCTTCGCCGGATAACGGCGCGGATGGACTGGGAAGAAGTAGAGAATGCCAAAGAAGAGAAGGATTTTCTTCAGGAACTGGCTGTTGAGATAGGAAATGTAAAGAATAATTGTTATGAGATTGGTACATACGAATCGCTGCGTTACGGAGCGGCCCGGTTCCGGGAGCTGTATCTGGCATATGAAGAGGAGAAGCAGAGGTTTCGCAAGATCGACTTTGAAGATATGATTCTTGACTGCCGGAGGCTGTTTCTTCAAAGACCGGATATACTGAAGAAGTGGCAGGAGAGGTTCCGTTATATCCTGGTGGATGAGTTCCAGGATGTGAACCAGGCTCAGTATGATGTGGTGCGTATGCTGGCGGCGCCGGAAGATAATCTGTTCGTGGTAGGAGACGACGATCAGTCCGTCTATGGATTCCGGGGTGCGAAACCGGGAATTATGATGGAATTCAGGAAAGATTATAAAGACGCAAAGGAGATCCTGCTGAACGTGAATTATCGTTCGACGGCTCATGTGGTAAACGGCGCGCTGCGGGTTATCTCCAACAATCAGGAACGGTTCGATAAGAAGATCACCGCCTGGAAGGGGAAAGGCGGGGCGATCCATATACAGGAAGCAAAGGATCCGGTGGAAGAAGGGGAGTATGTTCTTGAAAAGATCCGGGAATACTGCGGGGAAGGGATTCCTTATGAAGAGATGGCGGTATTATACCGGACAAATCTGGATGCAAGGGCTTTGGCAGAAACATTGGCGGAGCACCAGATTCCCTTCGAGATCAAGGAGAAACCGGGGAATCTGTACGATCATTTCATCGGGACAGATATAATGAGCTACCTTCATCTGGCGCAGGGGGATTGTGAACGCAAGTACTTCCTTCAGGTCGCGAATAGGCCGAAGCGTTATATCAGCCGTGAAAGTATGGAAGGAAGCAGGGTAACTTATGAATCATTGCGCAATTTCTATTGTGACAAGGGATGGATGATGGATCGGATCGATCAGTTGGAATGGGATATGAAGATGATAAAAGATAAGACGCCTTTTGCCGCGATCCAGTATATCCGGAAGGGAATCGGCTATGATGATTTTCTCCGGGAATATGCGGTTTACCGGAAGATGCCGGAGGAGGAACTCCTGGCGGTATTAGACGAAATCCAGCAGAATTCCAAGGCATATCAGACGATCGGCGAGTGGTTTGCCCACGTCAGGCATTATAAAGAAGCGATGGAGGAGAAGAATACAAGGACCGGAAGCGGAGCCGGATCGGCGGACAGGAAAGGCGTATCGCTTCTGACCATGCACGGCGCGAAAGGGCTGGAGTATGAAGTGGTATTCATTATAGAAGGGAATGAAGGAAGCACGCCTTACAGGAAAGCATGCAGGAAAGAAGATCTGGAGGAAGAACGCAGGCTGTTCTATGTCGCGATGACGAGGGCAAAGGAGAAACTGATCATCAGCTATGTAAAAGAGAAAAACGGAAAAGACTTAAGTCCTTCCCGTTTTATAGAAGAGTTACTCGTCAGGTAATTCATCGAATTCCTGTGTGTCCATCCATTCATCGAAGGCGTCGGCGGCAATTTCATATTCCTCATCGTCTTCAATGTTCTCAAGTTCAGGTTCTCCGTCTGCGGTTTCGATATAGCGGTAGAGAAACACGTCGCCCTCTTCCGTGGTTCCGTCTTCATTAAGAGGGAGCAGGGCGATATATTCCTTATCTGCAGCCTCGAATAAAGTAAGAATCGCGCAAGTGACGACTTCGTCGTTTTCGAGTGTCAGTTCTACTGTCATGTATTCATCCATGGTTTCCGCCTCCTTTCCAGATACCTTTACTCTATCAAAGGACCGTACAAAATGCAAGAAGGTTTTTACATAGGGTAGTCAAATGATGAAAAATGTTGTAGAATAGATGTTGATTAGGCGGCAGGGATTATACCATTGCCGGTATTCCGTTCGGCGGGTAATCACAGTACCGGCAAGCAGTTTTGGGACAGTCTGCCGGGGGGACAGGGAGGAATATATGAAGAAGAGGAAAATATTATGGGCATTGCTGGCGGTGCTTATATGTGTTTTTATAGCGGCATGTAAGAAGAATGTGGGGACACCGGAGGACAATGCGGTTACAGAAGAGTCAGGAGAGGAGGTTACGGAAGAAGAGGATACATACGTACTGGGATTTACAGGAATAGACATGGAGAATCCTTATTTTATCACACTGGAATCGGCGATCAGAGAGCAGGTGGAGAAAAGAGGCTATACGCTGATCACAAAAGATCCGCAGTCAGATCCTGATCTTCAAAAGACACAGATAGAGGAGATGATCGAGGAGGGGATCGACGCGATATTTCTCTGCCCGGTGGATTGGGAGGAGATCACGGAATCCCTCGAAGAACTGAGGGAAGCAGACGTGAAGATTATCAATGTGGACACGCAGGTAAAAGAGATGGATTACGTAGATGCCTACATAGGGTCTGATAATCATGAGGCCGGATACATCTGCGGCCAGGATCTGATTGTAAGGTGTCCGGACGGAGGAAGGATCGCGATTCTGGAATGTCCTACCCAGAATTCGATCAATGACCGTATAACAGGGTTTGAAGAGGCGATAGCCGAGGCAGAGAAAGGATTCGAGGTTGTAGCGAGGGCAGATACGAACGGAGAATTTGAGAAGGCATTGGAAGCGGCGAAAACGATTGTTCAGGAACATCCCGAGATCGTAGCGGTCATGTGCGGGAATGACCAGTTGGCGGTTGCCGCGAAGACTGCGGTGAACCTTGCGGAGCTGAAAGAAGTGATTATCTATGGCGTGGACGGCTCGCCGGATATCAAGAAAGAGCTTAAGAAAGCGAATGGGCAGATCGCCGGAACCGCCGCGCAGTCTCCCATCAGTCTGGGGAAGACCGCCGCAAAGATCGCAATGGATATCTTAGAGGATAAAGAGTTTGAACGAGAGACATACGAAGAAGTATTTATGATAGATCAGAATAATGTTGATATGTATGGAGTAGATGGATGGCAGTAAGGAACTGGAGGTAAATAACCTAGGTTGCACAGGATATTTCCATACAGTTTCTAAACGGACGGCTGTGGTCAGCAGGAAGGATTAGACATGAAGGAGATACAGGGGAGGCCCTTACCGTTAGGAACTACTATGATAGGAAATACAGTGAATTTTTCTGTGGCTGTACCGCAGGAGAAGGAGTGTCAGTTATTATTGTATCGTATTGGCAGGAAGAAGCCTTGCGCCATATACGAGATGAAGAAGGAAATCGGGGAAGTCCGTTATCTTGCGCTGGAAGATATAGAAGTGTCAGAATATGAATATAATTACCGGATTGATGGACAGGTTGTTGTGGACCCTTATGTGAAAATGATAGCAGGCCGTGAAAATTGGGGCAAAAAGCGGGATGTCAGTAAGCATGAGGTCCGGGGAGTGCTCTACAATGAACCCTATGACTGGGAGGGCGACATGCCTTTATGCCTGCCCTATGACGCAGTCGTTGCGTATAGTCTGCATGTCAGAGGTTTTACGAAGCATGTGTCGTCTAAGGTAGAGAACCGGGGAACATTCCGTGGAGTGATGGAGAAGATTCCTTACCTGAAGGATCTTGGGATTAATCAGATTCAGTGTATGCCGGTATACGATTTTGAAGAGTGTCAGCGGTATCGGAATTACTGGGGATACGGAAGCGCTTACTGGTTTGCGCCCAAAGGTTCCTATGCGGCGTCGAAGGACGCGGTGAAAGAATTAAGAGATATGGTAAAGGCATGCCACAAAGCGGGGATAGAGGTTGTGCTGGAGATGCCGTTCAATGAGGATATATCGAAGCAGACGATGGAAGAGTGCCTGAGGCATTATATGATAGAGTTTCATATAGACGGATTCATTCTGAATCCGCAGGTAGCGCCTATGGCTGCCATATATGCCGACCCGATCTTGAAGAAGACGAAGATCCTGGTTCACCGTATTGATTTTCAGACGGTGATGCGCCGTTTCCTGAAAGGGGACGAGGGAATGGTGACGGGAGTGATGTATTGGCTCCGCCGCCATTCCGAGAATGACGGGGCTCTTAACTGTATCACAGGGCAGAATGGTTTCACGATGTTTGATCTGGTATCTTACGACAGAAAGCATAACGAGGAGAACGGTGAGAATAATCAGGACGGACCGGAATATAATTATAGCTGGAACTGCGGGGCAGAAGGGCCTACAAGGAAGAAAGCGGTGGTAAGACTCCGGGGCAATCAGATGAGGAATGCATTTTTCCTTCTGCTGTTGGCACAGGGGACTCCCTGCATCCTGGCAGGGGATGAATTTGCGAATACGCAGAAGGGGAATAATAACGTATACTGCCAGGATAACCCGACGGCATGGATAGACTGGCAGAAGCTGGAACAGAGCAGAGAACTTCATGATTTTGTGAAGAAGCTGATAGAGATCAGGAAAAAATACCGGGTATTTTGCCCGAAGGAAGAGATGCTTGGGATTGATCAGGTAAGCTGCGGAGTGCCGGATGTATCCTATCATGGAGAGAATGCATGGCGTGTGCCTTCGGAAGTATACAGCCGGCAGTTGGGAGTCTATTACAGCGGCGCTGCCGTAGGCGGAGAAGATTGCTTTGCGGCGTATAACATGCACTGGATTCCGCATTCTTTTGCTTTGCCGGCATTGGCAAAAGGGAAACAGTGGTATAAGATTGCGTCTACGGAAGAAGGGGTCCTTGAAAAGCCTGTGCTTCTTGAGGATCAGAGAACAGTGGTATTAAAAGAGAGAACAATTATGATCATCGTAGGTGAAAGAGAGCATGGAACAGACAAAAAAGAAGAGAATAGGTCTGACGTCGTATCAATTGAAGTGGATCGCGATCGTCACGATGGTAATTGATCATGTCGGCGCTGTATTCTTTCCTGATGAATGGACATTTCGGTATATAGGGAGGCTGGCGTTTCCGATCTTCTGCTTCCTGTTGGTGGAAGGCGTCCATTATACGCATGATATCCGCCTGTATATGCTGAGACTCGGAATATTTGCGGCAGTATCGGAAGTTCCGTATGATCTTGCGTTTCATGGAGAAATGCTGGAGTTCGGAGGGCAGAACGTATTCTTTACTTTACTCTTAGGCGTGATGCTTCTGTATCTGCTTGAGAGAGGCGGGGAGTGGCCGGTTAAAGTACTGGAAGTCATGTTATTTATGTGGGCTGCGGTGATTTTGAAGACGGATTACAGTTTTAAAGGGATCCTGCTGATCAGTATGTTCTATTTCCTGCGTGAATATCGGTGGGTGAATCTGGCGGCGGGAGCGCTGTGGAATTTTCTTTGGAATAATCCGATTCAGGAGTACGGGGTGTTGGCTGCGATACCATTGGCCCTGTACAACGGAGAGCGGGGCAGAAGTATGAAATATTTCTTTTATCTCTTCTACCCGCTGCATTTGATGATATTATTTTTGATAGTTAAGATAGCAGGTCTAAGATAGAAGTTTGCTGATATAATGTAGATTGAAAGCGGACTCCAGGAGATTTGGATTGAAGCAGAGGTTCTTTGCAAGGGCAGGAGTAAGAGAGAATATGAAAGCATGGAAACATTTTAAGACGATCACACATCATAAAATATTGGTTATGAAGGGCTGCTTTAAAGTCGGGCTCTATAAGCAGGGGCTTCTTCATGATCTGTCAAAGTATACGCCCGCAGAATTCCTGGTGGGCTGTAAGTATTATCAGGGCAACAGAAGCCCGAATAATGCGGAGAGGGAGAGTATAGGGTATTCCGGGGCATGGCTGCATCATAAGGGCCGGAACAAGCATCATTACGAATATTGGCTTGATTATAGTACCGATCGGGAGGATGGGATTATCGGTATGAAGATGCCTGTGAAATATGTTGTAGAGATGTTCATCGACCGGGTTGCCGCTTCTAAGACTTATCAGGGAAGCAAATACAAGGATTCACATCCCCTTGAGTATTATGAGAGGGGCGCGGCAAGGCTGGGAAGAATGGTTCATCCGGACACGGCAAAGCGCCTGCATTTTTTACTTAAGATGCTTGCACGGGAAGGAGAAGAAAAGACCTATTGTTATATCAGGCATAAGATTTTACATAAGAGATGAAAAAAATAGGGAAAAAATAGTTATTTTTTTGTTGACATCTTAGTGTTTATGTAGTATGATAATCCATGGACAGTTGATATGTCACTTGCGGAAGTGTCGGAACTGGCAGACGAGCAAGACTAAGGATCTTGTAGCTTTCGAGCTGTGTGGGTTCAAGTCCCATCTTCCGCATTTAACCCTTGGGAAGCCTTGTAAATCATGAATTTACAGGGTTTTTCTTTTTGGAATTTTTATCTGTTCCTTAATTCAGTAATTTTAACAAAAGCTTCTGCCAATGGCAATTCCCTCCCGGCTTCCATATCGTCAATACCCCTGTCAAGCATCTTAAGTAATCTTTCATGATTAGCGACATCTCTAACCTTTTCATCTTGTAATGCATATGCCATGAATCCACCTGCTTTCCTCTCGCTATTTATAACTGAAAAGCAGCATCTTGAAAATGCATTTTCTACTTTGATACACTTCATTACTTTAATAGGTTCTGCTGCCTGAAAACTGCTGCATTTTAAGCAGGAATTTCTCAACTGCTTTTGGGAATATCTGATACTTTTTCCAGATAATATGCATACTCTCGGAAAGTCCTGGCATTAACGGCCGGAAGCACAGGCTGCTGTTCTCTGTAATATTGATAATTTTATCGAAACACAGGGCATACCCCATTCCGTCTTTTACCATAAGGGAGCCATTAAATAAAAGGTTGTATGTCCCGACAATGTTCAACTCATCATAATTTTTTCCAAGCCATTTAATCAAGGAAGATTTACTTGACCGCTGACGGGAGAAAATCAGCGGTTTGTCATGCAGATCTTCCGATGAAATAAATTCTTTCACGGCTAAATCAGCATCATAGCGCATAAGGACACCCCAGGTATCTTTATATGGAACCTCCAGCGTGTGATATTTACTGGTATCTACATCACCGAATACCAGACCAAAATCAATTAACCCGCGGTCAAGATTTTCAAGCACGCTTGCGCTGTCTCCGCTTATGATGTGGAAATGGACATCTGGAAAATCCTCCTGCAGTGCCCTGGCAGTCTTTGTGAGAAAGCGTACACCGTTTGTTTCACCGGCGCCAACCGTAATGTCGCCGGCAATATAGTCATTGGACAATGTGATTTCGTTCTCTGTCTTTCTTACCAATTCCATGATTTCTTCCGCTCTTTTGCGGAGAATGATTCCTTCATCAGTCAGAGTAATCCGGCGGTTGCCGCGGATGATCAGTTGTTTTCCCAGTTCTTCCTCCATTTCCTTTAACTGGCGCGAGAGCGTGGGTTGGGATAAATGGAGCGCTTCAGCGGCTCCGGAAATACTTTGTTCCCTTGTAACAGCAAGGAAATATTGCAGAACACGTAATTCCATATCATTCACCTCGGGTATAATTTTCGTGTGGGCGTAAAACGCATCATCTGTTGACGCGTATATTGTAACATATTTTTAATATGCCTATCAAGTATGGAAACATATGCGATATGAGTATTTGTTAATAACAGATAATAAGGTTAGAATAAATCTCGGCTGGCCAACCAGAGGGATCGAGATGAGAAGTTCCAGTGTCTGTGGCAGGAGACGGGCAAAGGTGACTTGGAATCGTGACTTGGA
Organism: Lachnospiraceae bacterium; assembly: GCA_910574285.1. Classification (GTDB taxonomy): domain Bacteria; phylum Bacillota; class Clostridia; order Lachnospirales; family Lachnospiraceae; genus Sporofaciens. The sequence goes on along the minus strand of CAJTAL010000001.1, from coordinate 120,780 downwards.
ATATCATTAGTTCTCCTTGTAAATTTCTTCTTTTGGTTTATAATAATGCCTGTAATATGTTTTTTTAAGGAGAAGAAGATGAAGATTCTGGTACTGTCAGATACCCATGGATTACTTCGTCCGGGGGTTCGGGAAATGCTTGGAGATTGTGACGCGGTTATCCATTGCGGCGATTATCATACGCAGAAAATAATAGATGAGATCAGAACTTCTGTTTCCGCGGATACTCAGATATTTCTGGTAAGGGGAAATAATGACGGAAGTTGGGCAGCGTCGCTGCCGGAGCATCTGGAATTTGTTTTGGGAAATGTGAAGTTCTGCGCAGTTCATGATAAGGCAGATCTGCCGGAGGAACCGGGGGATTGCCGGGTACTTCTTTATGGACATTCGCACAGATATACGGAAGAATGGAGAGACGGAAGACTCTGGCTGAATCCGGGAAGCTGCGGAAGAAGAAGGTTTCGGTTAGATATTACAATGGCGGTTCTGTACCTGGAGAATGAGAAGATATCTGTGGAGAGAATGGATATTTCTGATGAAAAGGGTTCGGATATTATCCGTAAGGATGCGATAGGGAGCGCGCCGATGGATCTGCCGTCAGATCTGTGCAGAATGGTCCGGAATATCATGAAGAGAATGGATAAGGGGCATAAGGTCGACAGAATAAGCAGGGAGCTTGGAGTGGGGTAGGATTTTGTAGAGGATATCTGCCGTATCCGTGTGACTCATCCGGGAGTCAGTGCGGAAGGGATTGTGAATAAGATAGAGGTAAACCGATCCACCCAAATGAAAGGATACTGACATTTCATAACATATTTCATAACATATTCAGGTTCAGCTTTACAAATATCTGACATATCCGACATAGCTTAATTGTGGATTGAATGAATAAAAATTGCCCTTATCAGTCTGCTTTGTCAGATTTTCAGGGGAAAGAAATAGCCGCCACTACTACCAATAGTGACGGCTTACTGCTTTTAGCGGTATAATTGTTGTTCAACGAAAACCACCGCCGTTTGTCCATAACGAGTTCCATTGAGCAGGATGCCTCCGGAAAGATTTCTCTCTTACCCGCGAAAAATAACAAAATATTGAAAAACTGCTGAGGAAAAAGAAGAATTCTTTATTTTTTTTGTCAGGATATTATATTGCCTAAAAAAAGTGGATTTTATATAATAGAAAAAGTTTTTTATTTTGAGGCTGCGGCAGAAAAGAGGAGGATGTGAATCATGACAAGAGACATGACGACAGGAAGACCGGCAAAGATGATATTTCATTTCACGCTTCCTATCTTTATTGGAAATGTATTTCAACAATTTTACAGCATGGCAGATACGATTATCGTGGGAAAGTTCGTAGGAAATTCAGCGCTGGCGGCAGTAGGCGCCTGCGGAACGCTGATGTTTCTGATCTTAGGCTTCCTGATCGGGATGACGGCAGGATTTACCGTGGTGACGGCTCAGCACTATGGCGCGGGAAATCAGACGGCGATGCGGAAGTCCGTTGCTTCGGCAATGCTTCTGTCCGCGGCCGTATCGGTTCTTTTTACCGTATTGAGTATGCTGATGATGAAGAACGTACTGAGATGGATGAACACGCCGAAAGATATGTTCGGGCAGGCATACGGCTACATCATGGTCATATGCGGCGGAATCGCCGCGCAGGTACTGTACAACTTGCTGGCGAGTGTTTTAAGAGCTGTCGGAGACAGTAAACGTCCCTTGTATTTTCTGTGTCTGTCAGCGGTGTTGAATGTTATACTGGATTTACTGTTTATCATCGTCTTTCATATGGGAGCGAAAGGGGCGGCGTATGCGACTGTGATATCCCAGGGGATATCGGGTTTTTTGTGTCTGGTATACATTGTGAAAAAGGTTCCGGAACTGCATTTGCAAAAAGAGGACTGGAGGATAGACTGGGATCTTGCAAGATGGCAGATGAAGATCGGATTTCCGATGGCGTTCCAGTATTCGATCACGGCGATAGGAACCATTGTGGTGCAGTCGGCATTGAATATGCTTGGTTCTGTGGCTGTGGCAGGTTTCTCGGCCGCTACTAAGATCGAGCAGATCGTGACCCAGGCATATGTCGCGCTGGGAACAGCAATGTCGACCTATTGTGCCCAGAACGCGGGAGCAGGAAGGATAGACAGAATCCGCCGGGGATTCGCAAGCGCGTCCTGGATGGGAGGAGTCTATGCCATTGTTACGGGAATCCTGGTCTTTTTTGCAGGAAAATCCATGACCATACTGTTTGTATCTGAGAATGTGAGTCAGATTACTGCTTATGTAGATACATTTCTGCGATGCTCGGCGGTGTCATTTATCTTTCTTTCGATTGTAAATGTCTTTCGTAATGGGATCCAGGGAATGGGATATGGGATTATGCCGATGACCGCAGGTATCGCGGAGTTGGTCGGACGAAGTGGGGCGGCGCTGATCGCGTCCCACTTCGGAAGTTATATGGGAATCTGTCTGGCAAGCCCGGCGGCATGGGTGCTGGCAGCAGGACTTCTGATAGTTATGTACTATTGGATTATACGGCAATGTCAGATGAATGGAATGCCTGTTCAAACGGCGGGAGAGCAACTGCCGATGGCTGCTTCTTCCCAGATTCTGCATATACTTCGATAAAAATGTAATGAAGTACAATACTTCATTACATTTTCGCTGTTTCCCCGCTGATTTCCTGAGGATTTTCAATTTTTTGACCAGAATTTTGACTGCAATCAGAATCGGAACCGGCATGATAAAAAGGCTGAACCCCCGGTAAATACACGGATTTTCATTAAAAAAATTGACACCGATTTGACTAGAAATAGAATCGTAATAAAATGGATATAACAAGAATATTATGATTTTATAGAGAAATTTAACAGAAATGCCATTAGAATCCTACATAAATCCCCCTGCATACCCTTCCAAAATGTTGACAAAACCATTTTGGCATGGTAATATAACGAAGATAAATGAAATTCAGACAATTTTTTACATAAAAAAAATGTAATGAAGTATTGTACTTCATTACATTTTTATCGAAGTATATGCAGAATCTGGGAAGAAGCAGCCATCGGCAGTTGCATGTCTTAACGTAAGAATAGGCTGCGGATGTCGGCAGTTGCATGTCCTAACGCATGAATAAGCTGCGGACATCAGCAATTGCGCTTTATGACGTATGAAGAGGCTGACGATAGCAGCTTCTATACAGATGGTGCAGGGAAAGGAGCTGCAGACATGGCAATCGTATTATATGAGCATAATCAGAAAGCCTACCAGGCGGCTCTTCAGATGCTTGAGACCGCAGGGAAAGCGGCGGTCATACATCCCACCGGGACAGGGAAATCCTTTATCGGATTTAAGCTGTGTGAGGATCATCCGGATAAGACGGTCTGCTGGCTTTCGCCGTCGGAATATATCTTTCGGACACAGGTGGAGAATCTGCAGGCGGATGAGCAAATAGATGAGATGGCGAACATCAGGTTCTATACTTATGCGAAACTGATGTCTATGACAGGGGCGGAGCTTGAGGAAGTCTGTCCGGATTATATTGTCTTGGATGAGTTTCACCGCTGCGGTGCAAAGATCTGGGGACAGGGAGTCAGGAATCTTCTGGAAATGTATCCCAAGGCTCAGGTACTGGGGCTCTCAGCGACGGCCATCCGTTATCTGGATAATCAGAGGGATATGTCAGATGAGCTGTTTAGTGGAAATGTGGCTTCAGAGATGACTCTCGGGGAGGCAATCGTGAGGGGCATCCTGAACCCTCCCGAATACGTACTCTCCGTGTTCTCTTATCGGAAGGATCTGGAAAAATACCAGAAAAGGGTACGGACAGCAAAGAGTAAAGCCGTACGGGATGAAGGGGAGAAGCAGTTAGAAGCACTTCGCCGAGCTCTTGAGAAAGCGGACGGGATAGAAGAGATCTTCTATAAGTATATGAAGCATAAGGCTGGGAAATATATCGTCTTCTGCGCGAATTACGAACATATGACGGAAATGATGGAAAAAGCACCGAAATGGTTCGGGAAAATAGATCATTCTCCTCATATCTATTCGGCCTATTCGGAGGATCCGGAGACGAACCGTGCATTTGCCGAATTTAAGGCGGACGGAAGTGGCCATCTGCGGCTTCTGTACTGTATTGATATGCTTAACGAGGGGATCCATGTAGAGGATATTGACGGTGTGATCCTGCTTAGACCCACGGTGTCGCCCATCATCTACAAACAACAGATCGGCCGGGCGCTTTCGGCAAGTAAGAAGAAGGATGCGGTTATCTTTGACATCGTATTAAATATAGAGAATCTTTACAGTATCGGCACGATTGAGGAAGAGATGCAGGCGGCTGCATCATATTATCATTTCCTCGGCAGGGAAGATGAAATCGTCAATGAACATTTCAAGGTGACAGGCGAAGTGTCAGACTGTATCGCGCTGTTTGAAAGATTAGAAGAAACTCTGACCGCAAGCTGGGATCTGATGTATGAATACGCGAGACAGTATTATCAAAAGAACGGGAACCTGGAAGTGCCGGTGAGGTATCAGACGGAAGAGGGATACGGGCTTGGGCAGTGGATACTCACGCAGCGCAGAGTCCGCGCCGGAGATAAATACGGGATGCTGGGCGAAGAGCGTATCCGCAGGTTAGACCGTATCGGGATGGTCTGGGGAAGTTACCGGGATCTGTCGTGGGAGCGGTATTTTAAAGAAGCGGCGGCATATTACGAAGAGCACGGAGATTTGAATATCAATGCCAGTAAGGTGACCGATTCGGGAATCCGGCTGGGCGCATGGATCTGCCAGCTTCGGACATACCAAAAGAGCGGAATCCAGAGAACGTATCTGACAGAAGAAAGAGTAAAGGCATTAAACGGAATCGGGATGATCTGGGATGTAACGGACTATATCTGGGAAGAAAATTTTGCAGAATGCCTGCAGTATTACCGGATGCACGGAAATCTGGATATTCCAAATGCATATTGTTCGCCGGGAGGACTAAAGATCGGAGGATGGCTCCGCAGGCAGAGGTTAATCCGCAAAGGGATGACCAACGGGGCGAGACTTACACAGGAGCAGATCGATCGTCTGGATGCCATCGGCATGGTCTGGAAGACGAAGCCTGAGCAGAAGTGGGATAAAGGATATGCGGAAGCAAAAGCTTTCTATGAAGCTTATGGAAATCTGAAGGTGCCGGTGGCTTACGTCAGTCCGTCCGGGTATAAGCTTGGGAGCTGGATAGCCGACCGGCGCGAGAAGGGCAAAGAGAAGCATTCTCCGGATCAACAGAAGCAATTGGAAGAACTCGGAATGGTCTGGGTGAAACCGGATCCCTGGGAGATGCGGTATAAGCTGGCGAAAGCCTACTATGAGGAGCATAGGAATTTAAATATTCCATCGAAGTACCGGGCAGAGGGCGTCTGGCTTGCGAAGTGGGTCAATGAGCAGAAGCAGGTGTATGCCGGGAAAAGAAAGGGAAAGACATTACAGGAAGACCAGGTGAAGAGGCTTGAGGCGATCGGGATAGAGTGGAGAAAGCAGAATGGTCCGGAGAGAACAGGCTGTGAAGAAATAAGTTGTAAAGAGACAGGCAGCAAAGCGTACAAGGAAGCGGTGTAGATTTGGCAGAAAATGTATTATGATGCACTGCTGAAGTGAAACAGCATATCTTAGTGTATTCCGGATGAAGCGCCGGAATAGATCAAAATAAAGAAGAACCAGGATTGTTTTGGGATATCCTTGCAGCAGGGGCACTTGGATTTCCGCAGGCATGACATATCCGGCGTCTGAAATATTATCTGCATATAGATTAGATATGGTGATCAGATATGATGATCAGATATGATTTGCATATAATTTCAGACAGCTCAGACAGATTACCGTGGCAACAGAGGAAGAACAGTGGGCATGGATGGCGAAGCATACCCTTCACAAAGGCGCTTCGCCATTATGACGTCATAATGGAAGAGCCGGATAAGAGGAGGATTATTTTGTATTATGTAATGCAGGTAGCAACGGGAACAGAAGACAGGGTGGAAGAACAGGTCAGAGTAATAGTAGGAAATGGATTATATGATTCGTGTTTTCATCCAATGCGGCGGATGAAGAAGAAATTCCGGGGAGAATGGAAAGAGATACAGGAAAAATTACTTCCGGGATATGTGTTCATAAGGAGCGGCTGCGTCAGGGAGCTGTACCAGGAGCTTCAGGCGGTGCCGGCGTTTACAAAGCTGTTGGGAAAAGACAGCGGGCAGTTTATCCCGCTGTCAAAGAAGGAAGCCGGCTGGTTGGAGAGGATGATAGAATCGCCGGATCAGGGAACGGAGGTTCAGCTCTCGCAGGTATCGGTAGCAGAAAATGATGAGATTACGATTCTGTCAGGACCATTGAAGAACATGGAAGGCTGTATCAGGAAGATAGACCTGCACAGACGGATTGCGAAGGTGGAGGTAGACTTTATGAACCGGAAGACAATCATACATCTGGGGATAGAAATGGTAGGATGAAATTCTTTAAGTATTTAGTATATTTACAGGTACTATAAAATGATTCAGGGAAAACGGTGAGAGGAGATTTTAATTGATGGAAGGATATCAGGAAGCCAACGAGATCAGTCTAGTCGATCTGATACTATATTGCCTGAGGCGGTGGAGATGGATTGTGGTATGCATGATATTACTTGCAGGCGCTGCGGGAACTTATAAATATCAGGCAACGATTATGGATAATCAACTAAAAAAAGAAAATCAATTAAAGCAATCCAGGGCAGAAAAAGATGAGGAGGCAGGAGTTGAGAATGAGACGATTATTTTCGAAGATCCCGTATCTTCAGCAATATCTTTCTCGGTTATCGGGATGATTGGCGGCGTGTGTCTGGTCTGCCTGATATTTGGTATGAGTTATGTTATGAGCGGAAAATTGCAGGATGTGAGTAACTTTCAGCAAAAGTTTGGAATGTCTCTATTGGGAGTTGTTCGGAAAAGAGAAACAAAGAAAAAGATATTTGGATTTATAGATCGGTGGATTTGTCGATTAGAAGAAGGACCCTGTGCGAAAATTCCAAGGAATGAACAGATAAAGATAGCGGCGGTTAACATCCAGAATGCAATCCGAAAAAATCCTGAGAAAAAAATTAAAAGAATCATGCTTGCAGGAACCGTCGCAAGTAATGTTGTGACAGAAATCTGTGAAGAAATCTCGGAAGAGATTGAGGAAATTACATTCTCACCTTATAGACAGATTATATTTCATGCGGCGGCGCTTAAGAAACTGGAGTATTATGACGGAATTGTATTTATTGAGAAGAAAGAAGAGTCCTATGAGAGACTTATTCGTCAGGAGAAGGAACTTGCGTTAGATAGGAATGTGAGTGTACTGGGTGTGATAGTGTGTTAGAACGGGATATAGGAGGAAAGGAACATATGAATTATTTGGTAGTTGTTGCTCATCCTGACGATGAAGTTTTAGGCGCCGGTGCAACCATTTATAAATTGATCAGGGAAGGGCATAAAGTAGCCGTAGCTATTATGTGCGGCGAGGCTACCGCCAGGGCGAACCGGTCGGCAACTTTATCAGAGGACGAAGCTAAGGCGATGTCCATCATTGGCGTGCAAAAAGTATTTCATGCAAATTTCCCCAATATCAAGATGAACACAGTGCCTCATCTTGATCTTGTTCAATTTATAGAGTCATGTATTGACGCATGGAAAGCCGAAGTAATTCTTACTCACCATCCGTCTGACACAAATATTGATCATCAGGAGACCAGCCGTGCTGCGAATGCTGCATGCCGTTTATTCCAACGCAGAGAAGGTATTCCACAGTTGAAAGAATTTCTCTTTATGGAAGTGTTATCGAGTACAGAGTGGAGTCTTAATTCAGCAGAGAATCGCTTTGCTCCCAACATGTTTGTAGAGGTAGGAGCAGAAGGCACTCAGAAAAAAATTGAAGCATTAAGCGCTTATATCGATGTAATGCGTCCATATCCGCATCCGCGTTCTGAAAAAGCTATTGAAGGTCTTGCCGCTTATCGTGGAGCCGAGGCTGGATGTGACTATGCGGAAGCATTTGAATGTGTATTTAGGAGTTGCTGATCGATAGTTTTGGAGGACGTACAGACAGGCATAAATATCAGAGGTTCAAATGCGCATTTAGGAGTAAATAAGTAAATGATTAGAAAAATCATAAAAAGATTATTCGATTTTATATTTGCCATTGTTATTGGTATCATTGCTATTCCAATTATTCTCGTTACCATGGCAATTATAAAAATAGCGTCGCCGGACGGTTCTGTGTTATTTAAGCAAACCAGGGTAGGATATAAATGCAAGCCGTTTACGATTTACAAATTACGCACAATGACGAATGAGAAAGATTGTGATGGCAATCTTCTTTCAGATGAGAAAAGATTGAAAAAATGGGGTAAGGTGATTCGTAAACTCAGCATTGACGAGCTTTCTCAGATATTGAATATATTTACTGGCCAGATGTCGTGGATAGGGCCACGGCCTCTTCTTCCAAGAGAAATGCTGGTTATGACAGAGGATGAGCAGCGTGAGCGTCAATCGGTTATTCCAGGTATCACCGGATGGGAAGCAGTGAATGAAGATAAGTCGGAGAGCCGCCGGGAAATGGCAGAATTCGATTTGTATTATGTTCGGAACTGGTCGATTGGATTCGACGTAAAAATATTCTTTTTAACAGTGAAAAAAATCCTTCGTGCGGATAGACCAGACGATGTACATAGAGCGCCGAAGCTTAATGATAAAGAATTCAGAACAACTGAAATTGCGGAGGGAATTCAAGATGAATAATCGATACAACAATCATTTGATTATTGTTTTTGCATTGGAGCATTATAATCCATTGGGATTGATTCGGAGTCTTGGAGAAAACGGTATTAATCCAATTTATATTTCTGTGAGGCGCCGAGGTCCTGTGGCGTGTTTAAGTAAATATATTTCAACCTGCCATCACGTAGATTCTGTAGAAGAAGGTTATGAGCTGCTTATTTCGATATATGGAAATGAGGAATACAGACCTTACGTTCTTTTTTCAGATGATAAGACAGTGGGTTATTTTGATCTCCATTATGAGGAGATTAAGGATAAGTTTATTTTTTATAATGCGGGAAAAACCGGACGGATTAATGAATTTATGAATAAAGAAAAGATTCTCCGGCTTGCGGAAAAACACGGGTTTCGTGTACTCGAAACTCACGTTGTAAACGTAGGTGAAATTCCGGAGAATTTGGTATATCCGGTTATTACAAAAGATATAAGCCCTAATTCCGGTAATTGGAAATCGGATGTATACATCTGCGAAAATGAGGAGGAGTTACGAGAAGCTTTTGCTAAGATATCAAGTCCTGTTGTTCAGATTCAGCGTTTTGTGGATAAGAAAAATGAATATGCCATCGAAGGTTTTACTGTAGATCATGGACGCCAGATGTTCATCGGTACGACACTTTTATGGAAATATCTTATTAAAGGTTATTATAGCCCGTACCATGATGTAACGATGATGAAAGATATGAATATGCGAAAAAAATTACTGGATATGTTTAAAGAAATTGGCTTTGAAGGGCTCTTTGAGGTGGAATTTCTTATTGATAAGGATGGTACATACTATTTTCTTGAGACAAACTTTCGGGCATCAGCCTGGAATTATTCTTCAACAGTCGTGGGAATGCCGTTATCTTTTCTATGGGTTAAGTCTATGGAGGCTGAAAAGATTGAGCAGACAGATGAAAAAGAGTTTGAGAATTTTACTGATATGTCTGAGGTTATTGACTACGGGAAACGCGTGGAGGGCGGAATGGTAAGTTTCGCTGAGTGGTTAAAGGACTTTAAAGAGGCGAAAGGAACTTATTATTATAATAAGAATGATATGGCTCCGTTTGAAGCGCTCTATGAGCATTGGGATGAGTATAAATAATAGAGATTAGATAATAGAGATTAGATATGAGACAGGTGAATGATATTTATGGAAATAGGTAGTTTCATAGAAATTCAATTTCCAAGTGGGAAAGAATACTACAAAGGAAATAATAATATTGTACGTCTTAACAGTGGAAGGGCGGCTATCTGGCATGCATTAAGGGTAACCGGGTGCGGGAATATCTGGCTGCCCTATTATCAATGTGATTCTGTGAGAGAATTTTTACTCAGAAAAGATGTGAAAATAAAATACTATCATATTAGTGATGATTTTACTCCGATTGATCTGTTTCCGGCAGAAGATGAAGCAGTGCTGTTGGTTAATTATTATGGTGTTATGTCCTCTGGGCGTATGACGGAACTTAGCAGAAGATATAACCATGTAATAATTGATAATTCGCAGGCATTCTTTTGTAAGCCTGCCGAGACGAGTTTAAGTGTCTATTCAGCCAGAAAGTTCATAGGCGTTCCGGACGGTGCGTATGTATTGGGGAAGGATGCAAAGCAATACGCAGGAGAATATGAGCAATGTTTTTCTTCTGATACGGCAAACTTCCTTCTGCAAAGGATTGAATACGGTTGTGAGGGCAAAACATATGAGTCAAGAATGGTAAATGAGCATAGAATTGACAGTGAAGACATAAAGCTAATGTCAAAATTGACAAGAACGATCTTAGATGGTACAGATTATGAATTTATAAAAAGAAAAAGACGTGAGAATTTTTCTTTTGCTCAAAAAATCTTTGGTAGTATTAATAAACTGGATCCAATGAAATATTATGCAGATGATTGCGTTCCGATGGTTTATCCGTTACTGATTGAGGATGACGGTCTCTTGGATAATTTATTGAAAAATAAACATTTCCAAGGTCATTGGTGGAGCTATTTACTTGAGGAGATTCCGGAAGATACAATAGAATATTGGATTTCCAGATATGTAATTCCAATCACAATAGATCAAAGGTATGGAAAAACGGAACTTGAATATATAAAAAAAGTCATTATATCGAGTACGGGAATATGAGGATTTTATGATGGATAAAATAATGCTGATATCTTCTAAAGATAATAATTTCTATAATTTTAGAAGTGAACTTATTTTAGAACTTCGTAATATAGGATATGAAGTGATTTTGGTTTGCCCGTATGGGAAGAAAATGGATTTCTTTATTAAGAAAGGCTGTAGATTTATTGATATTTCAGTGGATCGGAGAGGGACTAATATTTTCAATGATTTTAAACTAATATTAGCCTATAGAAAATTATTGAAGCAGGAAAAACCAGACTGTGTCTTAACATTCACATCTAAACCTTCAATATATGCGGGATTTGTCTGTGGATTGATGAAAATACCATACATAGTGAATAATGCCGGTCTTATGGAAACACAGGGAATATTTGAGAAATTCATGAAATTATTGTATTGGCTTGGATGGAGAAAAGCTGATTGTATGATGTACCAAAATTCTGAAGAGCGAGATGAGATTAATAAATTATTGAAGAATAAAGTTCATTATAGAGATATTCCGGGTTCAGGTGTAAATTTAAAGGCATTTGATTTAAAGGAATATCCTCCAAATGATGATATTGTTACATTTAATTTTGTTGCGCGAATTGTAGAGCTAAAAGGGATTAATGAATTTTTAAAAGGAGTACAAATTATTAAGAAGAAATATCCTAATACAAGATTCGTAATTTATGGAGATTATGATGATGATTCATATAGAGTTAGGATTGGACAACTTGAAAAGAAGGGTGTGATTGAGTATGGAGGAGTTCAATTGGATATGAAACCCTTTATACAGGCTGCACATGCTGTTATTCATCCAAGTCATTATGAAGGGATGACAAATGTAGTTTTGGAACACAGTGCTATGGGACGAGTATGTATAGGATCCGATATTCCTGGCGTTAGAGAAGGAATTGAGGATGGAAAAACAGGATATTTGTTCGAGGTAAGAAATGTGAAATCCATGATAAAAGCAATGAGTAAGTTTTTAGAGTTGAGTCATGAGGAAAAAGCGGCTATGGGTCGGGCGGCAAGATTAAAGATGGAACGGGAATTTGATCGAAATATCGTGACAAAAATTTATCTTGAAGAAATACAAAAGGTTTGGAGATACAAAAATGAGTGTTGTTGAACATAGAACAAATATGTGGAATGTTGCACGACCAATATTAAAAATAATGCAAATTATAGTAAATATGTTACCTGTTTCTTTTTGCAGAATGAGATTAGATAAAAAGAGGTTTAAAACAGGATTTTTATCTATGGCATGGAGATATGTTTTATTGAAAAGATTAGGAATGATACATTTAGCAGAAGGATATGTGATTGTTCAGCCAAACGTTGTGATTTTTACACCTGAGAAGCTTACTATCGGAGAACGAGTTACGATTAATGAAAACTCTTATTTAGAATGTAAGGGAGGAGTAGTAATTGGAAATGATGTTATGGTAGGACATGATGTGTCGATTTTGTCAAATACACATAATTTCAATGAGACTGGTGTTCCTATGAACCTTCAAGGGGAGACAAGCAAAAGCGTTATTATTGGGAATAATGTTTGGATAGGAGCTAAGGCAACGATATTACTGGGAATCACCATTGGAGATAATGCCATTATTGGTGCAAACAGCCTGGTAAATAAAGATGTACCAGAAGGAGCAATTGTAGGAGGTGTTCCGGCAAAAGTTATTCGAATGAGAGAGGGATAATGAAATGAAGGTGTTTTTGGCATCTGAGTTTAGATGTACGGTTTATAAAGGTGAGTATTACTTAGCAACGAGAGCGTATGTGATATATGTGCGCTATGCAGAGGCATTTGGCGACATAGTTTTATGTTCAAGATTTGAAAAAGCTGATGAAAAGCCTTTTGATTGCATAAAAGCCGATTTTATTAAAGAGATTGTTGATTGTGATAGTTTATCGAAAACGATGCTGGGAAGATATAAAAATCAGATGATTCATGCAATGAGGAAATGTGATTTTGCAGTGGGAAGATTTCCGTCCATAATTGCGTTCAGAGCATATGATTGTGCGAAAAAATTGGGGAAAATATTTGTGGCAGAATTGATGTGTGACGGATGGGACTCTTATTGGAATCATAGTATGGCAGGAAAAATTATTGCTCCATATATGACGAATAAAATGAAGAGATGTACTTGGAATGCGGATTTTGCAATTTATGTTACGGAGAGATTTCTGCAAAAAAAATATCCTTGTAAGAATCCAAGTATTAATGCTTCGAATGTTGTAATAAAGGATTGTAATCAAGAGATATTGATAAACAGACTTAAGAAAATAAAGGAAATGGATGTACATAATATAAGTATGATGACATCTGCAAGTGTGGATCAGTATTCAAAAGGACAGGAATATGTCGTAAAAGCTATAAAGATATTGAAGGATCGGGGAATAAATGTTACATATTTTTTAGCAGGTGAAGGTGATCAAAATTATCTTTTAAATTTTGCAAGAAAAGCTGATATTACGGCAAACCTTATATTTATGGGCAGATTACCTATAAAAGATATTTTTAAGAAACTGGATGAGATTGACATTTATATTCAACCTAGTTTACAAGAGGGCTTGCCGCGTGCCGTAATAGAGGCTTTAAGCAGAGCTTGTCCGGTGTTGGGAGCGCGGACAGCCGGAATCCCTGAATTGATAGATAATGAATGTGTATTTAAAAGAGCGTCAGCAAGATCTATAGCGGATACAATTGAAATAATTCTAAAAAATGGATTGAAAGAGTATGCTAAAAGAAATTTCGAGCATAGCAAGTTATATAATGATGAAACTTTAAATGAACGAAGAAATAGTTATTATGAAGAAATAAGAAGAAAAGTTTTAGATAAATAGTTAAGGAAAATTATATGAGTAAATTTGCTTTTTTTTGCGACAGTTTGGCGCGAGGAGGCGCTGAAAGAGTCACAATAGCCCTTTCACAGTTTATATGTGATCAGGGAGAGGAATGTGTTGTAATTACTGGCAGAAAACTAGTTCAGGAATATTCTGTGGGCAAACATATTAAAAGGATTAATTTGTCTGATGGAAATATTCCCAGATATAGATTAATACCTAAATTGCGAAAAGTTTTTATCCATGAAGGTATTGAAACAGTCATTGCTATGGGAGCAGCAGATAGTTTGGCTGTAATTATTGCCTGTATAGGTTTGAAAACAAAAGTTATAGTGTCTGAAAGAAATGATCCGAATCAGGTTAGGGGAAAAAGGTTTATAAAAACAATTTCTCAGTTTATGATGCAATTTGCAGATGGATTTGTATTTCAAACAAAGGATGCAAAGGAATATTATAAGAAAATTACCGGGGGACGCGGTATTGTTATACCTAACCCTATATTAGCCGATAATTTGGAATCATATTCTATGTGTTCAAAGACAGATGGAAATATTGTAGCAGTTGGAAGATTGACGGAACAAAAAAATCATAAATTGTTAATCAGAGCATTTTATCTTATTTCTTCCAAATATCCTGCGTGTAATATGTATATATATGGAGAAGGACCACTTCGGAAAGAATTAGAGCAGTATATAAGATCACTGCACTTGGAGAATAGAGTATATTTGCCGGGAAATCAAAAGAATATTTTTGATAAAATATCTACGGCATCTGTTTTTGTAATGAGTTCTGATTATGAAGGTATGCCAAATGCTCTTATAGAAGCTATGGCGCTTGGATTAGTATGTATCTCTACGGATTGTCCGATAGGGGGGCCAAGAGATTTGATTACAAATGGTAAAAATGGATTTTTGGTAGAGGTAGGTAATGAGTTAGAAATAACAAATATGATTGACTTTGCATTGTCAAATCTTGATAAGATGGATCAAATACGAAAACAAGCAACTTCTATTAAGAAATCTTTAAATATTAATATAATTGGTAAAAAATGGTTAGATTATATTCAATGTATTTCTCAGAGAAAATCATAATGATATAAGAAGAGAGTATGTGAATAATGAAAGGAGAGTAGTATGATAAAAACAAAAGCTGAACTCAAGGATTATCTGAAATGTGAAAGATCGAGATACTTAGGTAGCATGAGTAATGTTGTATATTTTCTCAGATTACTTGGAGGGTTCGAGGATGCAATTTTATGGCATTATCAAAGAAGTTTAAGATATACAGAATATTATAAGAATACAGGTAGAAATATTATGTATACTTTTTACAGAGTAAAGTTAAATTATTTAATGCTGAAAACTCAAATACATATTTCTCCCAATACTTGTAATAGAGGTTTAAAGATTATGCACGTAGGTCCAATTATAATTAATGGAAGAGTTAGAATTGGAAAAAATGCAACCATCCATGTTATGACTTCTTTTGTGGCAGGAGGAAATAATGATGATACTCCTGTTATTGGAGATAATGTAGTAATAGGCATAGGATCACATGTAGTGGGGGGGGGTGTTCCTGCCTGATGGTGTAGCGGTAGGGGCAGGAGCAGTTGTTGTATCAAGCTTTCATGAAGAGAATATTACCGTTGCAGGTGTACCTGCAATTAAAATATCAAATTCAGGGCGAGAGAAATGGGGAGAATAGATAGTGTGTGTTTTATGCGAGTGATAAAGAATTAGCTGATATAAAAGGTTATAAACAAGATGAAGATTATAGAGATTAGTATTTTAATATTCATTTTAATACAGTTATTATATTCGATATTAAAGAAGGGAATTACAATCAATGTATATTGGGTTGCATATTATGTCTTTTGTGCTTTTTTCGTGTTTCCAGAGTTAATTATTGCTATATATGGAGAATTAAATATTACATCTCATGGATATCAATACATAAGAAATGATATGGCAGTTGATTTTATATATTTATTGTTTGTAATAGTCTTTTCCGACATATTGAGAAGGTTGGCATTAAGAAAAGATAATATTTTCAGAGAAGAAATGTTTAATAGCATCAATTCCATAGATATACCCAGACCAATAATTTTTCTTTGTTTAGTTATCACGTTTTTTCCGACTTTTTTTGCAATTTTTGCGCCAATTCCAAGTTTATATTTTGAATCGTTTGCTGCGTTTAACAGAACAGATATCTATAATATTACCACAGAAGCTTTTGAATATCATAATGGGGCAATGTTAATCATACTATCATTAAGTATGGTTGCAGTTGTTGCACTTTGGTTCGTTTTAAGTGATAGTAAAAGTTTGAAAAATCGGTTGATTGGAAAGAGTTACCTTTTATTTATTACTGTACAAATATTATTATTTTCGTCAAAACGTACCTTGGGAGGACTTTTAATAATTGTATTAGTAATGATAGATATATTGAAAAAAGATAAAACACCCTGGTTTAGTATCATGGTGGGAGTAAGCTTCGTAATTGGTTATTTTGTGTTATATCAGTCAATTGTAAAAAAAACGGTTGGCGGCGGAGCATCAGGATTTATGGAAATGTATGTTATATATTTTTCCAGAGTTTTGGATATGAAACTTGTTATATATTCTCTGCTACATCCGGATACGATTCAGATTTTAGATTATCCACTTCAATCGTTCATATATGATTTTCTTTTTTATATACCACGAAATGTTTGGCCAGACAAACCTTATCCATATGGAGATTATTATATGGCAGCCTGGAATCAACAGCTTTTGGAAAACGTAAGAAGCCGAAATACAGTAAGTTGGTTCAGTGAGGCTGTGGCCAATATGTCATGGGTTGGATTTCCGATGGGATTATGGATGTATAAGAAAATGCTAGATCTGTTTTCAAATTTTAAGAATGTTTTTGTGCGTTTCTTTTCAATATATGTGGCATTATATTTTATGATAACACACGTGGCAAGTAATTGGACAAATTTTATATTATTATTTATATTATATTTTCTGTTGGAAAATAAGTCTCGAAGTAAATGTCGAATAAGGAGTGTTACATGAGAAAAAGGAGACTGATATACAATACAGTCACTTCGTTATTGAATCAAATTGTTGCTGTAATATGTGGATTTATTCTTCCAAGGTTAATATTGAATTGTTTTGGATCTGAAGTAAATGGATTGACGAATTCTATACAGCAGTTTTTACATATTATTGTATTTTTGGATTTGGGTGTTGGTGCAGTTGTAAAATCTAGTTTATATAAACCATTAGCTGAAGGAGATAATCGTGAGATAAGTGCAATTATAAAATCTGCAAGAAAGTTTTTTAATCGTTTAGCAGAAATATTATTGATTTATATTTGTGCTCTTATGGTTTTATATCCATTAATTATCAGCAGAAAGTATGGATATATATATGTTGTAACACTCATCTTAGCAATTAGCATAAGTATATTTGCTCAATATTATTTTGGAATAGTAAATCAACTTTTGCTGGTTGCTGATCAAAAAGGTTATATTCAGTATGGTATACAAATAACTACGACTGTTTTAAATACTGTTGCTTGTGCGATTTTAATAGAGTTAGGTGCCAGTATACAAATTGTAATGCTGACAACTTCTCTAATATTTTTGTTAAGACCAATATATACTACATTATATATAAATAAGAATTATTTCATTGATAAGAATGTTGTATATGATAAAGAACCCATTGAACAGAAGTGGAATGGTGTAGCTCAGCATATTGCGGCAGTTGTTTTAGACGGAACGGATACTATCGTATTAACAATTTTTGCAACATTATCTGATGTTTCAGTGTACTCCGTGTATTATCTTGTGATAAAGGGAATTAGAAATTTGTATATATCATTGACGAATGGAATACAATCATTGTTAGGTAATCTTTTGGCAAGAGAAGAAACAGACAAATTGAACACTATTTTTGGCTTGGTCGAATGGGGAATGCATTCAGTTACTATGCTATTGTTTGGGTGTACATTATACTTAATAGTGCCATTTGTTCAAGTATATACATGCGGAGTAACGGATGTGGATTATTACCAACCGGTTTTTGCTATATTGCTTACACTTGCAAATGAAACATATTGCATAAAAATCCCACAAAATATGCTGATTTTAGCAGCCGGACATTATAAACAAACGCAGAGATGCTTTGTGGTTTCTGCAATAATAAATATTGTTATATCAGTTTTTGCTGTAAGTAAATGGGGGTTAATAGGCGTAACAATCGGAACTATAATTGCCATGTTTTATCAAGCTGTATGGATGATCAGTTATTGCCGGAATAATATTATTAATTGGCCGCTTTGTATTACATTGAAACAAATAGCTGTAGATATAACAATTAATATAGTCGTATTGTTATGTTGTAATTGTTGGGAATTCAAATTAGCAAAAGATACATATTTTTCATGGGGGATTTTGGCTGTTAAGATATTTATTATATGGGTTATTGTAATGATAACAGTGAATGTGATTGTATATCGTAATAATATTACAAAAATGATAAAATTGCTGAAGGGAAGAGGATGATAGATTTGATATTTAAAAGAGTAAGCGAATTTATCAAATTAACTATTGCTGAACGTAGTAACTTGGGAAAAATCAATTACTTAAAGAAAAGAGGAACTTTGATAGGTGAAGATGTTACTTTAAATTGTAAAATTAACGCTTTCGGAACAGAACCATATTTGATTAAAATTGGAAATGAGTGCTTATTGGCGGCTGATGTAAGATTAATTACTCATGACGGAGACGTAGATATCTTAAATAAAAATAAGTATTTCGGGGATAAGAAAATGGATAAAATCGCGCCAGTGATTATTGGCAACAGAGTATATATAGGTACAGGGGCTTATATTATGCCTGGTGTAACGATTGGAGATAATGTTGTTATTGGTGCAGGAGCGATTGTTGTTCGTGATATTCCTGACAATAGTGTTGCAGTTGGAGTGCCGGCAAAAGTGATTGAAAGTATAGATGAATATTATCAGCATGCTTTAGAAAAGAAAGTATTCTATCCGACGAATGAAATGTCCAAAGCAGAGAAGAAGGAATACTTTACAAAGAAAAAGATATTATTAAAATGAAAGGAACATGGTATTGCTGCTCCTATAAATATCATAATAATAAAAAGAACATGAAAATGAATAGTAAGGTAACAAAAATAGTTGGCATATTATCTGATAAGGACAGAAGATATGTTTTTTTGGCAAATCGGGGATTGATGCCGGGGGATACTGATAAAAGATATTTATGGCACAAATTTAAAACAAGAATGGGCTATTATCCGGATTTGGATCATCCAAAAACTTTTAATGAGAAACTTCAATGGTTGAAATTGTATAACAGAAAACCAGAGTATACTACAATGGTAGATAAATTCGAAGTCAAAAAATATGTCGCATCGGTTATCGGAGAAAAATATGTTATTCCTACATTAGGAGTATGGGAACATTTTAAAGATATTGATTTTGATATTTTACCAGATCAGTTTGTGCTTAAATGTACTCACGATTCAGGAGGACTTGTTATTGTACGGGATAAGTCAAAGATTAATTATAATGCAATAAGAAGAAAAATTAATAAATCTTTGAAGGTAAATTATTTTAAATATAATCGTGAATGGCCATATAAAGGAGTAAAACCAAGAATCATTGCCGAGCAATATATGGAAGATGCAAATAAAACGCAAAATCTTAGTGTTTATAAAATTTTCTGCTTTAATGGTATACCATATTTGATTCAAACAATTCAGAATGATAAAACTCAGGATGAAACTATTGATTATTTTGATACTTCATGGAAACTACTTAAATTAAAACAAAACTTCCCCAATAGCAGGGTTCCGTTGAAAAAACCTGTAACGTTAGATGAAATGCTTGAATTGGCAGGAATACTTAGTCAGGGACATCCGTTTTTAAGAACAGATTTTTATGAAGTTAACGGTCAAGTATATTTTTCAGAATTCACTTTTTTTACAGATGCAGGATTTGAGGCATTTCATCCGGATATTTGGGATGAAAAGCTTGGTAAAATGATAGAAATTCCGGTACTGAAAGAAAGCTAATATCAGCAATATTTCCTAATATTAATAGTTGTTGGAGGAAATTAAATGAAAAATAAAAGAATAATTGTATTAGGAATATCCGCATATTATCATGACTCTGCCGCCTCTATTCTTGTAAATGGAGATATCGTCGCCGCAGCCTCCGAAGAACGGTTCAGCAGAATTAAAGGTGATTCGTCTTTCCCTCATCATGCAGTCGGCTATTGTTTGGAGGAAGCAGGCATTGATATAGAAGAAGTTGATCATATTGTTTTTTACGAGGACAGTATCGTCAAATTCGACCGTCTTATTACGATGTTCCATGTGACGGCGCCGAAGGGATTGGGATTATTTGAGGCTGCAATGCCAAAATGGATGACGAAAAATCTATGGATGGGAAAGATTATTGACGATGAACTTGGAATAAAAAAGACGATATTCAACTGTGAGCATCATATATCTCATGCGGCGAGCGCATTTTATCCATCTCCGTTTGAAGAAGCAGCAATAATTACGATTGACGGTGTTGGAGAATGGGCGACCAGTACTTATGGTATAGGGAGAGGTAATAATATTCAGATCATTGAGGAAAGCAGATACCCGAATTCCATAGGATTATTGTACTCCGCTTTTACTTTTTATGCAGGCTTTAGAATTAATTTTGGTGAATATAAACTTATGGGACTTGCACCCTATGGAAATCCAGTCTATTCCGATATAATCAGGAACAAGCTGGTACATATCTGTGAAGATGGTTCTGTCATTTTAAATCAGAGATATTTTGCGTATACATATTCTCTTCACACGATCAATAAGAAGTTTGAGGAGCTGTTTGGGCACCTGGCCAGAAAACCTGAAGGACCGATTACGCAGCATGAAATGGATATAGCCGCAAGTATCCAACAGGTTACGAACGAAATCGTACTAAAGATGGCACAGTATGTACGTAAAAAGACCGGAATGAAAAACCTGTGTCTTGCAGGTGGTGTTGCATTGAATGTTGTGACAATGGGATATATTGAGAAGAAATCAGGCTTTGATTCCATTTGGATACAGCCGGCTTCTGGTGATGCAGGTGGTGCGCTTGGTGCAGCCCTTTACTATTGGCACAAGATACTTGGCAATGCAAAAAAACTCAACGCGAATGATTCTATGAAAGGCAGCTTTTTAGGACCTTCTATTAAAGATGAGAGCAAAGAAGACGACGAGGTTCTGAAAAGACTGAATGCAGCGTGGGAGGTATATGACGAAGAGGATCTTGTAAAGAAAATAGCCTGTCTTTTGTCAGAAAATTACATTGTAGGTGTTGCAAGAGGAAGGATGGAATGGGGACCCAGAGCATTAGGGAATCGCTCTATCCTGGGGGCGGCGACAGATCCGCAGATGCAGGCACGCTTAAACTTAAAGATTAAGTTCAGGGAAAGTTTCAGGCCATTTGCGCCTATGGTATTGAAGGAGGATGCGGAAACATATTTTGATATGGATAAGGAATCGCCGTATATGCTGAAAACGGTCTATGTACAGGAGAAGAGAAGATTATCATATGAACGGAGTCGGAGAACAATTTCTGAGATTATCAATCAGGTCAGATCTGATATCCCGGCAGTTACTCATCTTGACTATTCCGCCCGTGTCCAGACTATAGATGAAGAGCGGAATCCATTTATGTATAAAGTCATTCAACAATATAAGGCTCTTACGGGCTATAGTGTGATTGTCAATACATCCTTTAACGTAAGAGGAGAGCCGATAATTAATACAGCGGAAGATGCATACCGATGTTTTATGGCTACAGATATGGATTATGTTGTTATCGGGAACAGGCTTTTAGAAAAGAAAAACCAGGATGGGAGGGCATTTGACGAAGAGAGTAGGCAACAGTGGTTAAGGAGGTTTTCACTTGACTGAGTATATGAAAAAAAGAAAGCTTAGAATTGATGAAAAAAAGGTAGAAGATAGCAGCTTGTTTGGTTTGATGTCGGGAATTATTTTAATATTGATAAGCTTTCTGCGTTGGATAGTAACGTATAGTAATATGGCATATTTGTGGGAAATATCAGGTGCGATTGGCATATTACTTTTTATGGCGGGAGCGTTGGTTCCGCAGAGTATCACATGGTTTTATAACGGAATGCGCTGTATTGGAAATAAGTTAGGAAATATTATCTTTTCTGTCTTGCTCTTTATAGTATACGGTATTTTTGTAGTCCCGATTAGTTTTATTATGAAAAACAGGAAGAATAATTATTCGTATATATTGTGGGATGACGAATATAAGGGAGAAGAAAATTCTTGTTTTTCACCGTGGAAAGAAAAGAAAAAGGTAGAAGCAAAGGGAATTAGAGGAGTATCCTTCGGACTAATTCAGTACATGATTTTAAACAGGAAATTTATTTTTATTCCGGTTGTTGTTGTACTTTTAATGATAGGCATTGTTCTCTTCTTTGTTTCTTCTTCTGTTTTTGCGCCGTTTATTTATACACTGTTTTAGAAAGTATTCTATTTTCAGAGAAATCGAGGATTTATCATGTATTGGATTATAGAATTGATTTATTCATTTGTATTTATGCTCTTTTCATATATTCTAATGAGAAAGCGGAAGAAAGGGATAATTTCAATATTTTTTTATTTTTTCTCTATTGGCAGTCTGCTCAGTCTTTTTGTCTTGTATGCAGGTAATCTTTATTCTACCTATGATTTCCTTGAATTCAATGCAGATATGGTAAAAAAAGTTTTGGGAGTAGGATTCGGAGTAAACCTGACCTTATTGACCATTCTCCTGATCATCTATGTATGGACAGATAAGACAAAGAAATCAGAAATAGCAGTTGTACATGGTATACGGATACTACCATTTTGTTCGGTGAAATACATGATGGTTATAGCCGGAATAGTATTTTCTATATTTTGTTTTGTAGATAGCATCATGCCTCAATATGGTTTGTGGAAGATTGACGATCAGAACATCCAGCTTGAGAAATATGGATATCATATTGCTAATGTAACACAAAATGAGTACGGTTATCCCCTTTGGATGATAGATGATTACCCCTTGGATCTGGATGCATTGGAAGATAAGAAAAAGATTATGGTTATCGGTGATTCGTTTATATGGGGAGATGGTTGTTCTAATAGTAACTATCTTTGGTGGCGCCAGTTACAAAGGAAATTATATGAAGGTGGTTATCAGGACTGTGTTGTAATCGGAGTCGGGAAATGTGGCGCGTCTACACAGAACCAGTTAGACTACCTTAAGAACACCAATCTTATTGAAGATATAAAGCCGGATATGATTCTGATTGGATATGTAACGAACGATGCCCAGTATCAAGATCAGGAAGGAAAGTTAGTGCCAGGACAATTAGAGACTAAAGATTATTTTGCAGATAGGCCTATGAGATGGCTGAAGGTTGTTTTTCCCAATATAACTTATCTTATCAATCAATATTTAGATGATCGTTATTACAATACGGGATACTTTGATGAGACGACGGGATTTCCGTATGAACAGTGGGAATTGGAAATTATACGGGGAGCATACCTCGAAAGGTATAAAAAGGAAACAGTCGACCCGTTGGGAAAATTTGCAAGGTCATTAGACATTCCTTTGGTTTTGGTGGCTACGCCCAGTATACCTTCGATGCAGTATTATGAGGAAAGGTATGCTTCAGTATTGCCGTTGTTTGAAGACGCCGGAATACCAGTATATAATCCGTTGGAAGAATATGTTGATGCATATGAAGAAGACGGACACTATGCGGAGGGGATTAACATTGTTAATTCGCATCCGGGTACCGCAACGAATGTGTTTTTGGCAGATTATGTAAAAGAATTGCTGGAAAATGATTATGAAAAGTATCTGGGAGAGAAGACCGAACCTGAGGATATCTCAATTACAATGAATGATTGGTTTCCTCATGCAGTTATGCCTCAGCAAAAAGGTCAGAAAATTCAATTTACATATCCGGCGTCCATTGAGAAAAATAGATTTCTTTATATGCCGATCAATAAATCATATGTAAAAGTGTGTTTTGAAGCGCCGATTAATATAAATGAGATTCAAATATGCGGAGAATTATCGGAATCCGAGTCAGGAGAGATTTACGCCACATATGAGGATTCCGAAACAGGGTATGACTCACAGGAATTAAGAAAACTTGGAGACTTTGATAAGGAAAATCAAATAATATCGGTAGAATTGTCTGATATTACATCATTATGTATTCATGTAAATGTGAAATCAGAACATGACAGGGTGTTTAATATATTTTTGGAGCCAAGAAGTCAATGATCTAATGGAATTAAATCAATTTATTATGAGGAGTGAAGAATAATGTCAAAAATGAATATTGTAGTTGCAGGAACCGGCTATGTGGGGCTTTCTTTAGCCGTACTCCTATCTCAGCATAATCATGTAGTTGCCGTAGATATTGTTCCCGAAAAGGTGGAAAAGATTAACAATCGCATTTCCCCGATTCAGGATGACTACATAGAGAAATATTTATCGGAAAAAGAATTGGATCTTAGAGCAGTTCTTAACACACAAGAGAATACTGAAGACAACCCGGCAGTCGAAGCATATTCGGCTGCTGATTTTATTATCATTGCGACGCCGACCAATTATGACTCAAAGAAGAACTTTTTCGATACAAGCGCCGTGGAAGCCGTAATCGAGGCGGTATTAAAGTCCACAGAGCATAGACAATCAAAACCTCTGATGATCATCAAATCCACAATTCCTGTAGGTTATACAGAAGCAGTGAGAAGAAAATACGGAGTGGATCATATTATTTTCAGCCCCGAGTTCTTGCGAGAGTCAAAGGCATTATATGATAATCTGTATCCATCACGGATTATTGTGGGATGTGATTCAGGTACCAGGGAGAAGGCAGGGCAGTTCGCAGGCATTCTTAAGGAAGGAGCCAAGAAAGAGAACATTGACGTACTATTTATGGGATTGACGGAAGCGGAGTCTGTGAAGCTTTTTGCCAACTGCTTTTTGAGTCTGCGTGTGGCGTATTTCAATGAGCTGGACACTTATTGTGAGACAAAGGGATTAGATACGGGAGACGTTATCAAAGGGGTATGTCTTGATCCGAGAATAGGAGATTACTATAACAATCCGTCCTTCGGTTACGGCGGTTATTGCCTTCCGAAGGACAGTAAACAGCTTCTGGCAAATTATGCGGATGTGCCGCAGAATATTATGAGTGCGATCGTAGAGAGCAACCGTACCAGAAAGGATTTCATTGCGGACCGTGTATTGGAGACCGCGGGAGGGTATGGCAATTCGGATTCTTATGACCCGGGGATGGAGAAGGAGATCGTTATAGGTGTATACCGTCTTACGATGAAAAGTAACAGTGATAATTTCAGGCAGAGCAGTATCCAGGGCGTCATGAAGAGAATCAAAGCCAAAGGTGCGGTTGTTATTATCTATGAACCGGCTCTTGAGGACGGAACGACATTTTTTGGAAGTAAGGTAGTCAATAATCTGAAAGTTTTCAAAGAGCATAGCCGGGCTATCATTGCCAACCGCTATAATGCGAAGGATTTGGATGATGTAAAAGAAAGAGTTTATACAAGGGATATATTTGCAAGAGATTAATTGATGAAAGATGCCGAACAGCGTCGAAGAGTTTTAGAGATTTCTGTTGCAATCATTTTCTCAATCTGTTATGATGTTTTTATCAAATAAGCGGCGGTCTGTTGCGTATTTCTTGCTGAATCAGCAGAAAATCCAAGGATATCAAACAAAGGAGAGAAAGAGCGGAAAAGACTAAAGACAGCGAAACTATGGCGGGTAAGAACAGGAGGAAATTATGATTGGACAAAAAGAATAACTTGCCGGCAATTATGGGCGAGGTGAAATCCCGGGAGGAGGTCCTGGATGAGATTAAGCGAGATTCGGATACATATTTGAAATTCAGGAGGTTGGACGAAGAATTCCGGGAGAAATTAATTGAATTCTGTATGGGAGTCCGTGGTGTAAAAATGACATATGACTCTTTCTTCAAGCATATTCTCGATGCTGAGGTTTATCCGGAGAGACTTGCGGATTTTCTCTCGGCAATATTGGGACGTACATTGGAAGTAAAGCGTGCTTTGAGGAATGAACACCGTAAGATTTCTGAGAAGGGCTCGTTGGTTCTGACGGATATTATCGTAGAATTTGAGACGGGCGAATTGGCGGATGTGGAGATACAGAAATATGGTTATCTATTTGGCGGGGAGCGGGCCAGTTGTTATTCTTCAGATATGATGATGAGGCAGTACGAGCGAGTGAGAAGCATCAAGGGAGAGGATTTTACTTACAAGGATTTGAAGAAAGTTTATACCATTGTAATTATGGAAGACAGCAGCAAAGAATTTAAGAAATTGCCAAAATACATACACAAGGGGGTATGGAAGTTTGATACAGGTTTAAAACTGAATTTGCTGCAGGAATTCTATTTTATACCGCTTGATATTTTCTTCCAAATGAAGGATAATAAGAGAAAGACAATAAGGAACGAATTGGAGGCATGGCTGTATTTTATCGGTTCGGATAAACCAGAAGATATCCGAAGGGTAATACAGAAGTTTCCGAAGTTTGAAGAGATGTATCGGGAGATAAGTACATTCCGATATGACCCGGAGGAGGCGGTACAGATGTTTTCGGATGCATTAAGGAAGTTGGATGAGAATACAGTAAATTATATGATTGAAGAACTCAGGGCGGAGATCGTAGAGAAGGATAATCTGCTAGAATTTAAGGATGGCATGATAGAATCCAGGGAAAGTGCCTTGAGAGAAAAGGATAATATAATAAAAAAATTGGAAAAACAAATAGTTGAGTTGACGAAGAAAAGTGTAGAAGGTTGTTAGAATAAAAATCCTGATATAAGTATAAAGGTTGAGACCGGATAATTTATATCAGGATTTTATTGCTGTAAAACCATTATAAAACCATGAATTTATTTATGGAAATAAACGATAGGGTATGATATACTGGCTTTTGGTTAAGTAGTTCTTAAATCTATATCTGACGAAGGAGTAAATTATGTCAAAAATAAATGTAGCAATTGCAGGGACCGGTTATGTAGGGCTTTCTTTGGCTGTACTTTTGTCTCAGCATAACCATGTAACGGCGGTGGATATTATTCCTGAGAAAGTTGAGAAGATCAACAATCGTATCTCTCCGATCCAGGATGATTATATAGAGAAGTATCTGTCAGAAAAGCCGCTGGATCTTGAGGCGGTTCTCAATACCGGGGACGATACTTGTGATAATCCGGCAGTCAAAGCATATTCGGCTGCTGATTTTATTGTTATTGCGGCGCCTACCAATTATGATCCGCAGAAGAATTTCTTTGATACGAGCGCGGTGGAGTCTGTCATTGAGATGGTGCTGAAAGCTGTAAAGGACAGTGCATCCAAACCTCTTATGATCATCAAATCCACGGTTCCGGTAGGCTATACACAGTCTGTAAGAGAGAAATACGGGATAGATAATATCATTTTCAGCCCGGAATTTTTGCGCGAATCGAAAGCACTGTATGATAACCTGTATCCCTCCCGGATTATTGTCGGATGTGACGGCAAGACCAGAGAGAAAGCGGAACAGTTCGCGAATCTCCTGCAGGAAGGAGCCATGAAAGAGAATATTGACACGCTGTTTGTGGGGCTGACAGAAGCAGAATGTACAAAGCTTTTTGCAAATTGTTTTTTAAGCCTGCGGGTAGCTTACTTTAATGAGCTGGATACCTACTGCGAGACCAAAGGGTTAGATACGGGAGACGTTATCAAGGGTGTATGCCTGGACCCGAGAATAGGGGATTATTATAATAATCCGTCTTTTGGTTACGGCGGTTATTGTCTTCCGAAAGACAGCAAGCAGTTGCTGGCGAATTATGCGGACGTCCCCCAGAATATTATGAGCGCGATTGTGGAGAGCAACAGAACCCGTAAAGATTTTATTGCGGACCGCGTGTTGGAGATTGCAGGAGGATACGGAAATTCAGCTTTTTATGATCCGGGAATGGAGAAAGAAGTCGTCGTAGGCGTGTATCGGCTTACTATGAAAAGCAGCAGCGATAATTTCAGACAGAGCAGTATCCAGGGTATCATGAAGAGGATTAAGGCCAAAGGTGCAGTCGTGATTATCTATGAGCCGACTCTTGAGGACAGAACGACATTTTTTAACAGTAAAGTAGTCAATGATCTTAAGGATTTTAAGGAGCAGAGCCAGATTATCATCGCGAACCGCTACAACGAGGAGGATTTGGGCGATGTAAAGGAGAGGGTCTATACACGAGATATTTTTGCGCGTGATTAAATACGTGTGATTAAATATGTGTGATCCGCAAGCAACGAGCCAAGCGGGCATGTTTACATGCACATCTGGCGACTGCCGCGAGGGTCAAAGACCCCTCTGCTCTGCAGCGTTGCAAGTTTGATGCCCATTGCTTGCGGCGGGGTCTTTGACTTGTTAAATAGTTTATCTATAGATATAGAATATTTGGAAAAAGCGGAAGGATTATTATATGCTCAGAAAAAATATAGATTTGAATGGAAAAAAGATATTGGTGACAGGCGCGGCAGGCTTTATCGGCGCTAATTTAAGCCGCGAGCTTCTCCGGAGATTTGAAAATGTCAGAATTATAGGAATTGATAATTTGAACGATTATTATGATGTATCGTTGAAGGAGTATCGTCTGGAACAGATTCGTCAGGTCCAGGGAGATGAGTCTGTGTCCGGCGAATTTATTTTCTTGAAAGGAAACCTGGCTGACAGAGACTTTATCAGAAAGATATTCTCCGGGTATGAGCCGGAGGTCGTTGTGAATCTGGCGGCTCAGGCCGGAGTGCGGTACAGCATTACGAATCCGGACGCTTATATAGAGGCGAATATCATGGGTTTCTATAATGTCCTGGAGGCGTGCCGGCACAGTTACGATGAGGGAAAAAGAGGAGTTGAACATCTGGTGTATGCAAGTTCCTCTTCGGTATATGGGAGCAATAAGAAGATTCCGTATTCGACAGAAGATAAAGTAGACAATCCGGTATCATTATATGCCGCGACGAAGAAATCGAATGAGTTGTTTGCCCATGCGTATTCAAAATTATATGATATTCCGTCTACCGGTCTTCGGTTCTTCACGGTATATGGGCCGGCAGGGCGTCCGGATATGGCTTATTTCGGATTTACGGATAAGCTGGTGAAGGATGAGAAGATAAAGATATTCAATTACGGGAATTGTAAGAGAGATTTTACTTATATAGACGACATTGTAAAAGGTATCGTGGAGGTTATGCAGCGAAGTCCGGAAGGGGATGAAGCCGGGGTACGGTATAAAGTATATAATATAGGCAATAATCAGCCGGAGAACCTGCTGGATTTCGTGGAGATTCTTCAGGATGAGCTGAAGAAAGCAGAAGTGCTGCCGGGAGATTACGATTTGGAAGCGCATGTGGAGCTGGTGGGCATGCAGCCCGGAGATGTAGAAGTAACCTATGCAGACGTGAGGGAATTGGAGAGAGATTTTGGATTTAAACCCGCTACAAGCCTGAGAGAAGGATTGGGTGAGTTTGCGCGGTGGTATAAGGAGTATGAATGTTAGTTGTCCGTGTGTACGGGAGGGAGTGTCGGTATTGTGATGGTGGTATAAGGAGTATGAATGTTAGTTGTCCGTGTGTACGGGAGGGAGTGTCGGTATTGTGATGGTGGTATAAGGAGTATGGATGTTAGTTGTCCGTGGAAAGACGGAAGGTAAATATAAAAGGATCAGTTCTGAACAGGAGAAGATCAGAACTGATCCTTTTTTTTGTGCATTTTTACCAATAGAAAAGATAAATAAAAAAATAATTCAACATATTGACAAAACATTATAATACGGTTATAATCATTACAACATGTAACGTTACATTACATAACATAATAATATGTTTAGCGAAAAATATTATATAGCCTCTCAAGAAACTTTGAGATTGCGATATTAATTGACGTAAGAGTGTGCCGATTAGTGGACCAGACTAAAGATTGGGGGAAGAGGATATAATATTTATGAAAAAGGAGGAAAAAATATGGGAAAATCACGTAAAATACTCGCTTATATGATGGTAGTATGTACATTGCTGGCAGGTACTGCCTGCGCTTCCCAGGAAGAACAGCCGGAAAATGGCGCGGAGAGTTCTCAGACGGAAGGTAAGCCGTATGAGGGTGTTACGATTCGATGGCAGACTTATCCGTCGGGTGATTCAAAGGAGAGAGACGCCTGGAATGAATCCATTGCGGATGCTTTTGAAGAGGAGACCGGATGTAAAGTAGAGATCATCGGTGCAAGCTGGGACGACGGATTGAATAAGATTATGTCTGCGATTGCATCAGGTGAAGGACCGGACGTAGTCCAGGTTGCAGAACAGTGGGCAGGACAGTGCTTCTCCAGCGGCGCTTTTATGGAACTGGATTCTATGAGCGATAAATTCGGAGGTCTGGATGCTTATTATCCTGCCGCGTTAAGCTACGGCCAATACGATGGAGTAACGTACGGACTGCCCTGGGGCGGCGATGTCCGTGCCTTTTATACCAGCACTTCGGCTTTAGAGAAGGCCGGAGTAGAGACGCCTACGAATGATTGGACCTGGGGAGACATGGTAGACATCTGTAAGGCTATGAAGGAGAAGGCAGGCGTGGAGTATCCTCTTACACTGGAGGGAAGCGGTTCCCAGTTTGACGTCTTTTATTTCTGGTATTACACGATGCTTGCCCGGGGAGGAGATTTCCTTAGTAAGGATGAGAAGACTGCGACGATCAATACAGAGGAAGGACGGAAAGCGCTGCAGGATATCGTAGATCTGATCCTGGTAGATAAGGTGGTTGCGCCGTCCATGGCGGAGACGGATCCGACGATGCAGTCGGCTGCATTTCAGAATGGAACGGCTCTGATAGCGCCGGGACCTACCAGTATCCCGTCAGAAGCGATCGGCGCCGGGAAATTTACAGAGGATGATATCGTATGTCTTACGCCGCCAAAGGGTGAAGACGGAGATTTTGGGGCATTTCTGGCTATTTCCCTGACGGGGATCCTGGACTCTTCCCAGCATAAAGATGCTGCCGCAGATTTTCTGGCTATGCTGAACAGCCCGGAGTGGCAGATCAGTTATAATAAGACGGCGGGATGGCTTCCGGCAAGAAAAGAAGCCTGGGACGACGAGTATTTTTCTTCCGGATGGCATGGAAGTATCCGGTATGGTATGGAGAATGGAACAGCGTTTATGCCGGGAAATAAACATGCAGCTTCCGTGTGCCGGATTATGGCTTCTCAATTGGGAGATTTTTATTCTAAAGTTGCATTAGGATCTTATAAGGAAGGAGATGTTGAAGCAACTCTGGCGGCGGCGGAAAAAGAGGTACAGGCAGAATTGGATAATAATTAAAGAGAATTGCTGCGCATTTTCTTTTATGGA
This sequence comes from Lachnospiraceae bacterium, assembly GCA_910574285.1. Lineage (GTDB taxonomy): Bacteria > Bacillota > Clostridia > Lachnospirales > Lachnospiraceae > Sporofaciens. The sequence continues at coordinate 89,465 of CAJTAL010000001.1, read as the reverse complement.
GATGCGCAGTGAATTTATAGGAGGAAGGATCGTGAAAAAACTTCTTATACAGAGAAATAAAAAGAAGCGTGACTGGTTACCGTTCGTTTGTATTTTTCCGGCTCTTTTGGCAATGTTGTTTATTCATTTCATCCCCTCTGTTATAGGGATAGGTATCAGCTTCCTGAACTTTTCTTCAGAAGCGCTCCGTGACTGGAGCAAAGCAGATTATATCGGGCTTGCTAATTATGCGAAGTTTTTTAGCAGCGGAACGACCGGAGATCAGTTCCTTTCATCTGTCAAGGCATCTTTGATTTATACAATTGCCAGCTTGGTACTGATCGTGCTCCTTGGTCTTTTTGCCGCTATGCTGCTGAATCAAGAAGGAAGGGTTTATCGTATCCTGAGGGCTGTTTTTCTGATAGGCTGGATTCTGCCGAACGTAGTAACGGGTTATATCTGGAAATCAATGTTTTTGAGCGAAAGCGGGCCCATCAATGCAATTTTAATGAAGATGAATATCATTGATCAGCCGATTTATTGGATTGTGGGGCCGTTGTCTATTATTCCGCCTATTGTGGCAAATGTGTGGAGATCGTGGCCGTTTGCATTTATTACTCTTTTGGCGGGGCTTCAGAGTATCCCGCAGGATCTCTATGATGCGGCGGATGTTGACGGAGCCAACAGACTTCAGAAGTTTTTTAATATAACACTTCCGTCGCTGTTCGCAATCACACGTGTTATGATTATGCTGCTGATAGTGTGGACTGCATTGGACTTTGTGATGGTTTATACTATGTACGGTTATGCGCCGCCGGCAGAAGCGAATGTGATACCGGTATATGTCTACAATATGGGATATCAGACATGGGACTTCGGAAAAGCTTCGGCCGTATCAACTTTATTGATGTTGGTTATGCTGGGACTTTGTATCTTGTATGTTCGAAGTATGTTCCAGGAGAAGAAAGAGTAGGGGGGAGTATATGAAGAAAAATAAAATAAAGCTGGGAGTTTTTAGATGGATTTCAATCGGCTGCTTTTTACTGTTTATTCTGCTTCCGGTTCTGTGGATGTTCGGAACATCTTTGAAGTCTCCGGCAGAACAATATCAAAAAGAAGTCCGTTTCTTCCCGCAGATACCACAGTGGGATAATTATAAGAAGATATGGAGCAGTGTGCCGTTGGCAAAATATTTTGGGAATTCATTATTTATTGCGTTGTGTACCGTGGCCATATGCATAGTGATTTCCATATTTGCGGCTTATGCTTTGAGCAAGTTCCGGTTTCGCGGGAGACAGGTTTTCGGGATTTCCGCATTGTTTACGCAATTGATGCCGGGAGTTTTATATCTGCTGCCTATTTATATCATGATGGTCAGATTACAGCAGAGTATAGGGATTCAGATTACGGGCACGTATGGAGCGTTGATCTTAACTTATGCCACATTTGGAATACCGTTTTCCATATGGATGATGAGGAGTTATTTTGATACGATTCCAAATGAACTCGCTGAAGCGGGGCAGATCGACGGATGCTCCCGTATGGGGACCTTTTTCCGGATTGTGCTTCCGCTGGCGGCGCCGGGGATTGCGGCAACGGCCATGTACATCTTTATACTGGCATGGAATGAGGTCTTATTCGCCACGGTACTTACCAACGAGACGACAAGAACATACGCAATCGGATTGCGTGAATTTGAGAAGCAGTATACGAAAGACTACGGCCAGTTGATGGCGGCATCCATTATAGTATCGGCTCCTATAGTAGCATTATTTTTTACATTCCAGAAACTGATCGTGTCCGGATTGACAGGAGGATCTGTAAAGGAGTAATCAGAGTTTTCATACGTGAGGAGGTTAAGGTATGTTGTGTAAGACAGAGGGATATTGCAGTTGCATGAGCATTGATATGAGGTGTTTTGATAATTCAAAACCGGATATGGGCGTTGGGGATTATTTTGAAAAGTTAGGATTTATACCGGACCGGCTTTATAATCATGAGACGTATATGGATCAGATCCATACGCATGACGGGAAGATTGACGATACGCTTTTGAGTCCGCAATGGGTGTCCCAAAGAGCCATGCCGGGCGCTCAGACATGGACGAAAAGGCAGTTGAAAATGTTGATTGACGAAGTACATCGGTATGGTGTAGAATTTTATCAGGGCTGCGAGGCTGCATGGAGCTGTTGGCCGGAATACGGGGAAATCAACCGCTGCAGCTATTTATATGAGCATTTGCCGGAGATATTTATAGTTGACCGGACCGGCAGAACGACGGCTCAGGACGGGATGGGCGCGATCAATCCTCTGCGCAGATTCAAGGACGGTACATTGTATGAGGATTTGCTGATTAAGGATGTACAGCGTTTCCTGACAGATTATGAGTGCGACGGTTTTTTTGCGGCGGACGGGTTCGCGGGATTGGCGGTTCCCATCGAAAATGGATGTTATGCAGACGATATGATAGAACAATTTACCGAATATACGGGGATTGCGATACCGGAAGGAACAACTCAGAAGCGGGCGGACTATATCTGGGATAATTACCGCTATGAATGGACGGTGTTCTATTCGGACAGGTGGGCGGCATTCAGCGCGAAGCTGAGCAATGGAATGAAGAAGATCGGGAAGAAATTGTCCACTTTTACCCCCTGGCAGTTAGGTCCTGCCGACGCTTTTGCCTGCTACGGGTATGATTATGGGAAATGTGCCAGAGCAGGCATAGAGTCCATGACATTTGAAGTAATGGAAGAGATCACCAGCAGACGTTTCCATGTTCCGGCCGGATGGGAGGCGGTTGGGATTGCCAGCGCGGTTACGGCAAAGGCAATAGCAGAGAATATCGAACTTATCTGGACAACCTCTACCTGCAATTGTCCGGAGCATTGGCATACAATCCGTGACCTTCCGTCTGTGATTGAGAGGGAATGCCTGGCGTTAGGGAGCGCCAGAGCAGTTAATTCGGCGGGGCAGTTAATTCCGGCATTTGACGGTACTCTGTGTATCTTCGGAATTGATCTGACCGGCCAGGAATGGAGATGGCTGAAACGCCGGTGGGATGAAGGCTTCCACTACAGGGTCAGTGAGAATCTGGGGCCTGCCATAGTGTGGAGCGACCGGTTCTTATATGAGAATCTAAAGCAGGAGAAGGCGTATCCTCTCTCTCCTGTAACGGCAAAATTACGCTACAGCGGAATACCGATTTCTCAGGCGGTACATATGGAGCATATTCTTCAGGCTCCGGGAAAGAGTCTTCTGCTGGTACAGCCCTTGGGAATCGAGGACAGCGACGTGCTCCGGCTGCGTCAGGCAATGGAAAGCGGCAGCAATGTATATGTAGTCGGCGATGTGGACAATGAGAAGCTGTTAGATCTGCTGGGAATAAGGAAGACCGTGAAAGACGGGGGAATCCATACCTGGTATTATGACGGAGATATTCTTAAGGACAGAAAGGAAGCCCGGCACGGAGAAGAGTCCGGACTGGAAGGGTACGCTGCCGTGCAGGCGGACGTGGCCGTATATCTGGAGAACAAAGACGCGGTCTTAACCCGCAGAGCGGTAGGAAAGGGGCAGTGTATCTATATCCGCAGAGTCATGGAATTCATGCCGGCTTTGGATATTGCAAAGACGGATAAAGAATTGGCATCCTATCCGGTCAATCTGGAAAAGATCGGTGCCAAAACAATCCGGCAGGAATTAGAGAGCGTGATTACCCTGCATCCTGATGAACTGGATTTTCTGATCGCAGACTGTATCAGAGAATCAGACGTCGAGATACCGAGAGTGAACCGCGGGCAGATTCTTGGATTTAAAGATCCGGAGGGGAGCCAGGTGCTTTTAATTGAAAACAGTGCAAATCTAATGTATACAACCGTCAATGTTAAGCTGCCGAGGGCAAAGAAATGTATTCAGGAATTCCCTGAGATTAAGCCCATCGGACCGGTAGGGTACCTGTTTTTCGGTGAATCAGAACCGGATGAGTTTGACGTCAGCGTTCCGCCGGATGCGGCAATTCCTGTGAAGATATGCTATCAGGATAATGTTTAGTACAGGAAGGAGGATTCTATGGCTGCTTACAGAAGATGTTACAGTATTGATCTGCGCTGTTTTGATAATTCACTTCCTGATTATGGAGTGGGAAATTATATTGAACGATTGGGATGTGTTCCGGATTTGCTGATGAATCATGAGACTTACGTGGATCAGATTCATATGCATACAGGTGTGATAGACGATACCTTTCTCGAACCGCAATGGACGTCCCAGAGGGCTGTTCCCGGTGTTCAGAGATGGACAAAACGGCAGTTTAAAGGGCTGATCGAGGCCCTCCACGCGAAAGGAATCCGGATATACCAGGGGGCGGAGGCAGCATGGAACTATTGGCCGGAGTATGGCCTGATCAACCGCTGTGATTATACTTATGAGAATTTCTCAGAGCTTTTTATTCTGCATGCGAACGGGAGAACATCTGAGGAGGAGAGAGGATGTATTAACCCGTTAAAGCATTTGAAAAGCGGTGAGTGGTATGAAGATATATTAGTGAAGGATTTATTGTGTTTTCTGAATGATTATGATATGGATGGTTTTTTTGCCGCTGATGGTTTTGCAGGATTAGACTGCCCTGTTGATCAGGGAGATTTTTCAGAAGATATGGTGAATCAGTTCGAAGCTTATTCGGAGATAGAGGTCCCGGATTTGCCGGTGAATGAGAGGGCGGACTGGATTCTTGCGAACTGCCGTTATGAGTGGACATGCTTTTACGCGGACCGTTGGGCGGATTTCTACAGGAAGCTTAGCGGGGCATTGTATGCCGGGAACAAAGAGCTGGCTATTTTCTCGCCCTGGACAGAAGGACCGGCAGACAGTCTCAGGGATTATGGAATCGATTACGGTAAGCTGTCGAAAGCAGGAGTAAAGGTCATGTGTCTGGAGGTTATGGAAGAGGTAATCGGAAGACGCTGGCATAATGGAAACGCATGGGAAATCTCCGGAATCGCGGCAGCGATTACGGCTAAGCTTCAGGCGCCGGATATGGAGATACTGTGGACAGCCGCAACGGCTAATATTCCGGAACATTGGCATACATTTCGTGATTTGCCGAACATTCTCCGGCGTGAAGCGCTGGCGATCGGGTCGGCGGGAGTGATAGACGACGAAGGATTCCGCCGGAAAGCATTTGACGGTTTCCTGACGATCTTTGGGATTGATTTGACGAAAGAGGAGTGGAAGGATTTTCATGGCTGGACGGATACAGGCTTTGGGTTCGGGGAGAAGGCCAATATGGGGCTGTGCCTGCTATGGAGCGATTCCATACTTTATGAGCATGTAAGAAGAGGCGAGGCATGGGCTGTCAGGGAGGCGGCAGCCCAGCTTCATTTCTCCGGTGTGCCGGTACAATGCGGCTGTACGATTAAGGGTATGGCAAAGGCCCGGGGGATTGATGCTTTTCTTCTGGCAGATCCGATCGGAATCACAGATGAAGAAGTGAGAATGCTTGAAAAGGCGGGCATACAAGGTTCAAAACTGGTAGTGATGGGCCGGGTAGAACATCCCGGGCTTCAGAGACTTTTAAAGGTTCAGCCGTTTACGGACAGGTCCCCGGGACAATGGGAGATTGTTTCTCGCCAGTCGCTGTGGCTTCAAGGCGTACCAGAGTTGTCCGGAATGTGTAATCCGGGGGACGGGCTTCAGACGGCCGGTGCAACAGAACTGATTACAGACGGCGCCAGACTATTGGCCGGCTGTACGGAGAATACATTGTATTTAGGCGTATTAAGGAAAAGGATGCCGGATTTTGCCATGCCGAAGAATGCGGCGGAGCTTAATTGTAACCGGCCGGTTTTCCCGCGCCAGGCTGAAGAGAGCAGGACGCTTAGGGAGTGTGCGGAAGCATTTGTTCCCGTTCATCCGGATTATCTGGAGCTGGCGGCAGGCCGGTGCATATATTTCTTCCTGCCGCAGATACCTGTGACTGATAAGGGGCAATATTATGGGTTAAGAAGAGAGAATGATTTTATATTGCTGGCGGAGAATACGGCATTGCCAGTGTATTGTGTTTCGGAATATCATTTTCCAGAGAAAGCCGTTTATTGTGACGAGCTGCCGCAGTGGCGCCTGGGACCTTTGGGTTACAGGTACTGGTACCCGGATGCGGACGACAGGCTCTACATTTCTCTGCCGCCGGATGCCTGTGTACCCTACAGGGTCATTGCCGGCAAGTCAAATGCCCCGTTGTAGTGAGCGGGGCGTCGGGTACAAAAATATTATGAAAAAATAGGGTGTTAATATGGAAAAAGAGGTATTAAAGAGGGAGCTTAGTATACCACTGCATTATCAACTGATGATCATTCTGAAAAAGAGAATAGAGTCCGGAATATATCCTGTTGACAGCAAGATTCCCAACGAGATGGAGCTTTGTACGGAATTCCAGGTGAGCCGTCCTACTGTGAGAAGAGCTATCGAGGAACTGGTAGAGGAGGGGCTGGTGGTAAAGGTGCATCCCAAGGGCACATTTGTATGTAACAGCGGAGATAAGGAGACGGCAAAGACCTCGGAATCTGAACCGGCGAATACAGAGAAGGCGGCAAAGAATTCTTTGCGGGTTACTTTTGACTCGCCGTTAATGGATCTGAAATTATACCAGGCGGTAGAAGATTTTGAAAATCGTACAGGAGTAAAGATATCTATCGAATTCAGCGGTTCTTGGAAAAACGGATTCTATAGTATTGCCAATGCCATCATCGAAGACCGGATACCGGACGTTTTTTCGGCATCTAACGTTTCTGTACCTACTTTTGCTCAGATGGGGGTAATCATACCTTTTGATTCATTTCTGAGCCAGGAGGAGAAAAGTGCGCTGTTTCAGCAAGGAGAGATCAGCAATTGTCCCTATTTATACCATGATTTGCTGTATGGATATCCTTTTTTCTCTGAGACAAGGCTGATGTATTATCGAAAAGACATGTTCGATATGGCAGGCCTGCCGTATCCGCAGGAAGGATGGACACATGACGATTTCCTGCGGATATGTAAAAAGCTTACCCGGGAAGAAGAAGGAAGATGGGGGTATGATTATCCGGTTAGTTTGGACGGAGATACTCTGCAGACTCTGATGACCTGGATTATGCAGAGAGGCGGGGAGATTTACCGTATCAAGAACGGAAGGACAGAGCCGGCGGCAGATGAACCGGAATTCGCGGAGGCGTTCCGGTGGGTGTGTGATCTTCGTCTGAAGCATAAGGTCTGTCCTCCGGCAGAGATGTCGTCGAACTATTCCAAGGTCTGTGTTAAGTTCCTTGAAGGTCAGATTGCGATGATGATCGGGCTTCCGTCTTTTTCTGTAATTTTGAATGGAAGGCTGGATGAAAAAGAGTGGGGAGTCGTTTGTCTGCCCCGGGGAAAGGCGCATAATAAGTCTTACAGGGGAGGGATGCCTCTTTGCATTTCTTCCAAATGCAGGAATCCTGAACTGGCATTTCATTTTATCCGGTATCTGACGAAAAAGGAGATATTATTTCCTTATATAAAGAGGGTTGGAGGGCTTCCGCCGATTGAACTGTATAGTAAGGAAGAGATTATATCGAATTCCGGTAAAGAGCTGGCGCCTTTTGCGAAAGAGCTGTCCAACAGTACCGGATGGGCGCATTATACGGATTATTACAATATCGGGGAAGAGATGGAGACCTGGCGGATGCCGATTCAGTTCACGCTTAGGAGAGTGTTAAATCAACAGATATCTTATGAACACGCGATACAATATATCAGCACGTCCATTCGTGATATTATAAAGTAAACGTTTCGGTATAAAGATACTTATGAGAAAGGAGCTGTATATGCTAAGGTGCTTTTTGGGGGTTGACGTGGGCACTACGGCGCTTAAGGTGATAGCTGCCGAACATACGGGCAGGATAATTGCCAGGAGCTACGAGGAATATCCGCTGTCGCATCCAAGACCCGATTGGGCGGAGCAGGATGCGGAGATAATATGGAAGACACTTCTTAAAGAAGTAGAGAAGGTCTCAAAGCAGATGACGCCGCAGCAGAGAGAAGGACTCAGGGGAATAGCCTTATCCACGCAGCGTTCTACGATGGTTCCCGTCGATTCAGCCGGTGTTCCTCTTCGCAAGGCGATTACCTGGATGGACGGCAGAAGCGGAACAGAATGCGCGGCGCTTGCGGAGTCTGCAGGAAAGGAAGCGGTCTATCAGAACACAGGAAATACGATCAGTACAATCTGGACGCTGAGCTATATACTTTGGCTTCGCAGCCATGAGCGTGAACTTTTTGAAGAAACGTCGTGTTTTGCGAATATTCATGCTTTTTTAATGAGGCGTCTTGGCTGTGACGGATATTATCTGGACTACTCGAATGCGGGGGAAACGATGATGTTTGATCCGCTGAAGAAGACATGGAGTTCCAGGATGTTGGATTATGCAGGTGTGGATGAAAGTAAGCTTCCGAAGTTGGTAGATTCGGGAAAGATGATAGGTATCCTGGATAAGGAACTGGCACAGCGGTGGGGGTTTCCGGAAACAGTCAGATTGATTTCGGGCGGCGGCGACCAGCAGTGTGCCGCCCTGGGCTGTTCGGTGGCCGAAGAAGGCGATATTTCTATCGGAATGGGGACGGCGGCCAACATCCTGGCGCTTTCCGCCTCCTGCCTGAAAGACAGGGAGTCTATATTGATCGCGAATCCGTCGGTTCTGCCGGGAAAATGGTTTTTGGAAGGGTCAATGATTGCCTGCGGGCCGATACTTAATTGGGTGAAGGACATGGCCTACCAGGGTGAACCGGCAGACTGTGTTTATCAGGTTATGAATGAAGAAGCAGAGCGGTTATCGGTTCCGGGCGCGCATGGAGTTATGCTTCTTCCTCATTTTCAGGGGGCCGGCTGCCCTTACTGGAATGAGAAAGCAAGGGGCGTCTTTTCGGGAATTACGCTAAGTACGTTAAGGGCGGATCTGGTCAGAGCGGTATTCGAAGGTCTTGCGCTGGATATAGGAAAATCTTTACAGAAGTTAGGGGAAAATGGAATTCGTCCAAAACGCATATTCCTGACCGGCGGAGCGTCCAAGTCGGACGTCTGGTGCCAGATACAGTCAGATATCTATGGTCTGCCTGTATTCGTGCCGCAGAATCCGGATGTTGCGGCAATCGGCGCTTTGATTTTGGCCGCGCTGGGTGAAGGGACGATAGATACCTTACAAAAGGGTATGGATGCGTTTGTCAGTATAAAGAAGAAATACGAGCCTGATTTAGAGAAACACCGGTTCTATCAGTCTCTGATGAAAGAATCTGATGATTTATACCGCAGGATAGCGGGTGTTTGAGTTGTGGGGGTATCTGGCATGAGGCCAGATACCTTGCGTTAAGGAGGATATGAGGATATTGCCGCCTGGCAAATCAATTGAGGATAAATATTATATCGGCTTCTATCAGGAGGGAAAGCTGATTGCAGTTATGGATTTGATTGATGGTTATCCCGAAAAGCGTATCGTATATATCGGTTTTTTTCATGACAGATACTTCAGTGCAGAATCAGGGAACAGAGATCATAGATTATCTGTGCAGACATCTCTGTACCCTGGGGTATGAGTCGGTTCGCCTGGCATGGTAAAGGGAAATCCACAGTCAGTGAAAGTGCATATGTAATAATATAAAATGATCCATTTTCATAGTATGCATTTACACTTCTTACATATGGAATCCCGTTCTCAACTGTTGCCAATGCAATAACTGTGTCTTTTCCAAAACGGAAGATTTGAATGTAGAAATTAAAATTTTAATTCAGGAGTGGTGTAAAGTGGTGAAAAAGTGGTTGACAGTGGAATAAAATAGAATTAGAATGATATGTAGAAAATAACAAATGCTACCCGTATAGCAAGCGGTTAGCCCAATTGAATATAGTTAAAAGATTATAACCGCATCAGATTGGAGCCTGGGCGGTTATTTTCGTTTGCCAATTTGATAGAACAAACCGGCGACTGCTGTAAGCATTATCACAAATTGAATAACTTGATCTAAAGGCATAACTGCAATCCCCTCCTCTACTTAGTATTTCTTCCAGAGAAGATTTCTATGTAATCAGAGGGTATCAGTCCCTCTGTAGAAGGACTAACCGCCTACCACTTTAGGTAGCATCTGACAACATTTTATAAAATATTATATATATTGTCAATTAAAACCCACATTTTATCTATATACTAGTACTACCTACAACACCGAAAAAAACGAAAATGACGGACTTTCACAAAAGAAAAACGCTGCAATCTCAAAAAAGATTACAACGCTTCTTTAGCCGCTATTCAATTTTTGCCGGACAGTGGTTATTCACCCTCATCCTCAATCTCTGCGATCACCCGCGCCGTGGCGGTGACTATCCGTATTCCTGTATCGCTCATATCGTCCAACAGTGCGTCAAGCTGCCGCCGCTTGGTATTCTTCCCGACGGGCTGCTCCAAAAGTATTGATCTACCGAGATATTATAACGCAGCATAAGCTCAAAGAATATCTGTAAGCTGGGGTGCTGCCCCTTATTCTCAATATTCGCAAGGTAGCGAGGGGATATATACATTTCGTCGCATACCTTTTTCCGGCTCTCTTTGCGCCCTTTCCGGGCTGTTTTGATTGCTTCCCCAAAAGCCTTAAAGTCGTATCGTGGTACTGGTCTTTTTGCCATATTCATTCACCCTATTACATTTTACTGTTCACCTTTCTTTTTGGATATGTCTACACTGTTCTATCAGTTAGCCAAAATAATTCCCAACCTTAACAAAAAGTATCTTTAAGTTATTCGGCTGGACGCATATAATTATACTGATAGAGATTAGAGAAAGGGTGAATGAAGATGTTAGAGTATATTTCTGCCCCGGAAGCAGCGAAGAAATGGGGCATTTCAGATAGACGGGTGCAAAAGCTATGTGAGGAAAACCACATACCGGGCGTGGCAAAATTCAGCCGCTTGTGGTTGATACCAAAGGACGCTGAAAAGCCCGCTGACGGAAGATACAAGAAACGGGGTGAACGCATTGGTACGGATAGCGATATGTGACGACGATAAGGAAGCTGTCAAATCTCATGGGGATATTGTGAAAAACTGTCTGCGCTTTTGCGGAATAGGTTATGAGATTGCAACCTATACACAAAGTAGCAATCTTCTTTTTGATATTACAGACGACCATTTTTTCTATGATTTAATTTTGCTTGATATAGAAATGCCCGGAATGACAGGCATGGAATTATCTAAAAAGATCAAACCTCATTTACCAAATGTAAAGATTATTTTTATCACGTCGCATATCGAATATGCGATTGACGCTTTTGAACTTTCTATTTTCCGTTATGTGCCAAAAAGTGACCTAACTAATCGGCTGGTGTCCGCTGTGGTAGACGCTGCAAAACTGATTGAGTTAGAGGGTGGCAAGGAGTATATCATTCAAGCTGCTGGACGCATGAAAAAAATACCATACAAAGACATTTTCTATATCCAGCGTGACGGTGGAAAAAATTCTATGATATGTTCGCGTTTGGGAATATCGAAAGTTAGAAAAAGTTTGCAACAGGTTTTTGATGAACTGCAAGCACAGGAATTTATTTTCATTGACCGGGGTTATATCGTAAATATCATACAGATTATGAAAATCAGTGACAGCATGGCATATCTCAAAAATGGTGAAACGCTTCCGATCAGCCGTTCCCATTTGCAGGAAGTAAAAAAACAGATAAACAGGTTTTGGGGGGCGCATATATGATGACTTGGTATCAGATACTTTCATTTTTTTTTACAAATGGATTGCGGATATTTTTGGGGCTGTATCTTGTTATAACATTGCAGCAATTAGCTGGAAACAGGAAAAAAGCAACCGTCATTTCTATATGTGTAGCAGCCTTTATTACCGTGCTGTCCTGTTTCTCCATTCAACAATTTTATCTGACGGGTATAGAAATAATTTTTGTAATACTGATTGCATATTATCTATACGCGGCGCAGTTGCGGGTAAGCCTGTTTCTCATTTTCTTTTATGAAGCAACGGTTGCTTTGTGGGAATTTATTCTATCGGCTGGGCTGGGGGTTATCTTTCGATCAGACCGTTTTCTTGATATGCGGTCAAATGGATATATAGCGGCAGTTTGGATTGTCCGGCTTTTTATGCTGGGAATTGCCTTTCTTACTGTGAAATCGCATAAAAGAAATGAAAATCTATCACCACGGATAATAGCCGGAATTGCAATAGCCGGTTTGCTGGGAGCCGTTCTTTTATCCGGGCAGAATATCATACCCATAAGTGACGACAGGCTGACGACTTGGATTATCTTCTCAATGTTAATCCTTGTAGCAATCTTATTTTTCAACCTTAACCGCCAATATGAAATGGAAAAAAAGATTATGCTGCTTGAAAAAGAAAAAAATGCGTTATTGGAGCATGACTATCAGACCCTTAAAAATGTTTATGCCGCTAACGCAAAATTGTTCCATGACTTCCAAAATCATATTGATGTAGTGTATCACTATCTGTTAAAAAACCATACAACGGAAGCCGCCCACTACATTGAAAATCTGCGCTCTCCAATACAGGAAATTACACAGACAGCATGGGTAGGCGACGAAGCCGTAGACTATCTGATAGGCAGCAAGATTGCCCTTGCTGCTTCCCAAAATATACATGTAGGTACAAACATTGAATTTCCACGCCGCACCAATATACAAAGTGTTGACTTAGTTGCGATTTTAGGTAATCTTTTGGATAATGCCCTTGAAGCGGTAAAAAATGAGGAAGATAGATTTCGCTTTGTCAATTTAACAATCCGCCGCATAAATGATATGCTGATTATCAAGGTGGAAAACGGGTGCGGTGCTGCACCTACCGAAATGAACGGAAGTTTGCAGACTTCCAAAGCAGATAAAACCCTGCACGGCTGGGGACTTCAAAGCGTCCGTGCCGCCGCTGAACGCTATGACGGGACTAGCGAAACAGAATACAGCGATCAGATATTCCGTGCTGTTGTCACATTATCTTTTGAAGCAGTAAAGGCATAATCAATCTATCGGGAAAGCAGACCGTCCATGCTGGCGGTCTGTTTTTTCATGGACAAAAACCTACCGATTATGGACAAAGCGGAAGAAATGTCGCTTTTGCAGTATGCTATGACTGTATAGCTATACATTGATTACCAAAACATTCCTTGTGCTGGCTTTGTTCTTTGCCGTACATGAATGGAGTGTGCTGCAAATTGCTGTATCTTTGATCTGTGCCTGTAATAGCTGTTTTTCGGCTGCTGTATGGTATACCATGAAAAAGAGAAAAATGTTTCTGCCTGTTTTCATTTTATGGGGTGGAGCGATTTTCGCGCCAATATTCCTTGTGCGGGAAACGGTGATTATTTGTTTTATTGCGTTTACAAGTAGTCTGTCCTGTTGGAGTGGTTTTGTCCCATCCGTAACTGGAAGATTGAAAATGATTTATGGCACCACCCGCGAAAGTATATTGTACCGCTGATTATGTTTTTGGTTGCTGGGCTTATCGGTATGTGGTCTATAAGTATATGGGGTTTGCTCTGCATTGTCATAGCTGAATGTTTCAGTTTATCACTTGTCGTAAGGAGGATATAATACCATGAAAAATACAAAACGCTGTCCTAAATGCAGCTCACAAAATATTGTTCGTGTTCCCGATAACCAAAACCGTCATGCCAGCGGAAACAATATTTATACTTCGACCTTTACATTGATGAAAAAAATCCCGGTTTTTCGCTGTTCGGGAAGAATAAACCGTGTGATATTCTGAAAATGCGCCGACATATCGGCAGTACCATTGAAGCTCCTGCCCTTTATCCGGAATACTCTGCTTACCGTAATCTTGAATTGCAGCGTATCCTTATCGGTAATCCCGACAAGGAAATATGTGATAAGCTGCTTGGAATGGTGGGGCTGACCGAGGTTAAGGATAAGAAAGTAGGAAAATTCTCTATGGGCATGAAGCAAAGACTTAGCATAGCAATGGCTCTTGTCGGTAAGCCGAGGCTGCTTATACTTGACGAGCCGATAAACGGTCTTGATCCTAAAAACATATCCGGTCTGCGCAGCTTACTCAAAAGGCTGAATGAGGAAAATGACGTGACACTGTTCCTGTCAAGTCATATCCTTAACGAACTTTATCTGCTTGCCACTGATTATTATATTATCCATAAGGGGAGGATAATTAAGTCGATCACCCATGATGAACTTGACGAAAAACTTTCCGTTACGGGGCAAAGCCTTGAAGAATACTTCCTTAGCATTACGGGAGGTGACAGCAATGTATAATCAGCTAATCATTGAAAAATACAAAGCGAAAAGATTTATTATCATGTATCTTGCGGCGATTGTTCTTGCGGCAGCAGGATTTTTCCTTGGACTTCTTAAACTCCCGGAAAATCTTGATACAGCAACGGTTTTTTCTCTTTCGATTTGCGATACATCTTTTATGTTTATCATTTCACTTGTTGCAGCTTGGTTTGCTGGAAATGATTTTCTAAACCGAACGATACATAATGAGATAAAAGTAGGGGACAGCCGTTTTTCAGTATTTATTGCAAGAACTATTACTACCGTTATCATGGCAGTGTTGCTTCATTTAACCTATGTTTTTGCAACAGTTATTGGATTTGCTGTTAAGTACAGGTTTGACACCAGTATATTTTCTGTAACGGATTTTGTTTGGCTGCTGGTTGTCATATTGCAGATATGTGCTAACATCTGTATCGTTATGTTTATTGTCTTTGCCCTCAGAAAAGTTACATCGGGAATAGCTGTAACAGTTGCGTTCAGCTTTGTGTCCTGCAATATCTTTAGAAACTTCATCAGCGAGAGTGTTTTCCGGCTGACATGTTTTAGCCTTGCACAAACGAGCGATAACAGAACATTGGCATTGTCGGCGGTGTTTGCAGCAACGGTGATTGTTATTTCACTGACAGCAACACACTTAGTTTTCAGAAAAGCCGAGATAAAATAAGGATTTCAGCAATGACACTACTGTTATTTTCTTGATTATATCGGAGCATAGTCCATATTGAAAAATTATTAAATCTGCCGCACGACGGCAAAAGAAAAAAGCCGCCGTTTCTTTTTATCTTCTCAAGGAATGACGCGGTTTCACTGTTAAAAGCGGCGGCTAAAGGAGGTAGCCGCCATGAAGCACATACCGTATCGACAAAATCCGACGGTCATTGACATATCAAAAAAAGCCCGTCCACCGCCGGGGAAAATTCTACCCATGAATATGAACTGTCTAATCAACTGAATACTGCTTACAATTCCTTTGCGCCCGTCTGCATTTTTCAGATGGACGCATTTTGTATTTTGGCATAAAAATTAACGATATTTATAAAAAATAAGATTATTTTTAAGATATGTTGTGTGAATAGGCAAATATGATGACGAGTATTTGTTGAAAATTGGAAAAAAATGTATAATATATGGTAAAAAAGTTAAAATTCAGTATGCTTGATGAGCATACTATTTAATTTAGACAGGGAGGGCCATATTTTATGGAAGGAACTCGAACAATTACAATGAAGACTAATTTTGAAGGGTTGATTTATCTTCTTGCGGACGGCTTATATAGCAGATCCGATATTTTTGTCCGTGAATTGATTCAGAATGGTCATGATGGTATCGTCAGCCGACAGGCACAAATGTCAGGGCTGGATTATCAGGGAGCTATTTCAGTTTCTTATGATTTGGAGGAACACAGTATATCCTTCTCGGACAATGGCATTGGAATGGATGAACAAGACATCATTAATTTCCTGTCCGTTATTGGTTCCACCGGGTCAGGCGTCAGACGCTGTGAGCTGGAAGCTATGTTTGCAGATAAACTGATTGGCCGCTTTGGAATTGGCCTGCTCTCATCTTTTCTGGTAGCCGGCAAGGTTTGTGTACAAACAAAAAAATTAGGGTCGGACAAGGCGTTTCAGTGGATTAACACCGGTTCCGTAGAGTGTGTAATATCCCCTATCCGGCGGGAGTCGGTAGGTTCTACTGTAACAGTCTATCTGCGCCCGGAGTTCAATTACTTGCTGGATCAAAAAAAGCTGGAAGAAATTATTGTTCGGTACTGTGATTTTATTTCTGTGCCAATCAGTCTCAATGGAGTTGGGCCGGTTAATGCTGTGAATGCTCCTTGGGATAAGGATTACGACTCCTACGAACAAAAGCTGGATTCCTATGTCGATTTTGTGAATCGCCGTTTCCCTAATATGTATATGGATATATTCCCTATCCAGATTGAGAAAACAGAACAAGACGGGCAAGTCTATCGTGCAAAGGGCGTCCTTTACATTACGAAGAGGGATATCGCAGGTGGCTCATTGGATATTTTTGTACGGAACATGCTTATAAAAGAGCGGGACAACACACTTCTTCCCTCTTGGGCTAAGTTCATCCGGGGTATCATCGACAGCCCGGACCTGCTTCCCACCGCCGGGCGGGATAATGTAAATCAGGATAGTACAGCGTTTAAAGTGATCCAGAGAGAATCAGGGGAATTGATTATTCAGCGACTTATTTATCTTGCGGAAAATAGCCCGGATAAATTTATGTATATTAACTCCTGCCATAATGAACATCTCAAAAGCATGGCTATTGGTAATGAGGAATTTTTGCGGAAGGTAGAAAAAATTCTTCTGTTCAATACCAATGACGGGTCCATGCCTCTTTCTGAGTATTTGGGGAAAAATGCGTTGATAGACGGGAAGATGCCTATCTATTACTTTACCCAGAATGACTCCGCAGCACAGTACTTTCGTCTGGCTAAAGAGAAAGGACTCTGCGTCATAAATACCGCAAAACTCTCCGGAGGGGGCCGTTATGATGAACAGTTGCTGGAGATGTATAAAGAGCGGCATCCAGAGGTGGTATTGCAAAAACTCAATGATCTGAAGCAGGATATTATATTTACGGAACTAACAAGGGAAGAAAGGGTTCCGTATCATCAATTAGAGACAGCCATATCTAATCGGCTTGACAATAGAACGAGACAAAATGTCGTTGCGAGCACAAAGTTGTATGCTCCGGCGACAGTTCCGGCTGTTATTATTGAAGCGGAGGACGAAAAAATAGAACGTGAGATCCAAACTCTGCTGAATTCTTCGGAAATACGTGAGAACTTTGGCGGTGTTTTGGACAAATTGAGCAATCGATTGGTCGAGAGGCCTATTCACTTAACATTGAACAGCAGTAACAGGTTGGTTCAATTACTGACCGAACACAGCAAAGAACTTCATCAAAAGGATATGCAGAGCATATTAACCGTGCTCTACGACAATGCGCTTATATACTCACATCAGTTAACGGAACGCAGTATGAATATAGTTCATGACGATATAGTTCAAATGATGACCAGATTGGTGGAGATATTAAACAACAATAATCAGATAATGGAACGGCTGAAGGTGGCAAATGAGTTGATAAATGAGTTGCAAAACAAAACGGTGATCCAAATGAATGCCAGCCCCATCGAGTATATCCGGCTGTTTATGATAACTCCTTTTGATGATTCTTACAAGCCTGTGGAAACGGCTGTCCGGCAGGTGTTTGAGAAAGCTCCGTTTTATTTTCAGGTACAGCTTGCGAGGGATGCCTATAAAGCAGACACGTTGGTGAAAAATATACAGTGCCATATCGCCGATGCCCATTGTTTTGTGGCGGAAATCAGCGAGTTGAACCCGAACGTAATGATGGAAGTGGGAGGCATCCTGATCAACGGGGATACCCGCCCGGTGTTTGCCCTCCGCGACAAAGAATCCAGAGAAAAAGGAAGCGCGCCAGTGGATTTTGGTGACCGGCTCACGTTCTCTTATGGCAGCCGGGCTGATTCGTCTGAGTTGATTGCGAAGCAGATCAAAGATCAGCTCTTTAAAGACGGCCGCCTGGTTCACGTAGCTTTGAAAGAGCTGAAGAAAGCAAGAAAGAAGTGTTTCTTGTCTCGAACTTTGCTGGAGGGATTCCGAGAAGTCACTTTGAGAGACGACGCAATCGAGACGATCTGTCACAAGTTTGCCACAGTGGAAGACTTTTTAGATGCTAAAGAGGGGCAGTTGGAAACGTTAGGGGTCAATAAAAGCATACTACAGTATGTACGTGAGGAGCTACAGGAGCTGATTGATTATGAAAACCGAGACAGATAAGAATCAAAAACAATGGCACGAATGGACGGCGGTTGAAAATGAGAAAAAAAGGCAAAAAAGCATCAAGGAATTGTATGATCAGGGTTACAGCGTCTATAAAGGAGCTGACTATATATATGCAGCCGAACTGTTTCATGCTGCGTCAGAATTAGCCAGACAGCAATCCAACAAAGAAGAACAATGTAAAAATCTTGCATGGGAAGCAGATTGCTTTCTATTAACATATCAATACAAAAAAGCTCTCAGCGTGATGCTCTTAGCGGAAGAGATTGGCGGATTGGATCCGGTTCACCGCTTCTATAATCTGGTGCATCTTCTGGAAGTCAGTAAAAACTTATCACTTCCAATTGCTGAATTAAAAAAGCTGATGGAAAAACTGGAGCCATATAAGACGGTTCAAGAAATTGGCGGTTCCAAAAGTATGGTACTGTACTGGGAAGCCATACTGCTCGGTAATCAGGGGGATAATCATACAGCGCTTTTGCGAATGCAGGAGGCACTGGCATGTCAACAGGCTGGCATTCCTAGATATTACGATGGTGTATATTACAGAGCGTTGATTGACTACTATCGGTTAACAGGTCGGATGTCAGAGGCACGACAAACCATGGTACGTTGGAAAGAGGCAGCTAAAGGTGATTTCATTGATGAAAAATCATATCAGATATTGACAGACGGAAAACTTTCTTTTAGTGAGGGAAATTTGGACGCAGCTTGGGATACTTTCCAGTGTGCCTATGCAGAAGAGCGTTATATTGGACTGGCCGGGAAGCGTACAGAAACATTATTTTGGCTTGTCGAAACAGGAGCTCAAACAGGCCGCTTTTTTGAGGTGCGTCCGTATTTGCGGGATTTGTTCGCCTTTCGGCACTCGGAATCTGCTTTTTTGCGTTATTCGTGTTGTTATTATTTTTTTGACTATTATTATTTGATGATGAAAGCAATTCAACGATTCAGATTGGAATGTCAGGATCATCCAACAGATTTTCCCTGCGATTTTATTGTGGCGCGAAATCGTGCGGAACAGTGGCTCAATCGTGCAGAATCCTATGGAAAAGAATTGGATTCCCTGCAAAATGTCAGTTGGCGAGAAAGCAAAATCCAAAAAATGAGAACAGCATTGTTAACAACCTAACAAGAGAGAAGTGTCTGGTGAACGCTGCCGGATGCTTTTCTTTTTATGCCTTGAATAATGGTGAGTTTCTCTGTATAATGAAACCATAGCGGGCAGGGAAAAAGCGAAGGACATTCAGGAAATTGAAAAAGAACTGTTTCAAACGATATAGTGCATGGAGGCACATAGACACAAAAGAAAGAATATATAGAATCCCCGGTTGTGAACAAATACAGCCAGGGTTATTTACATGGGGTAGGGAGGTAATCATGCAGATAGAATTATTTTCAGATAAATATAAAGTTCGTACACTGACCGGAAAGAACGTAGATGAAATATATGATCTGTTGAGTCAAAATATCCTGTACTATGAATATTGCCCGCCCTTTGTTACGCGGCAGGCAATTAAGGAGGATATGAGGATATTGCCGTCGGGCAAGACAATTGAGGATAAATATTATATCGGCTTCTATCAGGAGGGAAAGCTGATTGCAGTTATGGATTTGATTGATGGTTATCCCGAAAAACGTATCGTATATATCGGTTTTTTCATGACAGATACTTCAGTGCAGAATCAGGGAACAGGAACAGAGATCATAGATTATCTGTGCAGACATCTCTGTACCCTGAGGTATGAGTCGGTTCGTCTGGCATGGGTAAAGGGAAATCCACAATCGGAACATTTTTGGTTAAAAAATGGTTTTGTACCATTGAAGGAAACAACGAGCAACGCTGCGGATGAAGTCATTCTGGCTGAAAGGAAATTATCTCACATATCTTTATAATTTTCTTATTTTAATACAAAAGCAAATTGACTTTTCTTTTAGTCATTATTTTCATTTAGATAACCTAAAAACCGTATAATAGTATAGTGTTATACCTAAAAAATGCCAACAAATGCCTGAATTATCACGGTTTTCTGTTTTTGCTCCACTATAAAATATAGCGCTGTTAAAGAAAAACTCCGTTCTCAACTGTTGCCAATGCAATAACTTCATCTTTTCCAAAACGTTCAACCATTATTTTTTAAGTGTTATCATTTAGTTTAGCATATACATATGTATCTTTCCAAATTGGTTTTTCAGTTTTATCTTTCCAGAAATACACATTTTTTCTAAAATGAGCTTCACGCTGAAATCCTAATGATTCAAGTAATTTCCACGAACTTTCATTAGCGGGATCACACTCTGCGTATATCCTATGTGTACCATTGAAAAATGCCTGCTCGATTAAGGCTTTGCAACTTTCGGCAGCATAACCATATCCCCAATAATTTCGATTAAATACATATCCTATTTCCAGTGCTTCAAAGTCACGTTTACCCATATATACATTTCCAATCATTTTATGGGAATTTTTCAATTCAACAGCAATCATTTCATCTGTACCAATGCGCCATTCAAGACTTTTTTTTGTTTCGTCAAAAGTTTGCGGTTTATATGGTTCGTATCTTACAACCTCCTGATCAGATAAATATTCAAATAAATCCTGAATATCTTCTTTTTTGTATCTTCTTAAGATTAGCCTTTCTGTTTCAGCTATAAATACTTTGTTCTCCATGTCACACGCTCCATAAATTAATAATCTTTGGAATTTATTTATAATTTTCTAATTGGGAAAAACATATAATTCTTCCCTGTTTGCGGACAAGTAAAATCGTGGACTGCTCCTGCTAATGGAATCGCATTATCTTCCAGATATTTTATTGCCTCTGAAAAAGTAGCTTCATTTTCACATTCTGTATAAATATATTCATAGCCAGGAATAATCCATTTTATCCAACCGTCGGGGGCTTCTGCGTCATCCCTGCATTCTACTCCGGCAAGATAAAGTCCTTTGTTGAAATCTTCTCACGGATTGAATGAATGCGAGAAATCAGACATAGCTCCCCATATGCCATATATATTTCCACTTTCATCTTTCTTGGCCAGATGTTGAATTTCTCCAAAGTGAGAATTTGCATCAAGCCATAATCTTTGAATAAAGCCCTCTCCGTCTAAAGTTGAACCTTCTTTTCCTATTACAACAAAAGATTCCTTTACGCACCTTTCAACTTTCATACCTTCCTCCTCAAATCCCGATTGTTTATTTCTTTCTCACCTTCATTATAGCATTTATCCACCACTGTCACAATTCAATATTTCTTCGTTTACTCTGTACCTTTACAGGGTTCATCTCTACTGCCTGTTCCACGCATTTCTTAATCGTTTCCACTTCTTGTACTTCGGGATTTGGGGAAGTTCACAAAATTATCTCACATATCTTTATAATTTCCTTATAATTCTCCCTTATGCTTATAGATGTAGAAAGAAATTGATGAAAGCATAAGGAGGAAGTCAGATGACACCAAATATTCTAGAGACGAAATGTCTGTCAAAATCTTTTCACGGTCAATCGGCTGTGAGAGATGTCTCATTAATGATACCCAGATGTTGTGTATACGGTCTGTTAGGCCCCAACGGCGCCGGCAAATCTACACTTTTAAAAATGATGACAGGAATCCTGCGCCCTACGAACGGGCAGATATTCTTTGACGGTCATTCGTGGAGCAGGAAAGATCTGGCAGATATCGGCGCGTTGATTGAGACGCCCCCGATATATGAGAATTTAAGCGCCTGGGAGAACATGAAAGTCCGGGCTCTGATTCTTGGATTGCCGGATGAACGGATCACAGAAGTGCTTGAGCTGGTGGATCTGAGTAATACCGGGAAGAAGAAAGCGGGCGCGTTTTCATTGGGAATGAAGCAGCGGCTTGGAATCGGAATTGCACTTTTACACCGTCCTAAGCTCCTGATTCTTGACGAACCGGCCAACGGATTGGACCCGATGGGAATCCGGGAACTGCGGCGGATGATATGCGGATTCTCCAAAGAAGGAATCACGGTGATCATATCAAGCCATATCTTAAGTGAGATTGTAAAGACAGCAGACTATATCGGTATCATTGCGAACGGAAAGCTTGGGTATCAGGGAGGGATGCCGGAAAACGGGCGTCTTGAGGAGCTGTTCATGAAGACCGCGGCGGCATGCGGGTATGAGTTATCAGACTGTCTGGCGGGGAGGGAAGAACAATGAGACGATATTATCTGGCTGAGAGCTTGAAAAACCGGCATACGTATATAGGAATACTAATCATACTCATGCCCCTGCTCAACGTTTGTCTTGCTGCCGGGCTAACGGCAGATTATTTTACCATCGACAGTTATAACTGGTGGTACATTGCCTTATTTCCAGGAATGCTGGCATTGATCGGTTCGGCTTTGGGAAATCGGGATAAGAAGATGGGGAATCGGGCAATCTGGGTTCTTCCGGCGGATATGGGATCGGTATGGGACGGGAAAGTGCTGTACGGAATCCGGTGTATGGGAATTTCCTTGTCAGTGCTTCTTGCCGCCGTTCTCTGTATCAGTACCGGCCTTGAACAGATATTGCAGAAGACGTTTGTCATCGAGGTGTCGGCTGGCAGGCATATTCTGGCGGTTGGGGTCTTGTTTATAACCTCGTTATGGCAGATTCCATTCTGTCTCCTGCTGCAGCAGATTTTTGGCACGTTTCCTATGGTATTGCTTCACATAGGAAGTTATATCGTCCTTGGGGTAGAATTGTCACTTTGCCCATATTTTATGGTGCTTCCCGGAGGTATAACGGCAAGATTGATGTGTATTATATTGAAAATACTTCCGAATGGGCTGGTGGCGGAATCGGGCAGTATGACGTTTACTCCAGAGCTGTTGGAGTGGAAGGGATTTTGGCCGGGAGTTTTAGCCTCTCTGATCTGGTTTTTGGGGTTATGGGCGGCAGGCCGCAGGTGGTTTCAAAGGCAGGTGGAAAGATGAATGAATTATGGAGGCATATCAAAGGTGAAATATGGAAAATGCGTCACACTTTGCTGCCATGGATGCATGTGTTGATTCCGATACTTGGAATCGGTATTTTTCTTCTGTATTATAGTTTTGCGGCATGGAGCGATGAAGGGAAAGTATCTGGATATATACAGGCATTGTCGGTAGTGCTGCCTCTGGTTATCAGCGTAGTCTGCTCCATGTCTGTGGAGACAGAAGAGAGCGGACATTTTCAGACATTTCTTGGGACGTCAGTCTGCAGATGGAATCCCCTTTTCGCGAAATGGATATTCTTGTCAGGAATTGGTCTGGGTTCTGTCCTTCTGGCAGTTACAGGATTTGCCGCGGGATATGGGATGATGACGGGAAGGACGGTGTTATCCGCAGGGGATTCTCTGATTCTGGCTGTTACACTGTGGCTTGGAAGCGGGTGTACGTATCTGGTTCATCTATTCCTTAATCTTGCTTTTTCAAAAGCAATTTCCTTATGTGCAGGAACGGCGGAATTATTGATCTCGGCATTATTCCTGACAGGGCTTGGCGAGGGGCGGTGGCATTTTTTTCCCTGCTCATGGAGTGGCAGATGGAGCGGATATCTGTTATTATACTGGAAGGACAGCAATATGGTATCTGCAGACTACCTGATGAAGAGTCTGGAAATCTGTGTGATGGTAACCCTGATAGTATGGGGTATCATTCTCTGGTGGTTTCATTTTTATGAAGGAAAGAAAAGGTATGATTAGAATATGATCCGGATATTGGCAGTTGATGATGACGAACAGATATTAAGATTGATCAGAAACGCATTGATGAGGGAAGGTTATGATGTGACGGCATTGGCAGACCCCATCGAAGTTAAGAGACTTAGACTGGAGGAATATCAGTTGATTCTTCTGGATGTTATGATGCCGGGAGTGGATGGATTCACTTTGTGTGAAGAGATCCGGGATTCTGTAGACTGTCCGATTCTGTTCTTAACGGCGAAGACGGATGAGGCAGATATCATGAAGGGGCTGGGACTGGGCGGAGACGACTATATCACCAAGCCCTTCGGAATCGGTGAACTGCGGGCGCGGGTGGCGGCTCATTTAAGACGGGAGGGCAGAGAAAAGAAGCATGTCATATCCATAGACGGCGTCCGTTTTTACCTGAAGGAAAAGAGAGTGGAATATCAGGGTACAGAGTTTACATTTACCAGGAGCGAGTATGCTATCTGCGAATATCTCGCCATGAACCATGGGCAGGTATTTTCAAAGGACAGGATATATGAGCATGTATTCGGATATGAGAAGGAGAGCGATAATTCTGTGATCACGGAGCATATTAAAAATATACGGGCAAAATGTCAGAAAGCAGGGTTAGAGCCTATCGAGACGGTTTGGGGGATTGGATATCGATGGAAGTAAGGATAAGAGGAAGCCGGACGATTAGATCTGTTTTCTTTCGCTATATTTGTTTCTATACGGCCGGCGCGTTATTCTGGCTGTTCGTGATCTTTATGGTATATTTTATACTCCATGTGACAGGGGAAATCCTTCCGGCAAATCATATGGAAGTTCAGTTGAATGCTTCTGCGGACGATATCCGGAAAGCGCCGAAGGTTACGGAGGATATGCTTCCAAAGGGCTGCACGTATGGGGTGTATGAATATGACGGAACCTGGGTGTATGGCACATTTTCACCGGAGGAGGCCGTCCGGGCATGGGAACACTATGAGGCGAACAGCATATATGACAGCGGGAAGGGATATTACCGCTTTTTTGCGCGGGATACAAAAGAGGTCTGTATCGTAAGATATGAGATCGCAACACAGTTTCGGAATACGTTTCTTGACGAAATTCTTCCGAGTCCGGATATGCTTGCCGTTTTTTCTTTTGTGGGATTGTTTCTTGTTCATACGGTTCTGGTGTCCCGTCATTATGGAAGATATATGAGGGAAAAAATCTCCGCCCTGAATGAAGTGACGGCGAAGATCAGGAACCAGGATCTGGAATTTGAAGAGGAGCATTCGGAGATAAAAGAGGTGGATGAAGTATTAGGCTCATTGCATCAGATGAAGGAAGCGCTGAGAGATTCGCTTTACCGGCAGTGGAATCTGGAGAAGACGAAAGAAGAGCAGATCGCGGCGCTGGCTCACGATATCAAGACGCCGCTTACGGTTATCAGGGGAAATGCCGAGTTACTGGCAGAAGGACGCCTAGATGAGAGTGAAAAAGAATTTAACCGGGATATCCTGCAAAGCGCTTCTATAATAGAAGAGTATTTGATGATATTGAATGAAATATTACTTGCAAGAGGCGAAGAGAAAGAAAGACAAGAATATAGCTGCGCTGAGATGAGGAATCTGTTGAAAGAACGGGCAAGAATTCTTGCGAAGGCCCGGCACATCGAGGTACTATTCTGTAAGACAGACTTGCATGAGGAGAGAAAAATCCTGTGCAACGAGGGGCAGATCATGAGAGTATTCGAGAATATCCTGAATAATGCCATGGATTATACCCCGGCGGACGGAAAAGTGAAGATACGGGCAGAGACGGCGGGGGAAGGCGCGTCAAAGTATCTGGCGGTCATTGTCACAGATGAAGGGCCGGGATTCACGAAAGAGGGACTGGAATGCGCGGCAGAACAATTCTATCAGGGAGATAAGAGCCGGAACAGTAAGAATCATTATGGGATAGGGCTTTATACTGCGGAAAGATTCGTGAAAGCACAAGGAGGATATCTGACGATTGAAAATGCAGAGACAGGGGGCGCTGAGGTATCGTTTTATATGTTGCTTTGCCCGGGAAGCTGAAGAAGAAAATGGGAATGTTGCACTTAGCATATTCCCTTTTTTATTTTCATATGATATAATTTAACATAATGTGGAAATATAAAGAGACGGCGGAACAAGGAGTACAGACTTATGAAGAGAGTATTGTTGAAACTCAGCGGGGAAGCGCTTGCGGGAGATAAGAAGACCGGATTTGACGAGGCGACATGCCTCGGGGTTGCGAATCAGGTGAAGCGTCTGGTGGACGGCGGTATTCAGGTTGCAGTTGTGACAGGCGGAGGCAATTTCTGGCGGGGAAGGACAAGCGAGACGATTGACCGTGTAAAGGCGGATCAGATTGGGATGCTCGCAACCGTTATGAACTGCATCTACGTGTCAGAGATTTTCCGTTATGTGGGGATGAAGACGGAAGTATTTACGCCCTTCGTATGCGGCGCTTTTACGTCATTGTTTTCGAAGGATGCGGCGATAGAGGCTTTGAACGAAGGAAAAGTAATTTTCTTTGCCGGCGGGACCGGGCATCCGTATTTTTCGACGGACACGGGAGCGGTTCTCCGGGCGATAGAGATTGAGGCTGATGCGATGCTGCTTGCGAAAGCGATCGACGGTATCTATGACAGCGATCCGAAGCTGAATCCGGAAGCGAAGAAGTACGAAGAGATTTCTATTCAGGAAATTATCGATAAGAAATTGACGGCGGTAGATTTGACGGCGTCTATCATGTGCCTGGAGAATAAGATGCCGATGCTGGTATTCGGGCTGAATGAAGAGAACAGTATTGTAGAGACGATGACTGGAACATTTACAGGAACAAGAGTGACTGTATAAGAATAAGGGAGGATATACTATGAATGAAAGACTCAATGTGTATGAAGAGAAGATGAAAAAAACGATGGGGAATCTGGACGGAGAGCTGGGGGCGATCAGGGCAGGTCGTGCGAATCCGAATGTGCTGAATAAGATCAAAGTGGATTATTACGGAACACCTACGCCGATTCAGCAGGTAGCGAACGTATCCGTACCGGAAGCGCGCATGATTCAGATTCAGCCATGGGAGAAGAATATGCTGAAAGTGATCGAGAAAGCGATTCAGGTATCTGATCTCGGTATCAATCCCACCAACGACGGAACCATGATCCGTCTTGTATTCCCTGAATTGACAGAGGAACGCAGAAAAGAACTGGTGAAGGATGTTAAGAAGAAGGGCGAGGCGGCGAAGGTTGCCATCCGTAATATCCGCCGTGACGGAAATGATATGCTGAAGAAATTAAAAGGTACGGACGTTTCGGAGGATGAGATTAAGGATATGGAGAACGAGCTTCAGAAATTGACGGATAAGTATGTGAAAGAAGCGGATAAGTCTGTAGAGAACAAATCAAAAGAGGTAATGACGGTTTAAAGAACTGTGCGGCAGCGGTATGTGGGGACGGCACAGTTCCTGATATTATGAGTAAGGGGACAGATCAGAAGCATGCGCAGGATCTGTCCTCCCTTCATGTCATATCGGCGCGAAGAGGAGAGGAGTCATATGATTATACCACAGCATATTGCGATTATATTAGACGGAAACGGACGTTGGGCAAAGTCGAAGGGAATGCCCCGCAATTACGGTCATGCCCAGGGCAGCAAGAATGTAGAGCGCATCTGCGAGGACGCGTATCGTATGGGAGTTAAATATCTGACGGTGTATGCGTTTTCCACGGAGAACTGGAACAGGTCGAAAGATGAAGTGGATGCGTTGATGAAGCTTCTGAGGAACTATATGAAGACATGTCTTAAAACAGCGGCAAAGAATGATATGAAGATCCGCGTGCTCGGGGATGTGACAAGGCTTGACGAGGATATCCGTACCAGAATCGCGGAGCTTGAAGAGGCTACGAAGAATAACGGCGGATTGAATTTTCAGATTGCCATTAATTATGGAAGCCGGGACGAGATTATCCGTGCGGTGAAGAAGCTGGTAAAGGATTGTAAGGAGAACCGGCTTTTGCCGGAAGAGATCGATGAGCAGGTGTTCGGGGGATACCTGGATACCCACGATATCCCGGATCCGGATCTGTTGATACGTACCAGCGGAGAATTACGTCTGTCGAATTATCTTCTCTGGCAGTTGGCTTATACGGAATTTTATTTTACGGATGTTCCATGGCCTGATTTCACAAAAGAAGAGCTCGCAAAGGCTATCGAGCAGTACAATGCCAGAGATCGGCGTTATGGAGGAGTGAAGGAGGAGCAGAATGTTTAGAACGAGACTGTTGAGCGGAATCGTATTGGTTATCGTGCTGGTTGTGACGGTGGGATATGGAAATGAGCTTTTATTTGCGGTCGTCGGAGCAGTCAGTTTGATCGGACTGAAGGAATTGTATCAGGTAGTCGGCGTACAGAACAAGATGCTTGGGATGACAGGATATCTGGCTGTTCTTTTTTATTATGGCCTGCTTTGGGCGGGGCATATGGAGTATGTGACCATGCTTGCCATATTATTTCTGGTTTTGCTGATGGCAGTGTATGTATTTACATTTCCGGAATTCAAGGCAGAGCAGGTGATGACGGTATTCTTCGGATTCTTCTATGTGGCGGTTATGCTTTCTTATGTGTATCAGACACGCATGCTGCCGGAGGGTCATGTAGTGGTATGGCTGATCTTTTTGAGCTCCTGGGGATGCGACACCTGTGCTTACTGTGTGGGAGTTCTGCTGGGCAGGCATAAGATGGCGCCGAAGTTAAGTCCGAAGAAATCCGTAGAAGGCGGAATCGGCGGGATTGCCGGGGCTGCTTTGCTGGGCGCTCTTTTTGCGCTTGCCATGAACCAATGGGGAGGAGCCGCGGTGAATCCAATGCACTATGTTGTCATCTGTGCGGCAGGGGGTGCGATATCCCAGATCGGTGACCTGGCGGCTTCTGCGATAAAGCGCAACCATGATATTAAGGACTACGGAAAATTGATTCCGGGGCACGGCGGTATCCTGGATCGGTTTGACAGTGTGATCTTTACCGCGCCGGTTATCTATTACCTTGCAATTCTTGTGATATAGGAAACTTCGTTCCCGATATCACAAAATTAATAATACGGCGGAGAGTTTGCCATATATATAGTAAAGAGAGGTATGTATGAAAAAAATAGCGATTTTAGGTTCCACAGGTTCGATCGGAAGCCAGACACTGGAGGTTGCCAGGGAGAACGGAGATATTGAGATCACCGGTCTTGCGGCAGGAAGCAATATTACGCTTCTGGAGGAACAGATCAGGGAATTTTCCCCGAAGCTTGCCGCCGTATGGTCCGAAGAAAAGGCGCAGGAGCTGAGGGTGCGTGTTGCTGACACAGATACCAGGATCGTATCCGGGATGGATGGGCTTCTTCAGGTATCAACTCTTGAAGATACGGAGATACTAGTGACAGCAGTCGTAGGGATGATCGGAATACGCCCGACCATCGAGGCGATTAAAGCAGGAAAGGATATTGCCCTTGCCAATAAAGAGACATTAGTCACAGCAGGGCATATCATCATGCCGTTGGCGAGGGAGAAGCAGGTGTCCATCCTTCCGGTGGACAGCGAACACAGTGCGATCTTCCAGTCTTTGCAGGGAAATGAATCGAAAGCAGTGCATAAGATTCTTCTTACGGCTTCCGGAGGGCCATTCCGCGGAAAGAAAGAAGAGGAACTGATGGAGATCCGCGTGGAGGATGCGCTGAAGCATCCAAACTGGACTATGGGTCAGAAGATTACGATAGATTCAGCGACTATGGTCAATAAAGGGTTGGAAGTAATCGAGGCGAAGTGGCTGTTCGGGGTGGAGGTGGATCGTGTTCAGGTCGTGGTGCAGCCCCAGAGTATCGTTCATTCTATGGTGGAATATGTGGACGGAGCGGTCATAGCGCAGCTTGGGACGCCGGATATGAAGCTGCCGATTCAGTATGCCCTGTATTACCCACAGAGAAGATATCTTCCGGGAGATCGGCTGGACTTCTTAAGCCTTGGCAGGCTGGAATTTGAAAAGCCGGATATGGATACATTCTATGGACTGAGACTGGCATACGAAGCAGGAAAAGCAGGCGGGTCGCTTCCGACGGTATTTAACGCGGCGAATGAATTGGCGGTCAGCATGTTTTTGAAGCGGGAGGTTAAGTTCCTTGAGATTGTAGAGATTATTGAAGATTGCATGAGGGCTCACCATAATATTGAGAACCCGGATCTTCAGCAGATACTTGATGTAGAAGCGGCAACATATGACAGGATTAGAAGTAGGAGGTAATTCGTAAGTTGGGTATTGTATTAGCGGTCATTATCTTTAGTTTTATTGTATTCTTTCATGAACTGGGACATTTTTTGCTGGCAAAAAAGAATGGGATAGATGTACAGGAATTTGCGATCGGGATGGGACCGACTCTGTATGCCTGTGAATATAAGGGAACGCGGTATGCGGTGCATGCCCTGCCAATCGGCGGTTTCTGCGCCATGGGAGAGGATGATGAGGCGACAGACTCACCGGGGAATTTTAACAACAAGTCTGTGTGGGCGCGGATATCCGTTATAGCGGCAGGCCCGGTCTTTAACTTTATACTCGCTTTTGTATTTGCCGCGGTTTTGATCGGCATGGTGGGATATGACAGGCCGGTGGCCGGTTCGGTAGAGGAAGGATATCCTGCCGAAGAAGCCGGGATTCAGCAGGGGGATACCATCGTTAAGATGGGAGATAAGCGGGTGCATGTGTTCCAGGAGATTAGCATGTATAATCAGTTCCATCAGGGAGAAGAGGTAGAAATAACTTATCGCCGTGACGGCAGGGAGAAGACAGCTCTGCTTCAGCCGAAGAAGGATGAAGAGGCCGGCTATTACTGGCTGGGGATCACCAGCGAGGGATATACGAAAGCAAATATTCTGACTGCGATGCAGTATGGGGTATATGAAGTGAAGTATTGGATAGATGTCACGCTGGGGAGCCTGAAGATGCTGGTGACCGGCCGGGTAGGGATGGATCAGATGTCAGGACCGGTGGGAATCGTAGATTTGGTAGGCACGACTTATGAAGAGAGTAAGTCTTACGGAATCTTTGTCGTAGTGGTGGAACTTATGAATCTTGCGATCCTTCTGACGGCCAATCTGGGTGTTATGAATCTGCTGCCTTTACCGGCTCTGGACGGCGGGAGACTGGTATTTTTGTTTGTAGAAGCGGTAAGAAAGAAGAGAGTCCCGCCGGAGAAGGAAGGATACGTTCATCTGGTTGGAATCATGCTGTTGATGGCATTGATGGTGTTTGTAATGTATAATGATATCCGAAGAATATTTTTTTAGAGAAATTAAGGTTGAGGAAGCGCATTGTTTCGTAATGAAGAGAAATGTGCTTTCTCTATTTGCGCTTTGTTAAAATTCCATAAAAAGCATAAAATAAACCTGATATAACAGTAAAAAATCGGTTTGCGGCAATCTTTTTATTGATTTCCAGAAAGGGTGTATTTATAATGGAAGAGTAATACAGGAGGAAGAAGATGGACAACCAGAATAACAATCAGAACAACAGTAATCAGAACAACAGAAATCCGAATAATAGAAATAATAAGCAGGGGTTCTCTTTTATCATATTGGTGACATTTATCACTTCGATCATGGTTTTGGCGCTGTTCCAGTTTCAGGGGGCAGGGAGTGATAATGAGATCAGTTATGACGAATTTCTTGAGATGGTGGACGACGGCAAGGTGGATGAAGTAGTCGTCCAGAGCAACAGGATCGTTATAACGGAAAAGAAAGAGAAAAACCAGAAAATAGCGAAAGAATATTACACAGGTGTAATACGTGATGATTCGCTTGCTGAGAGGCTTGAGAAAGCGGATGTGAAGTTCAGCCAGCAGATTCCGGATACTACGTCCGCGATCATTGCACAGACGTTATTCTCCTTGGTTCCGGTGGTGATCCTGGTAGGATTATTCGTCTGGATGACCAGGAAGATGACGAAGGGCGGAGGCATGATGGGAATCGGTAAGAGCAACGCCAAGATGTACGTGGAGAAGCAGACCGGCGTGACGTTTAAGGATGTCGCGGGACAGGATGAGGCGAAGGAGTCTCTGCAGGAGGTGGTTGATTTCCTGCATAATCCGGGGAAATATACCAGCGTAGGCGCGAAGCTCCCGAAGGGTGCGCTGCTTGTGGGACCTCCGGGAACCGGAAAGACTCTGCTTGCCAAGGCCGTGGCAGGAGAAGCGAAGGTACCCTTCTTTTCATTGAGCGGTTCTGCATTCGTGGAGATGTATGTAGGCGTCGGAGCCTCCAGAGTCCGGGACCTGTTCAAGCAGGCGCAGCAGATGGCGCCCTGTATCATATTCATAGACGAGATTGATGCCATCGGTAAGAGCCGTGATAATCAGATGGGCAGCAACGACGAGCGTGAGCAGACGTTAAACCAACTGCTGGCGGAGATGGACGGATTCGAGAGCAATAAGGGGCTTGTGCTGCTGGCGGCGACGAACCGGCCGGAGATCCTGGATCCGGCGCTTCTGCGTCCGGGACGTTTTGACCGCCGGATTGTCGTTGAAAAGCCGGATCTTAAAGGACGTGTGGATGTTCTGAAGGTTCATTCCAAGGACGTCCGTATGGATGAGACGGTAGATTTAGAAGCGATCGCGCTGGCTACGAGCGGGGCGGTAGGTTCGGATCTTGCCAACATGATCAACGAGGCGGCGATTACGGCCGTGAAGAAGGGAAGGACAGCCGTGTCCCAGTCCGATCTCTTCGAGGCGGTGGAAGTCGTTCTGGTAGGAAAAGAGAAGAAAGACCGGATCATGAGCCAGGAAGAGCGGAAGATCGTTTCCTATCATGAAGTCGGTCATGCTCTGGTGAGCGCGCTTCAGAAAGACGCGGAACCGGTACAGAAGATTACGATCGTGCCGAGGACGATGGGGGCGCTTGGTTACGTGATGCAGACGCCGGAGGAGGAAAAATTCCTGAACACGAAGAAAGAGCTTCACGCAATGCTTGTCGGAATGCTGGCAGGACGCGCGGCGGAGGAGATCGTATTCGATACGGTTACGACGGGAGCTTCCAATGATATTGAGAAAGCGACGAAGGTAGCCAGGGCCATGGTGACCCAGTACGGAATGAGCGAGAAGTTCGGGCTGATCGGCCTTGAGTCCATCCAGAACCGTTATCTGGACGGAAGACCGGTAAGCAACTGCGGTCAGGAGACGGCCTCGGAGATTGACAAAGAGGTGATGAAGCTTCTGAAGGATTCCTATGAGGCGGCGAAAGATCTTCTCAAAGGACACCGTAAAGCCCTGGATAAGATCGCGGCATTCCTGATCGAGAAAGAAACTATCACCGGCAAAGAGTTCATGGAGATCTTCCACGAAGTGGAAGGGATCAACCCGGATGATAAGAAAGAGAAGTCCGAAGACCGTATCGCCATGAACCCGGTTTCATTGGAGAAGACGGAAGAAACAGAAAAGACAGAAGAGGCAGAAAAGATAGAAGAGAGTTAAATATAGGGCTGTTGTAAGATGCGGCAATTCTGCACATGGGGTTCGTAAATATCACTGTAATTACAACCATATGCCGTGTGGATTTGGCATTTTGCGGCGGCCTTTTTGAATGGAGGGAGAACCGTGTTTGATATTCAGGAGGAATTGAAGAAGCTTCCGGGCAGTCCGGGGGTCTATATTATGCATGATGAGAAGGACGAGATCATCTATGTCGGCAAGGCCGTCAGCCTGAAAAACCGTGTGCGCCAGTATTTTCAGACCAGCCGCAATAAGGGGGTCAAGATAGAGCAGATGGTGACGCATATCACCCGCTTTGAATATATTGTCACGGATTCGGAATTGGAAGCGTTGGTGCTGGAATGTAATCTGATCAAAGAACACAGACCAAAATACAACACGATGCTGATGGACGATAAGACGTATCCGTTTATTAAGGTGACGGTGGACGAGCCGTATCCAAGGGTCATGCTGGCAAGGAGGATGCAAAAAGACAGGGCGAAGTATTTCGGACCCTATACCAGCGCGGGTGCGGTGAAGGACACCATCGAGCTGATACGGAAGATCTACAATATTCGAAGCTGCAGCCGGAAGCTGCCGAAGGATATGGGGAAGGAAAGACCCTGCCTGAATTATCATATCCATCAATGTATGGCGCCCTGCCAGGGTTATATCTCCGAAGAGGATTATAAGAAGTCGATACAGAAAGCGGTGCATTTTCTAAACGGCGATTATGATCTGATATTGAAGGAATTGGAAGAGAGGATGCAGGAGGCGTCGGAAGCCCTGGAGTTCGAGAAGGCGATCGAATACCGGGAATTGCTTAACAGCGTTCGGAAGATTGCGCAGAAGCAGAAGATTACGGATACGGCGGGGGACGACAGGGATATTCTGGCGGCGGCGGTAGAGGAAGAAGACGCGGTGGTTCAGGTGTTCTTTATCCGGGGCGGCAGACTGATCGGGAGAGACCATTTCTATCTTAAGATCGCAAAGGGAGAGAGTGAAGCGGAGATCCTATCTAGCTTTATCAAACAGTTCTATGCCGGTACGCCTTATATTCCCGCGGAATTGATGCTGCAAAATGAGATAGACGATCTGGAAGTGATCGAAGAGTGGCTGTCGAAGAGGAGGGGCCATCGCGTTCATCTTAAGGTTCCGAAGAAGGGGACGAAGGAGAAGCTGGTGGAGCTTGCGAAGAAGAACGCGGCGTTGGTGCTCAGCACGGACAAAGAGCGTCTGAAGCGGGAAGAGGGGAGGACGATCGGAGCCGTGAAGGATCTTGAGAAGCTGATTGGTATCTCCGGAGTCGTGCGGATGGAAGCTTATGATATATCCAATACCAACGGATTCGCTTCAGTAGGATCTATGGTGGTATATGAACGGGGGAAACCGAAACGCAATGACTACCGTAAATTCAAGATCAAAGGCGTACAGGGAGCGGACGATTACGCCAGTATGGAGGAGGTGCTGACACGCCGTTTTGAACATGGCATGCGTGAACAGGAGGAAGGAAAAGAGCTGGGGGGCTTCACTGCGTTTCCGGATCTGATTCTGATGGACGGAGGCAAAGGCCAGGTAAACGTGGCGCTTAAGGTGCTGGAACGGCTGGATATCCATATCCCGGTATGCGGCATGGTCAAGGACGATAATCACCGCACAAGAGGGCTGTACTATCAGAATGAAGAGATATTGATTGACAAGGATGCGGAATGTTTCCGGTTGATCACACGGATCCAGGACGAGGCGCACCGGTTCGCGATTACATTTCACAGGCAGCTCAGAGGGAAGGGGCAGGTACATTCTATTCTGGACGATATACCGGGAGTCGGAGCAGCGAGAAGGAAAGATCTGATGCGTCATTTTGAGAATATAGAGGCGATTAAGAGCGCTACTGTGGAGCAATTGAAGGAACTTCCGTCGATGAATGAAAAATCAGCGCAGGATGTCTACAACTTTTTCCATTGATGTGCTATAATGGTGTGTGGGAAATATAAAAGAATTTGATGAAAGCTGTTGTCCGTTCCCGGGGCGTAAGTATATGCTGAAGGGGAGGCAGACTGCAGGAATGAGTTTTTAGTCAGTCTGCCGGGGTACGGTACGGCATTAGAAGGAGAAGTCAATGGCAGGAAGAGTCGAGTTGAAGAAGGTCGTGGAGAAGATGAATCTCAAGAATCTTACGCCGAATGTAGAGTATGAGGATAAGAAGATTGAGATTCCGGATATTAACAGACCGGCTCTGCAGCTTACGGGGTATTTTGAGCATTTTGATTCTGACCGTGTACAGCTGATAGGGTATGTCGAGTATACGTTTTTAGAGACGATGGATGAGGAGCATAAGAAGGAGATCTATAAGAAATTGTTATCCTATCAGATTCCGTGTATCGTATTTTCCAGAAGTATGAAGCCGGAGCAGATGTTTCTTGATATGGCCGAGGAGGCGGGCATTCCCATATTCAATACGGAGAAGAAGACGGCTCAGTTCACGGCGGAGATCATCCGGTGGCTGAATGTTCAGTTGGCGCCGTGTATCTCCATCCATGGCGTACTGGTCGATGTGTACGGCGTCGGCGTGCTGATCATGGGGGAGAGCGGCATCGGGAAGAGCGAGGCGGCGCTGGAATTGATCAAGAGGGGCCATCGTCTGGTCAGCGACGATGTCGTTGAGATCCGTAAAGTCAGCGATGAGACTCTGGTGGGAACGGCGCCGGATATTACACGGCATTTTATCGAGCTGAGAGGGATCGGGATCGTGGATGTGAAGACTCTGTACGGAGTACAGAGCGTCAGGGAGACACAGAATATAGATCTCGTCATCACGTTGGAAGATTGGGATAAAGAGAAGAAGTATGACAGGCTGGGAATGGAAGAGGAGTACACGGAATTCCTGGGAAATAAGGTTGTCTGTCATCAGCTTCCAATCCGCCCCGGACGGAATCTTGCGATTATCGTTGAGACGGCGGCAATCAATTACCGACAGAAGAAGATGGGATATAACGCGGCACAAGAGTTATACAAGCGCGTCCAGCAGAATCTTGCAAAGAAATGATGAGACAGCATAATATAGCAAAACAGAGATATACAAAGTTAAGAAAATTAAAAATAAAGAAATATAAATAAAGAAATATAAATAAAGAAATATAAATTAAAGAAAATAATAACAGGAGGTACCAGCAGAGATGGAGTATTGTTTTGGAGTTGACATAGGAGGGACGACAGTAAAGATCGGGTTATTCCAGACGGACGGCAGGATCGTGGATAAATGGGAGATACCGACGCGGGTTGAGAACAAAGGCGAGGCGATTCTTCCGGACATCGCGGAGGCGCTTAAGAAGAAGATGGAAGAGAAAGGGCTTGATAATTCCCAGGTTTCCGGAGTCGGAATCGGGATACCCGCTCCGGTAGATGAAGAAGGAGTCGTGCAGAATACTGCGAACCTTGGCTGGGGTTACAAAGAAGTAAAGCGTGAGATGGAAGCGTTGATCGGTATGAGCGTCGCGGCGGGCAACGACGCGAATGTCGCGGCTCTGGGAGAGATGTGGATCGGCGCCGGCAAGGGTCAGAAGAATATGATCATGGTGACGCTTGGAACCGGAGTCGGAGGCGGTATCATCGTCAACGGACAGGCGCTGGCAGGAGCACACGGCGCCGGAGGTGAGATCGGTCATCTCTGTGTGAATCCGGAGGAAACCGAATGCTGCGGATGCGGCAAAAAGGGATGTCTGGAGCAGTATGCTTCCGCTACGGGAATCACCAGACTTGCGAAGAAGAGGCTGGCAGCAGATGATAAGGATTCGGCGCTCAGAGGGAAAGAAGTAAATGCGAAAGAAGTCTTTGACGCGTTGAAAGCAGGAGATGATGTGGCGGAAGAGATTGTGGAAGAATTCGGCGCTTATCTGGGACATGCCATGGCGAATCTGGCGGTTGTGGCAGACCCTTCCGTGATCGTCATCGGCGGCGGCGTATCCAAGGCAGGGGAGATCCTTCTGGGATATATTGAGAAGAATTTTAAAGAAAAAGCGTTCTTTGCGAATAAAGATACAGAGTTTGTCCTGGCGAAGCTTGGAAATGACGCCGGGATCTGCGGCGCGGCGCGGCTGATTCTTGGATAGTAAATCTTTGACAGGTTGAAGATGGTTTCTTTTTAATGCTTGAGAGCTATTACAAAATACTGGATATAGTACTTGGCGGCTCTGAAGATTTAGAATAGTGGCTCTCAAGCAAGACATAGGAATCTTCTCCATTTCTTCCACAAAGCAAATTGCTGTTTCAAGTTATAACAGATAACAGGTCGGCAGGTCTTTCTATATAATAATCTGCTTTTACGTGCTTATTATGACTGCCCCATACTGCCAAAGCAAAATCAATTCCCGCATTTTCCGCACATTTACTGTCATATTTGCTGTCTCCGATATAAAGCGCTTTCCTATGGTCTGTTTTTGATAATTCCACATATTTCAAAAGCGGTGCGGCATTGGGTTTATGTTCCGGTGTATCGTCTGCGCATATGATTGTTTTAAAATAATGGCTGATACCAGACTGACAAAAATCATGTGTAAATTCTTCCCTTGTCTTTGAAGTGACGATTCCCATTTCATAATCCAGACTTAGAAGATTTTTTAATAATCCGTTAATTCCGTCAAATACTTTAATGTTATCTGCATATTTACACATATTTTTATCCCATAATTCTATCGCATAGGAAATGTTTTTTATCCCAAGTTTTTTCAAAGCATCTATCCCGGTAATCCCTAACGCAAATGTCAATTCAGAGCATGGTATCGCTCTCCCTGACAATACCCTTATGGTTTCCTGTAAGGAATGTAAGATAGCATATTCCGTATCAATCAGAGTACCGTCAATGTCAAAAACGATATGCTTATACTTCATGTTGCTGCCTTTCTTTGTCTGAATCAAAATAACGTATCACTCTGCATGGATTCCCTGCCGCAACACAATTAGGCGGGACAGGGCGGTTTACAACACTTCCGGCGCCTATCACGCTGTTTTCTCCTATGGTAACTCCCGGCAGAAGAATACAGCCGCCTCCAATCCAGACATTATTTTCTATCTCTATCGGAAGTGCATAGGTTTTAAAAAACGTTGTCTGGCGTTCCTTCCAATCCGGCACAAGCCTTTCCTGCGGTAAAACAGGGTGTGAAGATGTATAAATCTGCACATTTGACGCAATCAAAACCCTGTCGCCAATTCGGATAGTTTTGTTATCCACAAAGGTACAATTCATATTGATTATCACGTCATTTCCTAAAAAAATATTTTTTCCATGGTCACAATGAAAAGGCGTGTCGATTGCCACATTTTCCCCTATTCCACCCAATAGTTCACGAAGAATGGAAGTGCGTTTTTCCATATCTCCATAATCAGAAAAATAATATTCCCGTGTTAATTCCCTTGTGCGGGCGATTCGCTTTAACGTATCGCTGTCCGCGGTTTCCAAAAAATCACTTGCTTCGTAATACACAATATCCCTCCCTTAATGAAAACTGTTTTCCATAATGCCTGGAAGTAAAGTATAGATAGCTGATTTATTTTACAAGTATCATTATAATGCAAGGGAACGCAGGAAAATATCTTATTTCTGCCCTTATCTATCACTATTCTGCCATTTCTTTCGATATTCTGTGGGTGAACAATGTGTATATTCCCGAAAAACTTTTCCAAAATAACTGCTGCTCCCCAAACCACAGTCATGGCTGATAACTGTAACAGATTCCTGTCCCTTTGCTAACATTTGACAGGCGGCTTGCAGACGGTAAGCCTTTATATAATCTACGGGTGTCATATGCAGACAGTCATGGAATACTCTATAACACTCCCTTTCGCTTAGGTATGCTGCCGCCGCAAGCTCCGGGATAGAGATTTTCTCCCCATAATGCTCATGAATGTATATCATCATCAACTTTATTTTATCGTTGCTTTTATTATGTTCTCCTTTCTTTTCACGCATTGGGAGGGGTAGTTCAAAAAGCATTAGCCATATTTCCGTTAGTGCTTCCCGCAGTTTTATTTCATACCCAAATTCTTTACTGGACAAATGAAATGATTCGGCAATAAGTTTCAAAATCCTTTCTTCTGCCGCATTGCCCGGAAAAAGCGGAATTACCTCAATCTGAGGGGCTGTTATAACAGGTGCAATATATTTTTGTTCAATCCTACTTCCCTGTTCCCCGGCAAGCAGGGAAACATCGAAAATATGAAGCAGCTGTATATTCTGTTCTTTCTGTGATATTGCCTTTGTCATATGGAGTACATTGGAATTTACCATGCCGCCGCTTCCGGCAGGAAACAATAGTTTTCCGTCCGGAGTAACATATTCGATGCTGCCGCTTTCCATGTAAAAAAGTTCCACCGTCTTGTGCCAGTGCCACGGCACATAACGTCCTGTATACTTGTCAAGTTCTGCCCTCGAAGCGATATAAGGAAAATCTTTTTCAAAATCGGGAAGCAATTCTTCCTTACTTCCTGTATAAAATTCAATGCTATGGATATTTTTCATGTCTGTTCACCTGCATATCTGCGATTTTGTCTGTTTTATGAATTAAATATACTGGAATAGCGCTGTGATTGTCAATCAATATAGAGTAGAACCTGATGAAGTATGGGAGATTCAGAACGAGAGCCGACAGCAGAGTAGGCAGCAAAACAAGGCTAAGGAACTGTAAAGGGAGAAGGAAATTTAATGCGAATTTTATTGTAAAGACAGGCCTTTTTTGTATAATTAAAATGTTGCAGGCGTAGGATATATCGTATCTTATACTGCAGATTTTTAGAAATCGAATAGTTAATCTTGGGAAGCTTGGATTCCTGTGGAAGGACTAAAAATAAAATTTCAGCCTCTCTTGATAAAATAGCTAATATTTGATATGCTAAAATTAGCAAAAGGGAGGTGCTACTATGATTACTGCAACTGCGTCTGCAACAGAAATGCAGAACAATTTTGGAAGATATTTAAATCTTGTTATGTCCGGACAGGAAGTTATTGTGACAAAGAACGGACGAGAAGTCGGACGCTTTATTCCGAAGGATGTTGCTGTGTCATACCTGACGGATTCATTGACTGGTATTTTAAAAGGCAATTATGAGCTGGATGAAGCGAAGGCGGAAAGGTTGAAGGAAAAGTATGAAGTTATTGATTGATGCAAATATACTGTTGGATGTCCTTCAGAACCGTGAGCCGCACGTCCAGGCTTCTTCTGTTATTTGGAAATTGTGTGAAACAGAGAAAGCAAAGGGGTATGTTTCTGCTTTGACCTTTGCAAACATGGTTTACATTATGCGGAAGGAGCTTGACCCAAAGAAGATTGAGGAAACTTTGCAGGCGCTGTCATTGATTTTTGAATTTACGGATTTCAATGTTTCGGATATTTTCCATGCCGCGGGGCTAGATTGGGATGATTTCGAGGATGCTGTGCAGAGTGTAACTGCCGAGCGTGTGCACGCAGACTATATTATCACAAGAAATGTAAGAGATTTTGCCAAGAGCAAGGTGGTTGCATTTACTCCGTCCGAGTTGATTGCGCGAATCTGAACCAACACAATGATGAGAAAGAGAGCCGAGTTGTTCATTCGCCCCGGCTTTTCTTATGTATGGAAATGTTAAGCAATAATTTTTGCGGACAATATAATGCAGTAAAATAGGTTGTCTGCTATAATATATGGTATGCAGTGCGTGGTTTTATATAAAGGAGACCATAAATATGAGTAAAAAATATATACAAAAATTACGATGGATAATCGACAATTCAAAGGAGGATATAGGTGTATTTATAAGTTTTATTTTGGCAATCTTTCCTTTGAGTTTTGTAACTAATAGTTACCTGTTTGCGCTGAAGAACATAGAACAGAACAAAGGAACAGAGAATATCCAAAATATTTTTTTATATGTATTTCTATTTTTGGCAGTAGGATTGATGTTTGTTCTGATATATATCATAAATTGTACGATTAAGATCAAAGCTCGTCGATATTATCTTTTATTTATACTGGGGATTAAAAAGAAAGATTTTTGGAAAATTATATATAAAGATTACTTTGCATTATTATTAATGGGAATAAAGAGTACAATAGTTATTAATTTTGCAAGCATTTGTTTAGCTGATAGAATATGGAACCAGAAAAAACATATTTTGTTAATACATTTTCTTTTGGATTATTTTATTGGGACAGGTATAGTTTGCGCAATGTTTTTTTAATCATTTTAATGGCAGCGTGCGTTGTCTTTTACCATAATATTAAAAAAGAGATGTTAGAGTTTTGGGAGAGCCTAAACCAAAATATAGTTTTTAAAGATGATAGTGGATTATTGTATTATTTAAAACCTGTTTTAGGCGTTTTTGCAGAAATCTTAGTAATGGCTTTATGCTTTGATTATCGAACTATATATTATGCAGCTATATTGCAGGCATTCACCTTTTACCTCATTGTCAGTTCTACGGAGTATTTAAGGCGGCTTACTGAATATAACCAAAAAAAGGACTACAAAAATATTATTTCATTGCATACGGTAATGTATCAATATAAATTAAATTCAAAACTTATAATTGTTATTTATTTGTTGAATTTTATAGTTGCTTTTATAGTGGGAGGATTTGCATTATCTGACTTATCAGACAAAACACAAAATAACTATCAAGAGAAATATCCTTTTGAATATGTGATTTATGGAAAAAATAATGATTTTTCGTAGGAAGTATATCCTTTTTATCTGGGGAAAACAGGAAACGGAAAAGAAGTTGCGGTATTTTCTTTATCATCATATGAAAATATCATGAAGCGAAAAGAAATATTGTCTGAAGATGAAATTATTTATATTTCTCAGCACAGTGCAGAAGATTTTCAGCCGTTAGAAGGAAAACAAAATTTAAAAATATATTTTAATTCAAAAGAAACAGATTATGAAATAAAAGACAGTAGATGGGAAGTTATTTTTGGGGAAAATATTTCACCAAAACTGGAAAATATTTTAGTTGTAAATAATAGTGAATTTGAAATCAATGCCACTAATAAAATCAATCTTTGGTATGGGAATAGAAGTGATATTGTAATAGAAAAGGGAAATTATGTTTGGAATCGGACAGAAGCCATAGCAAAAGAAAAAGAGAATAATCGGTATGTGATGATTCTGGTATGGATTTCAGGTGTTTTTTTGATATTAGAAGGGCAGGCAGTTATTTTAATCAAACAAATAGTGAACCGCTCTACTACAATACAAAAATACAGATTGTTATATGCACTGGGTATCTCCCAAAGGGATAAAAGAAAATATTTTTTGAGGAGGTAAGAAAAACAGCATTTTATCCTGTAGTGTTTGGTTTTTTTAGAGGATCCGTCATGTTAGGAATCATATATTTTTATCAAGAAGGTTTGTCAGGCAATATATTTATTTACTATTTAGCATTATGTGCCATAATATTAATAATTCAATATGCCGGATATTATTGCATTGCATTATTAATGATGAAAATGTATAAAAATGATTTAGAAGTGGTGTAAATGTATGGAGGTTGGTAAATGGAATTATATACAATCAATGAATTGAGTAAATCTTATGTAAGATGGAACATAAGGTCGCGCAAAAAAAGTGAAATATGTGTATTGAAAAAACTGAACCTGACAATAAATAATAATGAATTTATTTGTATTATAGGAAAATCAGGAGTTGGGAAAACCACGCTGTTAAAAATGTTGGGAGGAATTGAAAAACCATCCGCGGGATCTATTTTATATACAGATATGGAACTATATAAATGCCCAGAAACAAAGATGGAAGAATATCGCAGAAAAGAGATAGGTTTCATATTTCAAGATTACAAATTATTAGATGAGCTGACAGTTCAGGAAAATATACTAATACCGCAAATTCTTGACGGTGTGAAGAGAGAAGCTGCCGAAAGCAAAATGGATAAAATTACTGAATTATTCGGCATTAATGATAAAAAGAATTTTTATACATATGAATTGTCTGGAGGGGAAAAGCAACGGGCTGCAATTTGCAGAGCCTTGATTAATAATCCAAAGGTGATATTGGCTGATGAACCAACAGGAAATTTAGACTCTGTTAACACAGAACTAATTCTGAAAGTTTTACTCCAAATAAAAGTAGAGTTGAAAAAAACAATTATTATGGTAACTCATGATGAAGAAATCTGTAAATATGCAGATAGAGTTATTAAAATGGAAAACGACCAGATCAAAGAAATTTTTTGTCCGGATTTTTCCACAAACTATGACTAAGACTTTCAGGAATGCCTTATGCCTGCTTGGGGAGGGGCATCTCCAAACTACCTGTGCGCTGGAAATGTGTAACCGTACAGGTGGAATTTTTTTATTGATTATCCGTTTCAGATGTGAGAACAGCTCGCTTCGTTTCGTCTGCCATTTCTCCCTGGAGCATCTGCATGGCATAGACAGCCGAATTAACGATACGGACAGTGCCGCCCTCCACAATAAAAGAAATACGATCTCCGCTTGCCACGCCAAGCACTTTACGGACATCTTTTGGGAGTGTGACCTGCCCTTTTGCCATGTCCTTTATTATATGCGACT
Source organism: Lachnospiraceae bacterium (assembly GCA_910574285.1). Taxonomy (GTDB): domain Bacteria; phylum Bacillota; class Clostridia; order Lachnospirales; family Lachnospiraceae; genus Sporofaciens. The sequence goes on along the minus strand of CAJTAL010000001.1, from coordinate 45,558 downwards.
GTCAAAGAAAAATCAAATGAAATTTCATACCTGAATTCTGAGATTATCTGGATTTTTAATTCCTTCCAGCGTCCTCTCATAATTTCTGGTTGCCTCGTTTTTGAAAATAGAAAAATCATTCATAATATTTCCTGTCGGATCAAAAACATCTACATTGTTATATCTATTATCTGTTTGGTAAAATACACATCCTTTAAATTTACCATCTCGCGTAATAAAATCCGGATTTTCTTCTAAAAATGAATCTACCTTTGCAGTCACATCTCCACCTTCTATGCTGACAGCCCAATGTCCCTGTCTCTCATAAGCAAATGCAAGCATCATGAACTGAAATCCAAGGCTGCTTCCAATAGCATTTTCCAAGAACTCTGGTTCACTTTGTATGCCTAATGTCTGTATGATATTGTCTGCCTTATTGACTAACATTACGCCTTCCTGTAAAATGGATTTCGTCATCTTATTTACAGTTACCTTATCAATGACGGCACCACTATATTTTTTTACTAGGTGATGTTCCTCATTCAAATCATAGTGAATCCACTCGCTAAGAGTTTCTTGATACATCTGGTACTGTCTAAATATTTCCTGCACTTTATGAGTAATATTCATATAGCCGGCAAAGAGCTCCGCTTGCTTTCCTCTGATAATCGGTATCTCATCTAAATTAAAAGAATCCCCAAATTCCGATACTGGGATTACATCCAGAAGCTTTTTCTCTTTGGTAATGTCATTATCTATTACAAACTCGACTCTAACTAATACTCCACCATTCTCTTTGTCTGATTCCCATCCATGTCCTTTGCGATTCCAATAGAATTCCCCGGTAAAATATATTCTCCAATGGGCTTAAAAGTATATCCAAACAGAGTCAGACTGATAAGATCAGTTCCGTCTCCGTACCATACTTCTTCCTTTAATGTAAAATGTCTGAAAAATCCTCGTGACTTCATATTAACAATCGGAAGTCTTCGAACGGGTAGTCTGTCAATAGAGTCGCTTAAAATTCCTATCGTATTATATATACTTGCATCTGCCTTTCTTGGAAGATAAAACTTAACACCATAATAGTTTTCTATTTTGGCAATACGTTCCATAGAATCTTTCCAAAAGGCAGTATCTTCACGTAGCTGATTAAAATTTCCCGTGTCTGGAATGAACAAGCGCAAACTTCTCGCCTTTGCTGCTAATTCAAACTTAATAATTACTGTTGTTGCATTCACTATTTTAGAAATGATTTGGAACCAATACAACCTGTCTTCTACATTTGCATATGTACTAAGCTCATATCCAAAAGAAATATTTCCAGGTGGCTGTGTATCCATTAATGCAAATCTAAAAGTATCATTCTTAATTTCATAATATTTTGCACCATACAAGTCGTATTCAATAATATCTACCTTTGCAACCGGTGCAATATTATTATCCGTATATAGATATCCGCTGCTTATCTCACTTATCATTTGATGAATATCAAATACATCCGATAGATTTTCTCCACAAAAAGCACCCCCGACTAAATTGCCTGGTACTGTAGATAAGTCCTCATCAATCGGAACCGGACTTTTCTCTTTCTGATGAGATTTACTTGCAATCTGGTCAATCATTGTCTTTACATTTTGTAATTCATAAGAATAATAATCTTCCTTATGCAAACCAATATTTTGCATTTTAAACCATCCATTATCGGAATTCCATTCATGGACTTCAACAATGCCTCCATGTGATGCAGAATCATAAGTTCCAATCATGATTGTACTCTTTGTGTATTCGCCTTCATGCATTAAATTTCCACATTGAAATTCATAAAAATAATCCCACTGTTTTCTCATAAAAGATGTATGCTCATGACCGGCAAGTCACAGTTGAATATGAAAATCCTTCAACAACTGCACAATTTGCATCTGTTCGCTTCTTTCTAAAAAATCAGATGAATAGTGTGTCAAAATAATAGAAGGCTTATCCTGATTCAACTTTTCAAATAAATCCATGATACATTCCGTACCAATAATCAAATTATCATTTCGCTGTTTTGTATAGGTAAGTGCTGTGTCTATGCATATGATGTTGAAATCCTTTGTCTCTATTGTAAAATGCGGCTTTTCATCATCATCATAACAAGCTGCCATCTCCAAATTGTCATGATAAATTATATGAATCATTTCGCGAAATTCTTCATGTCCATTATGCACATCTGACATTTTATTCGATGGAAAAGTACCATCCTTCGGACTATAGTCCTTGATACTTTCTAAAATAGCATCTGAACGTCCATCTGCATCCCGCACGATATCGTGATTTCCCGGTACAATAAATAATTGATCTACTGTAAGATTTGCTGCGTTTAAAAGTTTGTTGATATACTCAACAGTATCCGTTGCAAATTTACCTGACGGAGCATAGCGTAGATCTCCGGTAAGAAATATATAATCTATCTGCGTCCCCAATCCACTAAATATAATCTAACAGATTGTTACGCATACGCCTTGTGTCTACATCCCTTTTATTTAAATGTATATCTGATAAATGCAACCAATGTATTTTGCTCAATCTCATTCCCTCTTATGCTTAATCAATATTTTAAACTTACATATTAATAGTTTTTCTCTATTGATAATAGTATTTTTCAAATTCCCTTTCAAGACTGTAAAGGCACAGCGATTGGATCAACCATTTATTTTTAACCGTTCACAACAAAAAATAAACCATTTAGCCGATATCCTTGTATCTGCAGCTTCTTTTCACTATAATAGAAAATATTACAGCGGAAAGAAGAGGGAGCGGATAGAAGTGATTCGGATTGCGGTTTGCGAGGATGAGCAGATTCTTTTAGAACAATTAGCCTGCGATATCAAAGATATATTGGATAAACATTCGATCCTATACAGTCTTGAGACGTATACGAACGGAAATGCGCTTCTGGCGCGCGGGGCATTCGATATCTTATTCCTTGATATTGCCATGAAGCCCCTCAATGGGTTAGAGCTGGCGGAAAAGTTGCGTGCAAGGGGAGATGAGAGCAGGCTAGTCTTTATTACGGCGTATCAGCAATATGCCATAGACGCATATGACGTCCAAGCGTATCATTACCTGCTCAAGCCTGTGGATATCAGCAAGTTGGAAGCCGTACTTATGAGATTGTGTTCTCTGCTCAAAGGGGAGTATGAACATGCGGTCACCATTCGTCAGGGAACGGCCGTGAGAAGAGTCCCTTATGAGCAGATTCTATATTTGGAGGTTATGAATAGAAAAATCTATCTACATAAGGACGGGGAGTCCCTTCCGTTTTATGGGAAACTGAATGAAATAGAGCCGACGCTGCCGGATGCATTTTTTCGCTGTCACCGAAGCTATATCGTCAATCTGGATCATGTGCGGCACTATAAGAAAGATGAGATCTGGTTGGACAATGAGGAGGTTGTACCTCTGTCCAGACGCAGATATCAGGCGTTCGGCCTGGCGTTTATGTACTATCTGAAAGAACGGGGGGACGTCTTTTGATCACTTCAGCGATATGGATCGTGGGCTTGGAGATTTTCCAGACTTTTTACCAGTGTCTCTTTCTAAAAGAAATGCTGGGAGCGAAGTATCGTTATACTTATCTGTGGTTTTATCTGGGAACATGGCTGTATGGATATGTGAATGCAAGGTTTGGTATTACAGGTACTACGTGGGGAAATATGATCTATCTGTGCGGCTGCGCGTTTGCGGTTAATACACTGCTGTTTCATGGAAGTATCATAAAAAGAGGCTTTTTTACTCTGTGGATGTATGGGATCCGGGAAGTGGCGTCCGGCGCATTTATCCCGCTGTTCATGGCGGCGGCGGTCTTAAACGGGCGGGAGGACTGCTTTGATATGGTGCTTAAAGCGGCTGACCTGATGGCCTGCCTTGTGCCTTTTTTCATGATGGAGATTTTAAAGCGCAAGCTTCATCTGCTGAAACGTGATTTTGAGGATCGCGACGGCATCTATCTTATGTGTCTGATTGGACTTATCTGTGTTGAGGTCTGTATGGCGGCAATGACATTTTTCAGGGTGAGTAACTGGGATGCGGAATATATGTATGCCATCGTGATTCCAAACGGTCTGATCGCGGTTGGATGCGAGATTCTTAACGTTTATATTATTCTTATGTTGGAACGGTGTCTGGTAGAGCGTCTGGCAAAACAGCAATACCAGATGCTGAAGAACCATCTTGAAATCTCAAAAGAACAATACGAGCAGTTTATTAAGCTCAGGCATGACATGAAAAATCATAATTTATGTCTTGCGCAATTATTGGAGAAAGAAAAGACAGAAGAAGCGAAGTCTTATCTGGAACAATGGAATACCGGCATAGAAGAGGGAGAGGCTGTGATATATACAGGCTCTGTTTTTGCCGACGCCATGTTGAATCCGAAATATCTGCAGGCGAAGAGGCTTGGAATCGATATTACGGTTCAAATGCGTGTGCCCGGAGAAGACAGGATTGCTCCTGTCGATCTCTGCTGTCTGCTGGCAAACGCGCTGGATAACGCAATTGAAGCCTGCCGGCGGGGAAGCGCGGCAGGCTATCCCGCCGGATGGATACGGATGAAATCACAAATATATCCCAATTACTGGGTGTTTGAGATCGCGAACAGTACCTATATATCGGTTAAGCAGCATGAGGGCAGATTCCTGTCTTCCAAACAGGTTCCAATGAGCGGGGTCGGCCTGCAGAATATCAGGACGGTTGTCGAGCGGTATGAAGGTGTGCTTGATTTAAAGAGCGGGACATGTTTTACACTGAACGCCATGTTTCCATTACCGTAGATGAAAAAAATAGTAGTAAAAAACTAATAACAAGTGTTAACTAATAACAAGTGTTAACCGATATATACAATGTCAGGATAAAAACTGCGGCGCAATGTAAGAGAAAGTAAGGAGGTAATATATGGCAAAGAGAGAAACAACGCCCAGTGAGAGTGAATGGCAGATCATGGAGGTGCTCTGGGAGAGCGGTGTTCCGCTGACGTCTTCGGAGATCATACGCAGGCTTGCAGGCCATGCGGATATGACTCCCAGAATGGTGAGGGTCTTGATGAATCGGTTATGCCAGAAACAGCTTTTGAGCTATGTGGTAGATGAAAACGATGCAAGGGTCTATATTTACAGCCCGCTGAAATCCAGGGAAGAGTGTCTGGAAGAGAAGAGCAGCAGGTTTGCGGACAGTTTTTTTTCAGGAAGCCATGCCAATGCTGCCGCGGCATTGCTGAAAAATGCCTCATTGACAGAGGAGCAGGCAGAGGAACTGAGAAGTATTTTGGAAGCCTGCAGGATTTCGGAAACAGGCAGGGACAAGAAAGGACATGGCAGATGACAAACAGCCTGATGTTAGAGAGTTTTGATTTTATTACAAAGTATCTGGCCGTACTGCTTGGCCAATGTGCTCTGATTTCCCTCTTCCTGTTTCCGATCATCCTTCTTTTGAGAGGGGTTTTGTTCAGAAAAACCATATTTTTAAGAGGGATGTCATGGGGATTCCTGTTGGTTACTCCCTTCTTGGGTAAGCTTAAGATTCTTTATGAGGAAGACATGTTTTGCCGCTGGCTGGATTGTTGGAATGTACCGTGTATGAATTGCTGGTGGGTCAGATATGGATACTTGCTGGGGATGGCAGTTTGCGCGGGATTTTTGTTTTCAGGCAGGAAGAGACTTGAGAAGCTTGTGAAGCACATGGAGAGTCGTCAAATCTGCGGACAGGAAGTCAGGGTCAATGAACTGTCGGTGACGCCGTTTACCATAGGGTTATTTTGTCCGGACATTGTGGTGCCGGAGGTGATGCAAAAGGAGATGGGAAGAGAAGAACTGGAAATTATCCTTCTTCATGAAAGAACCCATATCCGGCTGGGACATTTATGGTTTTATCTGCTGTGGGATCTGCTGCAGGTTCTGCTGTGGCCGAATGTTTTCTTTGGCATATGCAGGAAATATTTTCAGCAGGATCTGGAGGATATCTGTGACAGTATTACGATTCAGAGAAGCGGGCAGAGTGCGTATGCCTACGGCATGCTGCTCCTAAAGAGTATGGGGCTATTAGGAAAGGGAGGGCATGGCACAAAGAAAGGACGGACGGCTGCGGCTTTTGCAGGAGCCGGAGATTATGAGAAGCTTCGGCAGCGGATTCTGAAAGTTACCGCGTTTCGGCCATATCCTCGATTTGCGGCGGCGGCATGGGCTGTTGTTGGCGCAACGGTTCTCGCGGGAATGTTTCTGCTGATTGTATATGGCTCTTATCCACGTTATGTAGAAGAGGAGTATCTTGTAGTGCAGGAAAATGAAGAAGATTTCGTCGTTATTCTGGACAGCGGGGAATATGCCGGCGCACTATCATGGGATGGTACATATGTTTCTATCCGAAGAGAGGGCATGGACCGTCTTCTGGAGAAGTATGGGGTAGAAGGGGAACGGTTTTGGCTCGGATTCGGCGGATATTCAAAAATCCCGAAGATGGGTTCGGGAGGAAGCTGCGTGGAGGTGGATTACCGGGGAAAAGAAGAGAATTTACAGATACCTTATCATAACGCCGAGAAGATTTTTTGGATCGCGCTGGTGAAACAGATGCCGTGACAGTCGGTTATTTAAGAAAGGAGAACATTATTATGAGACTGAATTTTAATTCTGTTACACAAAATCAATTTTATAACGTATACCGTATCAACCAGAGTGCGGCGCAAAAAAGTGGGAAGGCTAATGACGCTTCTGCAGAGAAGGGCCGTAAAGATCTGGCAGTGATTTCGCCCCAGGGAAAGCGGGGAAGCCTGATCGAGTCGCTTATGAAACAGAAGATGAGCATTATGGAGCAGAAGGATTCTCTGATTAGTTCTGCCCAAAAAGATGGAAAGTCCATGGAGTCCATCAAATCCCAGTTAGAGGTCTATGAGAAACAGATCAGAGATGTAGAAGAGCAGATTTCCCAGGCTGCGGCGAAGGAAATGGAGAAACAGGCCACAAAGGCGAAAAAGGGAGACGAACCGAAGACGGAGCAGGAGATTGAAAATGAAAGGCTTGCAAATGTGATGGACTTATCTCTGGGACTGCAGAAAGCAGAAGTGATCAGTTCCGTTAAAGCGAGGGTCGACGGGGAAGCACATGTTATGAAGTCGGAGATTGAATTGGATAAGATGCATGATCCATCTGAGGAAACAAGCAAGGAACTAATCAAGAGAAAGGAAAGTCAGCTTGCTGATTTGGAGCAGAAATCAAACGAACTGATCTCTGACGCCGGGGAAATCATCGGGGAGACGGTCAAAAAGGCAGAGGAGCAGAATAAGGATCTTTCTCTTAAGAAAAAAGAGAAAGATAAAGAGGATGAAGGCGAAGAGGAGACGGTGTCGGAGGATGGGCAGGCAGCGGAATAATGATTCCATTACCAGCGTGCAGATCTCATATGAGATTTGCACGTTACTCTTTGAAGAAAGCTTCCCGGAGGCTCTTTGATTGAGCGGAAATACGGTATATTCAGCCAAAACTTGTAATTCTTTTCATTTATGCTATACTGTTTAAAAGAACCATGCAAAGGGGCCGTATGGAGAAATAAAGTGCATAATTATTAGATATAGTGTTGTGACAGGAGTAGAGTAAGGAGTGGAGAGAGATGACAATAGCAGAAAGAATCGCCGGATTACCGATAGCAGTTAATATGGCAAAACCATTTCAGGCACAATTAACCCAGGCAAAAACAGAAGAGAACCGGTCAATTGCCGCGGCAGATCATTCGAGTCAGCCCACCGCAGAGTCCTATGTATTGATGAAATCTCTGTATGCCGCTGACCGTTTCGGTTATACCAAGGCGGATGCGGTGAATAAGCAGTGGAAAAAGATGAATACGGTGAATATTCTTGACGTGTTGGACGGCACGGCGGATATTTCGAACAGGACTTTAAGTGCGAAGGACGTGGAAGAGCGGATTCAGACAGAAGGGTTGTTGGATGGAGTGAGCGACTTGGATTTTGGAATGCTTCGATTCGAGTTTTCAGGGCTTCAGTTTGAAACAGGGACAGCATATCGTTCAATTGATGCAGGAGAATTTTATAAAAATGTAGAATATCTTACTTCTCGTTATGCGGCGATGGAGGATAAGATTAAAACGGTATATACCGGGGCGGGACAAAAAGAACGGCTTGACCAATTAAATGAGATGTATGAAGAAACTTTAGAAAGGATGGCGAAAAGCTATTCTGAAATCGTCGGGGGAATACTTGAAGACTATGGAGTTTCCGGTGAGAAGGAGAAGATCTGCCAATCCTTTAAAAATGGTGTGGAGCAAAAAGTAACGGAGTACAGAGATTTTCTGGAGCATAATAAAGGGTTCACGGGATTGGAAGGTACCGGGGATGCATGGCTTCTGAAGGATGATGAATATATTGCCGCCATGCTGCGCAGTCAGAATATCGATTCCGAAAGCAGAACGATAGGAGACGGAGAATATTCTTTAAATGAGCTGGATATACTGGGGCAATATGTTTCCAGTCTTTCTGCTATGGCGGCGAAGGCGAAGGCAACTACTTATGAAATGAGCGAGGAACAAATCGGCCTGGAACTTGCAATGCTGACGATGAAGACAGATGTATTGAATAAAGATAATCGTGTGAGTTCTGCATTAAGCACAACCTTGCAGAAGGCTGTCAGAGGATATCTGGATGTCTTTTTAGAACAATTCAATCATAAGTTGGAAACAAATCGGAAGAATGCCCTGATAGGATCGGACATCCGGGGAAATGCCGAACTTGATAAGAATAATGTGTGGAGTGTATATAATAAAACAATGGAACACTACCGTAGTTCCGGCAATTTGATGGAGGCGCTGATTAAAGGAGCCGAATATGGAAGACTGCAATACTCGCAGAAGATGAGTTCGGGAGATTTGAAAGAGATCTACAGATATAAAAACAGTGGATTTTACTGGAATGAATTTTTTGGAAATCGGTTAAGGCATGAAAACGGCTATCATGATAAAAACGGAAGTACATACGAGCAGTATATGATGGGATGGCTGGATTTTAAGAGTAGCTTAGATGACGGAGATAGTGTGAGGATGAATCTGCTTCTGCGGTCCGTTGATTCTTATTCTATGAATCAGAAAGGGAATTGGGTAAGTGAAAATGCATAAGAGACGGCCTTTATCACAGATCAAACTGTCAGATTCACAGAAGGAGAAACTGAATGAGGAGATCAGGGCATTCTATCTGGATGTTCGCGGAGAAGAGATCGGGATGATCGAACAAATGCAGATACTGGAGTTGTTTGAGCAGAGATTGGCGCCGATTATTTATAATAAGGCGTTGGACGATGCAAAAAAGTGGTTTGGCCAGATGATGGATAATATAGATTCCGACTTTTATGCATTATATAAGGAACTGCTCTAATGCTTTTTAAATCAATACCGCGGCTTCTGTTTCGTTTATGAAATACCGTTTATGAGAGAACCATGCATAGGTGGTTGTATGAGATGCGTTAGTAGATTCAAAGGAGAGGTCGGAATAATTTTAAGTATGATTAATACCTGCGCCAAATCAGGCTCGAAAATGTGCTATAATATGAAAAGTACAAGTTGTAATTCTATATTTCAGAAAGGATTATTTTTATGGAAGTAGGGTTTTATACAAATAATTTTGTGAATTCGTATAATAGCAAAAGAGTCAGAGGCCAGAAGGAGTTTAATGGTTTGGACATTTTAGGCTCATCATCAAAAGAGGTGAAAGATGCCTGGAATAAAGCAGAGAAAGCAAGCGGTGTGAATGGGTATGGAATGAATTCTGATGGTAAGATGACCCAGTTGACGACATTGTTTGCGATGTCAATGGAGAGCAGGTATAACGGCGAAGAACAGGATATCCTGGGAAATACTGTATATTCGGCGAAAAGAACGGTCCAAAAGGCGCTTGACAGATTAGGAACCCCTCAAAACAGTAAAGAGAAAAAAGAGAAAGATTTTTATGAATATTTTTTGAGTTATTTAGCTTAAGGCGGCATAAAACGTGTGCAGGATTCGAATAGGTTAAATATAAGGAGGCAGGTTTTTAATGATCGATATTTCTTGTAAAAATTATTTTTCGGCGGCAGATCAGTCAGGATACCAGGCGGCGAACAGAAGCAGAAAAAGAAACCCGAATGATATGTTCAAGACACAAATAATCGGTAATACAGTCTATATTGAACAGACGTCTGTGGGAAGAGGGATCAGTTGGAGTGATGTGAGGAAGATACCGGGTAAGTATGCTTTAAAAGACGGGAATTCAATTACAATGTATCATACTGTGGGCGAATGCGGGTATGAATTTTTCCATGCCGCCGAATCTACGGAGGAGAACCCGGTATTGGTTGCAAAAGGCGTTGATATGTACGGGACGTATTTTGAGGAAAAGATTGATGTGAAGCAGATCAATCCTTACAATACAAGCACCCTTGAATTGCAGGCATTGAGTCATTTCAAGCCGGATAAAACGATGACGAATCCTTACGATTGTATGGAGGGACAGGAAAAAGACCTTAGAGAAAGGATTAATTATGTTGCCGGAGCCCAGAACCTGATTGCGACATGGAAAAGAATTGGCCATTCCGGACAGGCAGCTCAATGGAGAGATGAGCTTAATTTCCTGCTTGGTTATACGGAGAATACTGCCGAAGCAGGCGGCGCCGGGAGTGAATACAAAGTAAATGAGGCTCTTTTTGAAGGTATATCCGAGGGATATAAGAGGAATATGGAATTGTACTGCGATGCCGCAAGGGAGAGGCTGGCGTCCAGTATAGCGAAAAGGTGTTCGGAAGATCTTCTGAACCTTTTATAGGAACTGAAAAGAAAGGCAGAAGCCTTAGATACCTTTCTTTTCCATCCTGAGGTTATTGCGGTTTACAATAATGTTGATGTAATTCGTATATTTTTTGCCGTATTAGCGCTGTCAGTTCCGGTGGTTCTAATACGGTGGCATTGCTGCCAAATGGAAGGATATAATCGGCCGTCCATTCCAGAGCAGCATGGTTTATCTCCATATCGATGATTCCGCCTCCTGTTGGTAATGTTTTTAATCCGTTTGCAAGTAAACATTCACTTTCACAGCGTTTAACACCTATATCTGTCAGTTCAATCTTCAGGCGGTAATCATTCTGGACTTCTGTTTTTTCAAGATATTCCTGAATAGACGCAGGGATAGGGTATTTACCTTTTGGACAGGAGGTTTCTTCTAAGATTTCTTTGATACGGTCAACCCTGAATACTCTGATTTGTTTTGCTGCGGTACAATAGGCGGGACAGTACCATAGCCCATTCATGGCATATAAGCCTACGGGTATAATTGTGCGCGTACTTTCAGAATAAGCCGACGAATACCGTATTGTTGCGGCATGACGTTTTATGGCGATAAGGAACATAGATTTAAGCAGCGGCGAATCACAATGTCTGTCCGGAATCCAGAATACAATTTTGTTTTGAAGCTGCGAGATACTGTTTTGTACATCTAATGGCAGACAATTCAAAAATTTTTTCAACATGGATATGGTTTCCTGTTCAAAAGGCAAGTCACGATAAAATTGCAGGGCCTGGCAGGCAAAGAAGATGGCTTTTGCTTCATTTTCTGAAAAAGCGATAGGCGGTAAAATACGTTCTTTTAGGATATGATATCCACCCGCCGCTCCGACTTCGGAATAGAGAGGGAATCCGGCTTGTTCCAATTCTTGCAGATCTCGGAGTATGGTTCTTTTGGATACGGAAAATTCATCTGCTAATTCCCCGACTGTAAAATCCCTTTTTGCATTTATCGTTATCATCATTTCAATAAGCCGTTCTGCTTTTGACATTTTCAAGCTCCTTCCTAAATGGTGACATCTTTTGTCACCATTCTATGATAAACTATTTATGTATCAAATGCAATATGAGGCTTTGCTTCCGGGGCATACTATAAAATGTAAAGGAGAATATCGAATGGAAAAATTAATGTACATGATGATGATTGAAAAAAGTAAGACTTATAACAGAATGACAAAACAGGTCGTTATGGATCATGTCGAGAACATAAGAAAGCTGGATGATGAAGGAAAATTAGAGATTTGCGGTGTATTTAAAGGGTATCCGGGAATGGCAGGTATGTATATCCTGAAAACAGAAAGCCGTGAAGAAGCAGAAGAGATTTGTAAGGCAGAGCCGTTGGTTACGGGGGGATATGCAACCTATAAATTGGTCGGTTTACAGATTGCAAATCGGGAGAATAATTATTTGCTGTAATTGGTGTAACGGATGACACGAAAGCCGGGGCGGCATTTGGATTATATCAGGAGAATGCTTTATATCAGCGCTGCGAATACGGAAGCGCCCAGGACGGTCATAAGACCTGCCACGGCTATGGCAAGGCTGCTCATGGCGCCTTCGATTTCGCCCATCTCCATTGCTTTTGCCGTGCCGATTGCATGAGAAGCAGTTCCGATCGCGAGTCCTTTTGCGACAGGATCACAGATACGGAATATTTTACAGATAAATTCTGCGGTTACATTACCAAAGATTCCTGTAATAATAATGACGGCTACGGTTATCGTCTGGATACCGCCAAGTTCCTCGGAGATGCCCATTCCGATCGCGGTGGTGATGGATTTGGGCAGCAGCGTCACGTATTGTTCATGGTTCAGGGAGAATAATTTTGCCAGCAGGAAGATGCTTGCAAGGCTTGCAAGCACTCCGGCGGTAATCCCCCCGGCTACGGCTTTCAGATTCTTCTTAAGGAGTTCCATCTGCTGGTATAGAGGAACTGCCAGGCACACGGTGGCAGGGGTCAGCAGATAGCTTATATATTTGGCGCTTTCGTAGTAGTGGCTGTATTCTACTTTCATGAATGTCAGCGTAAGCATAACTGCTGCGGTTGCGATCAGCAGGGGATTGAAGAGGGCCAGCTTGAATCTTCTCTTTAACAATGCGCCGGCTTCATATGCCTCGAGGCTTAAAACGGCGCCGAAGAATACGGAATCAACCAGAAATTCTTTCATCATTATCTTTATCTCCATTTCTATTTCTATTATCTTTTTGAATCATTTTCTGTGTAACCTGTCCTGTTACCGCCATCACAATGACAGTGGAAATAAGTGTGATCACAATAAAAGGGATCCAGACAGGCCTTAAGAAGGGCCATGAATCAAGAAGTCCTGCTGCGGCAGGTATGAACATGACCGGCATGATCTCGATCAGAAATCCGGCGGTCTCTTTGACCTGATTTAGTTTGATGATTCCTGCACATAGCGCCGAAAGCATGAGGATCAGACCATAGACACTGGCAGGAATCGGAAGAGGTATCATCACATGCAGCAGTTCGCCCAAGAATGAGACGAACAGGATAATACAGAATTGTCTTAAGTATAACATAAATATTTCATCTCCTGACTGATACGCGATCCATAATACGTGTACATCATAGAATACAAATATTATGATGTCAAGAAAAAGTAAAATGATGATTTTTTTTCATTGTCTTTTATATGTAGAATTGTTATACTTACAGTATATCAGATACAGGAAATGGGGGGACGGGGATATGGCAGGCGGCGAGAATGATTTTGCAGGAGAACGTACAGTAAAATATGTTTTGCTTAACAAAGATGTGGTGATCGCGGAATTTGAGGTGGATGTAATATTTGATACGATTGCAGTGGTGGAGCAGTTTGTTGAGCTGCCATATTGGTTTGATGATATAGGAAACTTTATTCGCAACAGACGTGCGCCGAAGCAGAGAGAAAACATTGAAGAATTACTGCGCTTAAGTGGATGCGATACTTTGCAGGGATTCCTGGACATCTCTCATGCATTGTCTTTGGTGGATACGTTTTGGGTAAAGCGTATGGACAGCGAATTGTGTTGGAAAAAAGTGTCGTTGTATACACATCCATTTAATGAAGTGATTGCAAAGACTGCCTTTGAAGGTGGTCTGCACGGCAGACAGTTAAGTACCACCTCGCCGGAGTATGGTACGGATGGTTCTTTCGCCAAATGCTGGATTCGTGAAGGAGAACGTATCAGGATGTTAAAGAGAGGCAGCTCGGGTGCGAGAAATGCCGGGCTGGAGCCCTATTCAGAATTTTATGCGAGTCAGTTGGTGAAAGCTTTTACGGATGAGTTTGTTACGTATGGTTTAAGAATGCATAATAAAAGAATCTGCTCCGTATGTGATCTGTTTACGTCAGAAGATTATGGATATCTTCCTTATGCAGCGGTTGACAAGGGAAACTCATCGGTAGAGTCTGTATTATCTAAAATGAAGGAATTTGGTCTGGAAGATAAAGTGAAGCGGATGTTTGTGATTGACGCCGTGATCCTGAATGAGGACAGACATAAGAATAATTTCGGCTTTATTGTAGATAACAGGACACAGGAGATTGTCGGGATGGCGCCGCTGTTCGATCACAACATTTCATTATTGCCCTATGCAGAAGAGGGTGAGTTCGAATATGGCGGGGATTATCTGAGACGGAAGGGACCGCGGATTGGAGACGACTGGATTAAAACCGCCGCGTTGTGTCTGGATGCAGGGACCAGGAAAACCCTTATTCAATTGTCGGATTTCCGGTTTGAAAGACATACGAAGTACAATTTGCCAGAGTGGCGGCTTGCAGACCTGGAGAAGCTGATTCACATGACGATTCAGAGAATTTTAAGCTTCCCTAATTAAGTCAAAGACCCCGCTGTGAGCAACGGGGTATATGCAATTTTAAACAGATGGAACAGGGATAAGGGGGTTCCTGGAATATGAACAAAGTATTTAATATCAGTGGGGATTGTAAACCGGATATGCATTTTATGGTTGACATAGGAGACCGTTTGGCAGAGATGAAAGCAATGATAGACCGGGGAGATTATTTTACCGTGAACCGTGCCCGGCAGTTTGGAAAGACAACAACACTAAAAGCGTTGAGACGTTATCTTAAGAATGAATATCAGGTTCTGAGCCTGGATTTTCAGAAGCTGAGCCATAAAGATTTTGAAACAGAGAGGGCTTTCGTAGAAGCGCTGGCAAGAGAGATATTAAAAAAATTATATTTAATGAAGGAAGTTCCTGATGGAATTGTAAATGGATTCCGGCAATTTACACAGGAGAATAATTTCAGTTTAAAACTTGCTATTTTGTTTGAATGTTTCAGCAAATGGTGCCAGAAATCGGAAAAGCCGGTTGTTTTGATTGTTGATGAAGTGGACAGCGCGACAAATAACCAGGTCTTTTTGGATTTTCTTGCACAGATTCGGGGATATTATATTGACCGGGATGAGGCTGCAACTTTTCAATCGGTGATTCTTGCGGGTGTATATGATGTAAAGAATCTTAAAAGAAAGTTTGTTACGGATGGTGAACACAGAGTGAACAGTCCGTGGAACATAGCGGCTGATTTTAATGTGGATATGAGTTTCTCATCAAGAGATATTGCAGGAATGCTTGAAGAGTATGAAGCAAGCTATAAGACGGGGATGGATATAGAGGTTATGTCTGATATGATTTATGATTATACTTCCGGATATCCGTACTTGGTTTCGCGAATTTGTAAACTTATTGATGAACGGATTGCAGGCGATAGAGATTACAATAAATCAGATGCATGGACAGAAGAAGGATTGCAGGAGGCTTTGAAAATCCTGTTGACAGAAAGAAACACATTGTTTGAGTCCCTTATTGCGAAATTAGCAGAATATCCGGAACTACGCAAACTACTTTATATGTTGCTGTTTGAGGGGAGCGTGATATCCTATAACCCGTTAAACAAATCAATTGAAGTGGCGGAGATGTTAGGATTTGTCGTGAATCGTTATGGAAATGCAGTTGTCTCAAACCGCATTTTTGAGACAATCCTATATAATTGGTTCCTGTCGGAAGAGTCTGTGGGAAATGAAATACACAAAGCGGCGCTGCAGGATAAAAATCAGTTTATCAGGGAAGGAGATCTTGATATGGAATTAGAGCTTATCAGATTAGAGGAAGTGCATATAGACGAATTGACAAAAATAATGGAGCGAGCGTTCAATGAAGATGCGAGGATACATCTTGGCAAAGAAAGAGGGGGACCTGACGGATATGATGATGGCAGCTTTTTGAGAAAGTGGGGACTACATAAAGATGCTTCTTCGTATTGTATTTCTCTGAATCAACAGTTAATTGGCGGAGTGATTCTATGGATTAATGAAGATAAAAACAACTTTTTAGGAAATATTTTTATCGATCCAGCCTGTGAAAACCATGGAATGGGTACAAAAGTATGGAATATGATCGAACAATTATATCCTGATACAAAAATCTGGAATACAGAAACACCTGCTTTTTCGAGTAGAAATCATAATTTCTATGTTAATAAATGTGGTTTTCACATTATTAAAATTGAGAACCCAAAAGACAAGCTCGAAGGTAAATATATCTTGCAAAAGGTGATAAGAGAGATTTAAAGAAGGAATTAAGGTATGGATAAATATAAG
Source organism: Lachnospiraceae bacterium (assembly GCA_910574285.1). Lineage (GTDB taxonomy): Bacteria > Bacillota > Clostridia > Lachnospirales > Lachnospiraceae > Sporofaciens. The sequence goes on along the minus strand of CAJTAL010000001.1, from coordinate 29,106 downwards.
CTATTGATAGTAGAAGATGATACCGATCTGAGAGAAGGTTTATCCTTCTCTTTTTCTGGCGACGGATATGAAGTGACAGAGACAGGAACGAAGAGAGAGGGATTAAAGGAGATTGAGAAAGGCTTCTATGATATCGTTCTTCTGGACTGTAACCTGCCGGACGGAACCGGATTCGAACTTTGCAGGGAGGCGCGTATTTGCAGCGATGTCCCGATACTTATGCTGACTGCCCGGGATACAGAGATGGACGAGATCAAGGCTCTGGAATTAGGGGTAAATGATTATGTGTCGAAGCCATTTTCCCTGGGGGTGTTAAAGGCAAGGATAAAGAGAATCCTTAAGGAAAAGTCGGGAACTTTGAAGGTCACGTCCGGCGTCTTAACCATAGATACGGCTGCGTGTAAAGTATATAAACGCGGAGAAGAAATTCAGCTCAGCAGATTGGAGTACCGTCTGCTTTTGTATTTGATTGAAAATAAGAACCACATCCTTTCAAAAGAACAGATCTTAGAGAAGATATGGGACAGTGACGGGAAATATGTGGATAACAATACGGTATCAGTCAATATCAGCAGACTCCGTACCAGGATAGAAGATGACGCGTCCAACCCTGTATGGATCAAAACCGTACACGGAATCGGATATATCTGGAAGGAATAAGATAAGGATAAGAGTAAGATAAGGATAAGGATAAGAGTAAGATAAGGATAAGGTAAGAGTAAGATAAGATAAGAGTAAGATAAGGATTCGAGTTATGTGGAACATAATAATTTTAGCGGCACTTTTGTGTCTGTCGGTTAGTTATAGTATTTATCAAAAGAGAAGGACTTACCGTATGATAGATCGTCTGTTGGACAGTGTATTGAGCCGGGAGGCGGTTGTATATTCTGATGTGGAGGAGGGGGAATACTCAGCCCTTATCAGCAAGATCAGGCAGATACAGGAGGTACTTGAAAGCCATGTTAAGAGCGCCGAGAAGGAAAAAGAGCAGGTAAAAAGTCTGGTGTCCAATATGTCCCATCAATTGAAGACGCCTATAGCAAACATTTCGCTTTATGCGGAGATCCTGGGAAAAGAGGGGATTGAACCAAAGCGAAGAGCAGAATTCGCCGATAAAGTGCGAACACAGGCGGAAAAGCTGAACTGGATCGTGGAATCTCTGTCTAAGATGGTGAAATTAGAACAGAATATCGACGGATTTGAAGTCAAAGATACGAAGATCAGGCAGACTATTTTAGATGCGGTCGATACGATTTATGAAAAGATGGAGAAAAAAGATATCCGTCTTACCCTGGAGCCGTTTGAGGATGTGCAGTTATATCACAATCGAAAGTGGACGGCAGAGGTGTTTGTTAACCTGTTGGAAAATGCTGTCAAATATACGGAGAAAGGCGGTTTGATATCTATTCGTGTCCGTTCTTATGAATTATATACGGAGATTCAGATTGCAGATAACGGAAGAGGAATCCGACGGGAAGAACTGACGGATATCTTCCGACGATTTTACAGAAGTCCGGAGGTGGAGAATATGGAAGGCTCCGGCATCGGCCTGTATCTGTCCAATCTGATCTTGGAAAAGGAAAAAGGATATATCACGGTTGCTTCTGAGTACGGAGAAGGCAGTTGTTTCTCTGTGTTCTTACAAAACTGCAGGCGTTGCAAGTTTGACGCCTCGTTGCTTGCAGCGGGGGATTTGGTTTTGAGAGGAGGACGGAAAAATGATGGAAATCTATTATATTGAAGATGATGAAAATATAGCAATGACTGTAAAGGAATATCTGAGCCAGAAAGGGTATGCGGTTTCTATATTCAGGACGTTGGAAAGCGGAAAGAAAGCGCTGGAGCGCCATATACCGGGCATTGCGCTGATTGACTGGAATATGCCGGACGGTGAGGGAAGGAGTTTTTGCAGATGGATACGCTCAAAATGGAAAGAATTGCCGGTTATTCTTCTGACTGTCCGAGATGATACCCATGATATTATTTCTGGCTTTGAATACGGAGCGGATGATTATGTGACAAAACCTTTTGAACTGGATGTTCTGTGTTCCCGTATCCGCGCGCTGCTGCGCAGGGCAGGAAATGTGCAGAGCCAGTATCTTTCCTGCGGCTCGATCTCAATTGATAAGAACAAAACGGCAGTATTTTGCGGTGGAGAGGAAATAACTGTCAGCCAGGCAGAATATCATCTTTTGCAGCTTTTGATGGAAAATAAGGGAAAAACTGTTACAAGAGAACGGCTGCTGGCTCAAATATGGGACAATAACGGAAATTATGTCAATGATAATACGTTGACCGTTACGATGAAAAGGCTTAGAGAAAAACTCCGTCAGCCCTCCTGCCTGAAGACAATACGGAGCTTTGGCTATCGTATGGAGGATGAGATATGAGCAAAAAATCTAATATAAAAATGACGGTTCTGTTTGTATTGTCGGCCAGTTTGATTGCAGCGGCGGCAACTACATACCTTCTTACCTGTTACTATCGCCGTGTATGTTTTCATATATTGGGTGGATTTTGCGAAAGTATTATTCATCAAAAGCCAGATTCCAGACAAGCTGTCCTGGAATTATTGAAAACACAGAATTTCCGTATGACAGGTGAAAATATATTATCCGACTTTGGTTATGATCCGTCAAATATGAGTATTATGGGTACGGCAGTCCTTTGGATTGCCGTTTTAGGTTTTCTGGCAGGCAGTATACTGTTTCTTTTCTCTTTCTGGCATTTGCACAAGAGGATCTCCGCCCGTATTCAGGCGCTTACGGATTATCTGGGGAAAATAAATACAGGCAGTCAGGGATTGATCCTGGATTCCTGCGAAGATGAATTCTCCAGACTGCAGGACGAGATATATAAAACGGTGACGGCGCTTTACCAGACAAGGGCTGCGGCAATTACGGCACGAAATAATTTTGCAGAGAACCTTTCCAATATCGCGCATCAGCTTAAAACGCCGATTACATCTATTTCCTTAACCGTCCAGATGGCGAAAGAACATCTGAGGAGCGCCGGCGCTGTAAAAATGCCGCGAGGTCATGCCGAAGGAGCATACCTCCATGCCGGAAAACCAATGGACGGAGAAAATGCTCCTATGGTGTGTAAAATGTACGCCGACATGGCAGATATAGAGCGGCAGATAAAAAGGCTCACGCATTTAGAAGAGGCGTTGCTGATATTATCCCGCATTGATGCCGGGACACTTACATTTGAAAGGAAACCCACAGATGTTTTTACCATCCTTTCTATGGCAGCGGATAATTTATATGAGTTGTCTATACAGAAGAGCATCCGAATCGATGTTCCGGAAATGGGCGAGACAGATATCTTTGCAGACTTAGACTGGACGATGGAAGCGCTCATGAATTTGATGAAAAACTGTATAGAAGCGGCAGAAGCAGATACGACAGTTCATTGTTCCTATGAAAAAAATCCGCTTTATGTGCAGATACGGATATGGGACGAGGGGGAAGGATTCTCAAGAGAGGATCTGCCCCGTTTGTTTGAACGATTCTACCGTGGGAAAAAGGCAAAATATACTGGAATCGGAATAGGTCTTTCACTTTCAAAAGCAATTATAGAAATGCAGAACGGAATCATCCGCGCGTTCAATCTTCCGAATGGCGGAGCTTGTTTTGAGATTCGTTTTTATACTTCATGAAAATGAAACATGTCCTTTTGGGCAGTCACTGAGATGTCACTTTCATTTGTTATAATAATACCTGATTATAGAAAATGCTTTGACAAATTTTCTGCAATAGAAAGAGGCTTATATCAAAGTATGGAGAACAGCAAACAGGAGGATATGACAATATGGAAATACTGAGATGTAACAATATCAAGAAAGTGTTCGGAAAAGGCGAGAGCCAGGTTACTGCATTAAACGGAATTAACCTATCCGTTGAAACCGGGGAATTTGTCGCGATCGTTGGAGCGTCTGGTTCTGGAAAATCAACGCTCCTGCATATTCTGGGCAGCGTGGACAAGCCTACATGCGGGACTGTAACAGTAGACGGCGTTGACATCAGTAAACTGAACGCTGCGGATTCCGCAATTTTCAGAAGAAGGAAGGTTGGCCTGGTCTATCAATTCTATAACCTGATTCCGACTCTGACGGTGGAAAAAAATATTCTTATGCCTATGCTTCTCGACAAGAGAAAGCCGGATGAAGATTATTTTAAGATGATTGTCAAGACATTAGGAATAGCAGATAAACTGGAAAGCCTGCCGAGCCAGTTGTCCGGAGGGCAGCAGCAGCGGACCGCAATTGCAAGGTCTCTGATTTACCGTCCCGTCATTCTTTTTGCAGATGAACCGACAGGAAACCTTGACCAGAAAAATTCAAAGGAAATTATTGATCTCTTAAAGCTGTCAAACCGAAATTTTAAGCAGACGATACTTCTTATCACCCATGATGAAAAAATTGCGTTGGAAGCCGACCGGATCGTGACTATCGAAGACGGAAAAATAATCAGCGACGATTTCTGTAATTCTGCCGAAAGGCTTAAAGGTGTGACAGAAGAGAGATTCATTGATCCTGCCGAAAGGCATAAGGGTATGGCCGAAGAACATAGAGGTATTCCGGCGGAAGAGTGGAGGTGAACAGAATGTGGAATGATTACACCAAAAGCTATATTAAAAATAACCGTGCATCCGGCATATCAATTATGGCAGCGTCGCTGGTTGCCGCGATGTTTTTGTCCTTGTTGTGCAGCCTGGCCTATAATTTCTGGATATATGAGGTGGAGCAGATTATTCTGGAGGAAGGCGGCTGGCAGGGGCGTATTGTTTGCGATAAATTTGATGCCGGCGATCTGGCCTTGGTACGTCAATTTGCGAATGTAGAAAAAGCAGTTATCAATGAAGAATTATCGGAACAGGGTGAAATTGTGGCTGATATTTATTTCCGAAACGCCCGGAATATTTATCGTGATATGCCGTTAATTGCAGAACAGCTCGGATTAAAGGAAGATTCCATCCAATATCATTCGCTGCTTTTATCCCGGTATTTTATACATGACCCAGAGGATGAAACGCCGCCGATGCTTCTGACATTGTATCTGGCAATTCTAATGATTACGGCGCTGTCGTTAATCCTGATCATCCGGGGTTCCTTTGAACTGTCAATGAACGCCAGGATCCATCAATTTGGTATTCTTTCAAGCATTGGGGCTACGCCGAAGCAAGTCAGAGACTGCCTGCTGCAGGAAGCGGCAGTCCTAAGCGCGGCGCCGGTGATACTTGGCAGTTTATCAGGAATTTTTATAAGCTATGGATTAATCGGGGCAGTCAACATCTTTGCTGCCGATGTAACAGAACGTCATGAAGCTGTCTTCCATTATAGTCCGTTTATATTTGCATTTACTGTCCTTATTTCTATGTTGACGGTGCTTTTTTCAGCATGGATACCTGCAAGAAAGTTAAGCAGGATGACGCCGCTTGAAGCAATCCGAAATACAGGCGGCTTATTATTAAAGAAAAGGAAACATTCCAGGATTTTGTCTGTGTTGTTTGGCATGGAGGGGGAACTTGCGGGAAACGCGTTGAAGGCCCAAAAAAAGCACTTAAGGATCTCGACATTATCATTACTGCTGTCTTTTTTGGGATTTTCAATCATGCTTTCATTCACTGTTCTTGCTGATATCAGTACCAGATATACTTATTTTGAACGGTATCAGGATGCGTGGGATATTATGATTACCTTAAAGGATACAGAAATATCAGATTTCAGCTTAACAGATGAACTGCGGGATATTTCTAACGTACAAGACGCCGCGGTATATCAAAAGGCGGAAGCCATGACATTCCTGCCGGAAGGACTGCAGAGCAATGAACTGTCGTCGCTCGGCGGACTTGAGCAGGTTGCGGGGACACCGATGGCAGACGGGCAGTTCCAGGTATCAGTGCCGATTGTTATTTTGGATGACACCAGCTTTTTAAATTTCTGTTCACAGATTGGGATTGCGCCGAGTCTTGACGGTGCAGTTGTACTAAATCAGATTTGGGACAGTATAAACAGCAATTTCCGCTATAAAAAATATGTTCCTTTTGTTAGGAAGGACAACCAGGCAACAGTGCTTTATAAAAACGGCAACAGTACAGAAATCCCTGTTTTATCTTATACGCAGGAAGTCCCCGTGCTGAGGGAAGAATATGAAAATTATTCTCTCGTACATTTTATCCCGCTTACTATGTGGAATAGAACCTTAGGCGAGGTATGCGAAGCTGAATCCGACAGCTATATCCGTATTCTTTCAACAGAAGCCGTAACCGCAAGCCTTTCCGACTTGGACAGTCTGGAGAAAGAAGCCGTGCAGCTTGTAAGAGAATATAAAACCGAAAGTGAAAACCGTATTCGGGAAAGGCTTTCAAATAGTCATTTAATATTTGGAATGAGAGTGATTTTTGGAGCCTTTTGTGTATTGCTTGCCATTATCGGCATTGCGAATGTATTCTCAAATACGTTAGGGTTTCTCCGTCAGAGGAAACGAGAATTTGCGAGGTATATGTCCATTGGCCTGACGCCGCAGGAAATGAGGAAAATATTCTGTATCGAAGCGTTTGTGACAGCAGGAAAACCGCTTTTGATTACGTTTCCCCTCACAATGTTGTTTGTGCAGTTTGCTGTGACTGCAAGCTATTTAGATCCGATGGAGTTCTGGGCTGAAGCGCCAATCCTGCCGGTTCTGATATTTGCGGCGGCTATCGTACTGTTTGTTGCACTCGCCTATTACATTGGAGGGAAACGTCTTTTAAAGTGTAATCTGAATGAAACATTAAGGAATGAGTCTGAATGATGCCCTCGTTTCCGGATTCTATGCAAGTTTGAATAGTAATTACTTTACTTCTTACAAAACTGTAAGAACTGACTGTTCGTCTGTAAAGAAATTGCAAGATACAACAATTATACTATATACCGTAAAGCAACGTATCAAGTCAAAGGAGCGATGACGGATGAGTATATTAGAATTACGGCATATCGGCAAAACATACGGAGAGAAGGAGAATCAGGTAAATGCATTGCAGGATATCAGCCTTCAGGTGGAGGAAGGCGAGTTTGCCGCTATTGTAGGCACGTCTGGTTCAGGCAAATCCACCCTGCTTAATCTTATGGGCGGTCTGGACAACCCGACGAAGGGAGAGATTTTCATCAAAAACAGGGAAATCGGTTCTCTGTCAAGGAAGGAGCTTACGATTTTCCGCAGAAGAAATATCGGCTTTGTGTTCCAGAATTACAGTCTAATGCCGGTGCTGAACGTCTATGATAACGTGGCTCTGCCGGTGACGTTTGACAGGGGAAAGCATATCAACCGGAAATATATAGAGGAACTGCTGCGGGAACTTGGCATATGGGAGAAGCGCAGGAAATACCCGAATGAATTGTCCGGCGGTCAGCAGCAGAGGGTAGCGATCGCGAGGGCGCTTGTGAACAAGCCTCATCTGCTGCTCTGCGACGAGCCCACCGGCAATCTGGATTCGGCCACCACCATCGAGGTGATGGGGTTATTAAAGGCGAGCTGCAGAAAGTATCAGCAGACGATCCTCATGGTGACGCACAACGAGGCCATTGCGCAGACCTGCGACAGGGTGATTCATATCGAAGACGGGCGTATCGTCACAGGAAAGAGAAGGTTTCCGGAAAAAGGCGGTGATGAGGAATGTTAAAGCTGGCATGGAAATATATGCGGTATTACAAGAACCAGACCCTGGCGATCTTTGCAAGTATCATATTAACTGCGTCTTTGTTATCAGGAATCAGTTCACTGATTTACAGCAGCCAGAAGAATGATCTGGCGAATAGCAAGACTATCTACGGAGACTGGCACTATTATGCAGAGACAGACAAGGAGACGTATGAGTCCGTGCAAAGCGGCGAGCAAGGTGACGGTTATCTTCTGGAGCGGTGCGGCAAGATGGAAATCAGGGATGTAATTGCGGAAGAATTTTTGATCTGTTTTATCCATACAGACGAGGCTTACCGGCAGATGGCGCACAGAGATTTGCTAAAGGGTGTATTGCCGGAGAAGGAGGATGAGATTGCGGCAGACGGATTTGTGTTAAGCAATCTCGGTTTTTCCGGTGATCTTGGTGATTCTCTTCGGATTGGCGGGAAGGATTATACCGTGACAGGAATCCTCAAAAGCGAGTGGGATGCAAGTTCAGGCGAGATGGAAGTCTTTGTAAGCGATTCTTTTACAGGGCGGGGAAGCCAGACATTCCTGTATCTGGGATTCGATGAGGAAGAGAAATTATATAGACAGTTGGACGCTTTTCTGAGAGAATATGAGATCCCCTCCGATGCCGTCGTGAACAACGAAGAAGTGACTCGGTATCTTGGCGGAGAAGAGCCTGCCGGCATCTATGAAACCATAAAATTTGGCCTGACGGAAGAAGAAGGGAACTTCACTTACATCGTCTTAAAATTACAGAGCGACTATAATCTGGCTTATAACGGAATGGTATTTCTGCTGTGTTTGTTCAGCCTGTTCGTAGTATACAGTGTATTTAGCATCTCCGTGTCAAAGAGGACTTCTGAGTATGGGATACTTAAGACCTTAGGGGTCGGCGAGGGACAGATCGGAGGAACGCTGATTCTGGAGCTGTGGACGATGTTTCTCGCAGGATACCCGCTGGGATGCTTCCTGGGAAACGGTATTTTAAGCCTCGTATATCAGAAATTCAGCGGCGTATTTGGCGGAAAGGGTGCAGGAGTAACGGAAAAGAGCCTGTCCGTGGCAGATCAGACGTTGGCGGAGGGCGTAAGCGAGGTTCGGTTCTGCCTGTCATGGGATGCGATGATATTTGGTTTTGCGTTCCTGATGGTCTCGCTTGGGTTTGTAGCGTTAATGGTTGTCCGCTCCCTTAGGAAACAATCGCTGAAAGAGGTGATGAGCGGAGACACTTCATTTACAAAAAGAAGGAAAATATATGCGCTGCGTCCGGTCAATATGGCGGGAGTGGTAGTACGCAAATTCATGTTTTCCAACAAGAGGAAGGTGATCGGAATCCTGCTGTCCTTATCGGTGGGCGGGTGTATCTTCTTATGTACGACTTACATGGCAGAGAATCTGAAGATACATGCGGAGCTTTCGCTGAAATCAGACGATGGGCTTGGCTCCGAGTACCGTGTTTCTCTAAAATCCAATTCGCTTGGGGATACGATTCCGGAAGCGGCGGCGGATAAGATTAAAAATATGCCGGGAACGGAGCGGGTATATGCTACAAAATTTACATTCGGGGAAGTGACTCGTATTGAAGAGTTAGAATGGGATTCTTTTTTTGATGACCAGAATACAGATGATTATTTTGTCAGTCGGTACGGAGGAATCTGTCTGCCGCAGGAAGACGGCACGTATAAAATTAAATATGACGTATATGGTTATGAAGATGAACTGCTGGGCCAGCTCGATGAATTCGTCCTGGAGGGCGGGATTGATCCGGAAACACTTAAAACAGGAAATAAGATTATTGCGGTGGCTAACATGGACGGACAGGGGAATTATTATTTTTATGGCAGGAGACCGGGAGATACGATTACATTGCGGGTTCCTAAGATGGATCATTACACGGATGAATTGTTGAAGTTCCAGAGCGGCGAAGAAAATTATATAGAAAAAGAATTTGAGATCGCGGCGATTGTCAGCCGTCCTCTGGCGCGGGAAGAGGGATTCCTGCAGGAGGGATTCTATAAAGATGCGTTAATGCCTGGTTTGATCATGACGAATGAACAGATGAAAGAAAACTTTGGTATTGTGGATTATAGTTTTATCAATGCCTCGCCGGCGAAAGACGCGGTTACAGAAGAAGTAAGCAATCAGATATTGCAGGCCATCCGTGATGTTCCGAAAGCGGTGCTGGTGGATTACAGTGCGGCGATTAAGACGCAGAAGAATTACTTAAGGCAGCAGCAGATCTTCTTTTCCAGTATCGCGGTGATTCTTTTCGTGATCAGCCTGTTCCATATTGCGAACAGTATGAACCATACCATTCTTGTAAGAAGAAGGGAATACGGAATTATCCGGGCTATGGGCATTACGGACATTGGTTTCTATAAGATGATCTTACAGACCGGAATCCTGTATGGGGTGTTGGCAGATGTAGTGATTTGTCTGGTTTATAACCTTGTCCTTCGCAGAGTGATGAACTATTATATGGCGCATATACTGCAGTTCCTGCATATTCAGGCAGGCGTTCCCAATCGGGTTTTATTTGGTATTATGGCGCTGAATGTGGCGATAGCCGTGGCAGCCGTGATAATTCCCGCATGGAAGCTGGCAAGAGAAAATATTATAAGTGAGATTCATAATTTCTGACAAAAGATATAACCTGCAGGTTTATATTGCATAACGAAACGAGACTTCCTGGGAGGTCTCGTTTTTACGGTATGGCAAAAGTTCTTGAATTTGTTTGGGCTGTTGTAAAGCCGTGAAGCATTACTTGAGACAAAAAAGTCATTTCAAAATGATTATTAATGCAAAAAAAGTCATTTCAAAATGATTATTAATGCAAAAAAAGTCATTTCAAAATGATTATTAATGCAAAAAAAGTCATTTCAAAATGATTTTTTTGTGCCTCATCCGGTGAAGCGGCTAAGATACAGAACGCATTTCGTTCTCTTCCGGCGCAACTGGCGAATCAGAATACCGGAGACCACCAGCGCGGCAGTGATACCATGCTGAATCTGCGAAAAGCAATGGAATGAAGATATGGGATGAGGAGTCGGAATACATTTGACAAGCAGGGAAATTTGGTTCATAATATAACCATTCGGACAAGATAGACGAAGGAGTCAGGAATCCGCAGAGGGATTTCTGACTCTTTTCTTGTTTTTGAGTCAGACATGCTCTAACGAGTACAAGATAAAAAGGAGGGCTAGATCATATGTCAGTAAAATATGTATTTGTTACCGGAGGCGTGGTCTCCGGACTGGGAAAAGGAATTACAGCGGCGTCTCTGGGACGTCTTCTGAAAGCGAGAGGATATCAGGTCACGATGCAGAAATTTGATCCTTATATCAACGTGGATCCGGGGACGATGAACCCGATCCAGCATGGGGAAGTATTTGTGACGGATGACGGTACGGAGACAGACCTGGATCTGGGACATTACGAGCGGTTCATCGACGAGCGTCTGGATCGGAATTCTAACGTTACGACGGGGAAGATCTACTGGTCTGTCCTTCAGAAGGAGCGGCACGGAGATTATGGCGGCGGAACCGTACAGGTAATTCCCCATATAACGAATGAGATCAAGAGCCGTTTCTATCACGGAGTGTCCGGGGAAGACAACCGGATTGCAATTATTGAAGTAGGCGGGACAGTCGGAGATATTGAGAGCCAGCCATTTCTGGAATCCATACGCCAGTTTCAGCATGAGGTGGGGCATGAGAACGCCGTCCTGATTCATGTTACTTTGATTCCTTACCTGAAAGCGTCCGGCGAATTAAAGAGCAAACCTACCCAACAGAGTGTGAAAGAACTCCAGGCGATGGGATTATGGCCGGATATTCTGGTATGCAGAAGTGAGTACCCGCTCCCGAAGGAACTAAAATCGAAGATCGCGTTATTCTGTAATGTACCGGAAGACCACGTGCTGCAGAACCTGGATGTAGAATATCTGTATGAGGCGCCTCTCGCTATGGAAAAGGAGCGGCTGGCGCAGGTGGTATGCGAATCTCTTAAGCTTCCTTGTCCGGAACCCGACCTTGAGGACTGGAAGGAGATCGTATATAACCTGAGATATCCGGAATCGGAAGTGGAGATCGCTATTGTGGGCAAATACATACAGCTTCATGACGCATACTTAAGCGTTGTGGAAGCCTTGAAGCACGGAGGTATAGCAGAACATGCCAATGTGAAGATTCGCTGGGTCGATTCGGAGGAGATCAGGGAGGATACGGCGGAAGAGCTGTTAAAGGAAGTAAATGGGATTCTGGTTCCCGGCGGGTTCGGAACCAGAGGGACAGATGGGAAGATTACGGCGATCCGGTATGCGAGGGAGAAGAAGATACCGTTTCTTGGAATTTGTCTCGGGATGCAGATGGCGATCGTGGAATACGCCCGCCATGTTCTGGGGTATGCGGATGCCAACAGTATAGAATTGGACGCTGAGACCAGCCATCCGGTCATTGCGCTGATGCCGGAGCAGGACGGAGTCGTCAATCTCGGGGGTACGCTTCGCCTAGGGGCATATCCCTGCAAATTAAAAGAGGGAAGCCTTGCAGAGAGTCTCTATCGGTCGGGGGAGATCAGCGAACGCCACCGGCACAGATACGAGGTGAATAATGAATATCGAGACAGCCTTGAGAAAGCAGGAATGGAATTATCCGGTCTCTCGCCGGACGGCCGTATCGTAGAGATGGTGGAATTGAAGGATCATCCGTATTTTATAGGGACACAGGGACATCCGGAGTTAAAATCAAGGCCGAACCGGGCGCATCCGCTGTTCAGAGGTTTGGTACACGCGGCCGTACTGCGGAAATGTACAGGTTATCCGACCCGTTAGCCGGGATTCTCTATTAATTGAAAAGTTTATCAAATTCAACGCGGACTCTTCGGGGTCCGTTTTTTATGCGCAGCCCCGTGCAGAAGAAGTATGCCGCTAAGGCGGCGCACGGGGCGCGCGGCGAATAGGGAAAAGTCTTCTCTGCTCGATTTGTCTATTTTGTTGCCAGAAGTCCCTGATGTGATACAAAAAAGCATAAAAATGCACAAAATTACAGATGTCGACAAATTTATAATCGCTATAATAGAGATATCAAATAAGAAAAAGATATACAGGAGGTGGTCATATGAAGATTTTGGTTTATAACGGCCCGGGGGAGCTTAAGGTAGAAGAAGCTGATAATTTCCCGCTTCAATCAGATGAACTGCGGGTTAAGACGCTGTATTCCGGCGTCAGCCATGGTACGGAGATGAATGTTTATAACAATCTTGTGCCGCAGTTCTCCAAGTATCAGGATCCGGTCACGAAGCTTTTGTTTCAGGAAAACGGGGAACATAAGGCATGGAATTATCCAATCAGGAGCTGTGACCCGGACGTCTGGTGCCTGGGGTATTCGAATATCGGCAGGGTAATTGAAAAAGGGGCTTCGGTAACAGGATTCGAGGTTGGAGACATTGTCTTTTCGGCTTCCCCGCATCAGACGGAAATCGTGAAGAAGGCGTTGGAATTCATCAGGCTGGAGGAAGATCTTGATCCGATGAAAGCTGTGGTACTCTTTAATCTTAAGACGACTTATACGGCGATACTGGATGCAAAGATCAAGCTGGGCGATGTGGTCGTTGTCAGCGGACTTGGCCTGTTGGGACAGTTATGCGTACAGATGGCGAAGATGAGCGGGGCGCTGAAGGTGTACGGCATTGATATGTATGAGAATCGAAGAGAGGCGGCTCTCTTAAACGGCTGTGATGAAGTTTTCAATCCTTCAGACGGACAGGATATTGCTCTGGAGATTCGGAAGCGTACGAATAACCGGGGAGCGGACGCAGTCCTTGAGGTATCGGGAAATACAAGGGCATTAAACGAAGCGGTTCGTATCGCCGCGCCGGATACGACGGTCGTAGTCGTTAGCTGGTATCAGAATGAGGCGAAAGGTCTGTATCTGGGTGATGAATTCCATCATAACAGAATTACTCTGCGGCAATCTCAGAGCGCCCATGTCGCGCCGGAATACGGACATATGTATAACGAAGAACGCAGACAGAGAACACTGCAGCAGATCTTGAAAAAATTAACGTTCCATAATCTGCTTCAGGTCAGAGAATTCGGCCAGGCGGAAGCGGCGTACCGGCAGATTCACGATCATCCGGAGGAAGTAATTCAGGTAGTATTTTCCTACCAGTAATTATCCGCGCCGGAGAAAAATCAGAGGACCGGCAAATAAGTCATAATGAGTAAGAAAGTCATGCATACAAGGAGGAAACCGAATGTTAAAAGTGGGAGGACATGTATTCCCCAAAAACGAAAAAGACGCCCGTGATCCGGAGAAACTGGCAAGGCTTGCAAGTGAGATGGGGTATTCTGCGGTCTATGCGCCGGAATATCTGACTATTGATAAGCCGGAAGAGATCCGAGAGGCGAAAAAGGCGTTTCAAAAAGAGAATCTGGTCATCGCGGAAGTAGGGTATTGGGAGAATATGCTGGATACCCGGCCTGAATACCGCAGTAAGAATCGCGAAGAGATGCTGAAGCGGTTTCAGCTTGCGGAAGAGTTAGGAGCAGGCTGCGTTGTAAATACGGCAGGGTCCTATTGTGAGGGAGAGGGATATAGAGACCATAATCCAAAAAACTTCAGCGAAGAACATTTTCAGGACGCGGTGGATATGGCGAGGTATTTTATTGATGAAGTGAAGCCTGAGCGGGCATACTTTACCTATGAAGTCTTTATGTATAACTCTGTCGACAGTCCAAAACAGTACGCGAAGCTCGTCCGGGCCGTTGACCGCAAGATGTTCGGCGTGCATCTGGATCTGACCAATATGCTGAGACAGCCGAGGGAAATCTATCAGGCAGGAAAGATCGTGGAAGAATGTGTACGTCTGTTCCCTGATAAGATCATCTCTTCGCACATCAAAGACGCACGCCTTGTGCGGCCTGCGATTACGACGCTGATCGAGGAGGCCGTCCCAGGACAGGGAGAAGTGGACTTGACGCCGTACATAAGAGAACTGGCAGCCCTGCCTCGAACGGTCACAATGATGATGGAACATCTGAAGAATGAAGAAGAATATCTTATGGGAATGAGATTTATCCGGGATACGGTACAAGAGGGAGATATAGCCGGTGTAACAGGAAATTGGAGGATGTGATTTTATGGGGAATGGGCGGCGGATCAGGAAATTTTTGAGCCTGTCGGCGAAAGTGATGATCGGATTATTACTTATAGTGGATGTCTATCCGATCATCTGGATGTTTTTAAATTCTTTCAGGACGAATAATGAGATCTATGCGAATCCCATCGGCCTGCCGAAATCCTTTGATTTTTCGGTTTTTGCTGAGGCCTGGGTCAAGGCAGACTTTGGAAGGGCGCTGTTCAACAGCTTCTATATCGCGTTTTTTCAGGTGGTCATTATCGTCGCGGCGGCGTCTCTGTCAGCCTATGCGCTTACGATATTAAATGTCCGGGGGAAGAACATAATTTACAATGTTATCGTAAGTCTTCAGGTAGTATCCGGTCAGATTATCTTGATTCCGCTGTTTGCGTTGATGAGGGATATGGGGCTTCTGGATCATCTGTGGGCGAATATTCTCTCCGGGGCTGCGCTGAGTTTTCCGCTGGCGACGATGATATTCAAAGGCGGGTTCCAGTCCATTCCGCGGGAGCTGTACGAATCGGCGGTTGTAGACGGATGTTCGGACATGCGTTTTTTCCTTAAGATGGTGTTCCCGTTGGCGAAACCTACATTTTCCAGTGTTGTTATCTACCACGCGTTATTTTCCTGGAATGAGTATCTCTTTGCGCTTACTTTTTTGCGAAGTGCCAAAAACCGAACGGTTACCACGGCGATTCAGGTGTTTTTTACCCAGTGGCAGGCGAACTGGACGCAGTTGTTCGCGATACTGTGCCTGGCGCTGATACCGATACTGATCTTGTATATTTTCCTGCAGAAGTACTTTATTGCCGGTATGGTAGCCGGGGCGGTAAAAGGATGATACCAGAATAGAAATCTATGAAGAAAGGAGGAGAACTGTGAAGAAAAAAGGAGTGAAAGCAGTCATACCGTATCTTTATTTTCTGCCTATGGCTATCCTGCTCGCAATATTTGTCATCTACCCATTATACAGCCTTGTAGCAACATCTTTCACGAAGTGGGACGGATTAAGCGCAAAAGAGTTCATAGGGATGAAAAACTATGTGAAAGCATTCCGCAGTGAGAAATTCTGGTATTCCATGAAGCTGACTTTCGTGTGGACGCTTCTGTCAATCTTGATCCTGCAGCCGGTGGGGGTATTGCTGTCTGTCATTGTGGAGTATGTGGTAAAGAGGCGCCGGGCGTCCGGAGTAATGCGGGTATTATTTTTTCTGCCGATGTTGATGTCCATGGTTGCCATCGGGCTGCTGTGGCAGCTCATATACAATCCAAGCCTCGGATTATTGACGTCGGTGCTGTCTAAGCTGAATCTCATTGATATCATGAATCCGCCGAATCTCTTAGGGAGCCGGTCGACGGTGCTGGCGGCGGCGTTTATCCCCACGATCTGGCAATGGAGCGGATTTGGGATGATCCTGACTTCGGCGGCTATGATGAGTATTCCTTCAGAGCTGACGGAAGCGGCGGCAATCGACGGAGCGGGAAAGTTCAACCAATTTTTCAGGATTACGCTTCCGCTCTTGATGCCGACGATATTCCTGGGAATGACGATCAATATGATCGGCGCCTTTAAAGGATTCGATATGCTGTACGCGATGACGGCCGGGGGGCCGGCGAATTATACGACGCTGACATCCATCTTTATCTACAAACTGTCTTTTACGGAAAATAAATTTGGATATGCCTGCGCGGTTTCCGTGATACTTATTTTGATCGTTATCGTATTTACAATGATATTTAATGCGGCGGGCAGGAAGATTGATGAAAGATTTACTTAAAAAATTTTCAAAAAAATGCAAAAACCGGGCGGAGGACCGGAGAACATGTTAGAATTTAAAAAAAGGGAGGTAATTCTATGTTTATGAAGAAGAGGAAATTATTGGCGGCTATGCTTGCAGGAGTTCTTGGGGTATCTTGCTTCACCGGATGTTCTTCAGAGCCGAAGACAGAGGAGAAGCCGGTCATCACCGTATGGTGTGAAAGTGCGAATGAATCTATGAGTAAATTTATGGAAGCATTTAAGAGTGATGATTTTGACGTAGATGTTGTATACTATTCTTCAGAAGACCTTAAAAATCAGGTGCGTATCGCGCTGGCATCCGGCGAGGCTCCTGATATCATGGCGGCGAACACCGGAGAATTCTTCAATTCTATTATGACTGCAGGACAGGCGCTGAAGCTTGACGATTATGCAAAGAAGTATGGATGGAAAGATAAGGTGGAAGAATCATACCTGGATTCCATGAGTAAAGACGGCACGCTGTATGGACTTCCTTTGCAGACGCAATCGGCATGGGGGCTGATGTTTTACAATAAAGATTTCTTTGATGAGAATAATCTGGAGATATCCATGTATCCGACTGTGGCTGAGATCACGGAATTAAGCGGTAAGATCAAGGAATTAGGAAAACAGCCGATTGCCCTTGGCAATATGGATATGTGGCCGGGTATGCTGTTGTTCGGAGATTTCCTGACACAGGAAAACGGACAGGAAATGATTGATGCGTTGAACGACGGCAGTGAAGCATGGGATGATTCCGAGACGGTTAAAAAGTGTCTGGAGAACATCGCGCAGCTCGGACAGAACGGCTGTTTCCAGACAGGATTCGAGGCGCAGGACCACTCGGTTGCCATTGAATCTTTCGTGAATGGAACAAGCGCTATGATGTATATGGGAACATGGTGGCTGACTTATGTAGACGGAGGAATCGACAATCTGGATTTTGAATATGCGACCGTCGCGTCTCCAAGGATGGAGGGCGTAGAGGTATCCAATTCCGCGCAGATCTGGTGCAATCAGGCTACATTCGTGAATGCGGATACAGAATATGCTGATTTTTGCGCACAGTATATTGATTATCTGGCGTCTGATGAAGCGGCTCAGGCTCAGTATGAGGGTGCGATGCAGCCGACTTTCAGCCCGGATTATAATGACAATAAGCTTGTGATTGATCCGCAGCTTGCAGATTCCGAAGCATTTGAGACAGACTATACGCTGCCGAGAGTGAATTATATGGATTGGAATTTTGCGACGTCTGTAACAGAGGCAGTGGAGATTGAGATCAGTAAGCTGATGGTAGGAGATACGACGATTGACGAGGCTGTGAAAGAGATTCAGGCTGTGGCGGCAGAAGAATTAGAATAAAAGGCATAATCCGGCCGTGGGGTCCGTCGGAAATATCAGTTTGAAAGAAGAGAGGTTTGAATGGTTGCGGTTATTGTTGATGATGAGAGATTTGTAAGAAGGGGCATCATTGAAAATATTCCATGGCATTCTTTGGGGATAGAAACTGTAATTGAGGCCAGAAACGGCATGGATTGTCTGAAAAAGGCAGAAGAATTTCAACCGGATATCCTGATTGCGGATATCCGGATGCCCAAATTAAATGGTATTGATCTTGGAAAAGAGATCGCGTCGAGATATCCGAAATGTAAGATGATTATTATCAGCGCCTATTCTGAGAAAGAATACCTGAAATCGGCCATATCTTTGAATGTGGTTGCCTATGTAGAAAAACCGATTGTGATCTCGGAGCTGGAGGAGGCGGTCAAAAAGGCGGTCTCAAAGAAAAGAGAGGCAGAGAATATCCAGGAGGAAAACGCAGCGTACCGGCTGTATGAGGACGTCTTATCTCAGAAAGTACTGTCAGATACGGCAGGTAAGCTGTTAAGAAGAATAAGCCGTGATACGGCAGGGTATGCGGTTGTCTTGATATCATCGAGGGAATCAGGCTTAAAATACAGAGAATTGAAAGGACAGATGGAAGGACGGTTCGCTTTTCCGTCTATCAGTTTTTTTATTTATCAGGATTTACTTCCGCATTTTTATGTTCTGCTGGCGCAGTATAAGGGAGAAGGGAGCTTTCTGAAGGAACTGACGGACGGTTTTGAAGAAGCAGTACGTGAGCTGGAAGGGGATATCTTTGTTTCCATAGGAAAGACGGCGGATTCTGTGGAAGGGATAGCGGAATCCTTCACGTATGCGCAATGGGGGAAGTATTTTTTATTTCAGAGAGGATTTCAGTCAGTCGTCTATGCCGGAAAGATTCATGAGCCGGAAGCATACCGCATAAAGGAAGAAGAGAGAAAGCGGATGATAGGATATTTTGCGGATGGGCAGAGACAAGCGCTTTTGACAGAGCTGCATAAGCTGTTCGAGGATATCAGAGCCAACGGACGTATTTACAGTGAGATGGACATTAAGCATGGATTTGGAGAACTGGCGGAACAGTTTGTAAGAATCGAACGGAAAGGGCCGCTTTCTAAGATGCGCGTCTGGGAGAAGGTATTTGCCTGCCGGACGGCGGGGGATCTGGAAGAATTGTTTGACCGGATCGTTGATATCTCTCTGCCGGAGGACATGGTGCACAATATAATCGTAAAAAGAATGATCTTGATTATTGTCAATGAATATGCAGATCAAAATCTTTCGATCTCTTATCTCTGCGACCGGCTTGGAATCAGCAGATCGAAGGCCTGCGGCGTATTCAAGGAGGAGACGGGCAAGACGATTAACGAATATATTACGGAATACCGGATTAATAAAGCGAAGCAGTATATCTATGACAATCTCCCGCTGGAAGACGTGGCGAGGATGGTCGGGTATTATGACGGGAATTATTTTTCAAAAATCTTTAAAAAAGTGACGGGAGTTACACCGACTTCCTACAGGAGGCAGGCGTGGAATGATTAGGATAGCCAGAAGATGTATACATTATTTTGTGTATGACATGAAGATGTATAATAAGTTTGTGCTGATTTATTTTATCTTTACAATCTTTCCATTTCTATTTTTTTCGGTGAATATCACCCATGCCGTCTCCGGTAAGATATTCCGGTTAGAGGTGGATTCGGCCAGGGCTGTTATCGATCAGGCGGATAAGCTGCTGTGCAATCAGCTTCAGAATATCATAGAAGAGACTTATACGATCTATCTGGACAATGATCTGTATGAATACTTGTCCTCTGATATCTCCGGAGACAATCTGTACCAGACACATCTGCTGGAGAGTAAACTCTCTACCATCGTAGAAAGCGGGAAAGCGTTGAATGCGTCGCTCTATCTGACCGACAGCAGCAAAATCTCGAGGCAGCATTACCGGTGTCAGAGCCTTGATTCAGCCCGCCATATGTCCTGGTATCAGATGATGGAGAAAAGCGGACAGCGTTCCCTGTGGCATTTTACCGGAACCGTGGGATATTATGTAAGCTCTATTTACAATAAATACAATTCCAAAGATTTGATCGGTTATGTGGTAATTACTTTTTCTCAAAACAGGTTTTTGGATATTCTGGACGATATGTGCATCACACAGAACAGCGAAGCGTTTTTAACAGATAAGAATCAGGAAATAGTACTCCATGCGAGAGGCAGCGGTAATTCGGAACAGGTGGATAAGATTCTGGCAATATCGGAGAAAGAGAACCACGGCAGTTATCATGTAGTAGAAAATAAAGAAACGGACCAGACCTACATCTTAATACAGGAAGCTATTGAAAATAAGCATATTTCCGGAATGCCCCGGTGGGTGCTGTCGATTGCGCTTCCTTATCATGAGGTGACGAGTATTGTAAAACAGATATTGGGGATGTTGATCCTGTCGGCAGGCGTCTGCATCATTCTAATCTGTTTTGTGACGTCCAGAATTATCGGAAGTATTACGAGACGTATCGATAAACTGAACCGGAATATGCAGCGTCCTCAGAAAGGGGATTTCTCCGTGAACGACATGGCGCCGGGGTGCGATGAGATCAGCGAGCTGCGCAGAAACTTTAATTTCATGCTGGAGATGATCGAACAGCTTCTGGAAGAGAAGACGCAGGCGGATGCTCATCAGAAGGACCTGGAGCTTAATATGCTGCAGGCGCAGATCAACCCGCATTTTCTGTACAATACGCTGGATATGATCAACTGGGTAGCCATATCCCGGACGCCTGAGGAGGTGCCTGTCATTACAAGCATGCTGGCGAAGTTCTATAAGCTGTCTTTGAACCGCGGGGCGAGAATCGTCCGGCTTATGGATGAGATGGAACATGTCCGGCTGTATATCGGTATTCAGAATAAACGGTATGATTCGGCGCTCACGCTGAAGGAGCAGATTCCTGAGGAATATATGGACTGTGCAAGTATGAAGATCTTACTTCAGCCTATTGTGGAGAATGCGGTGCTTCATGGTATCTTTGAGAAAGATATACCGGAAGGAACGATTACGGTTTCCGCACGTTTAGAGAAAGAAGAGACGCTGGCAGTGGAGATCATGGACGACGGCGCGGGTATTGCAAAGGAGAGGCTTGAGAAGTTAAAGCAGCATATATATCTGGCGGATACGGACGGCAGCGGATATGGCCTGTCGAATATTGAAGAGCGGATAAAGCTTTGCTATGGGAACGGCTTCGGGCTGGAGTTTGAAAGCGTGACGGGAGCTTACACGAAAGTCACGGTACGGATTCGTTATGTAAAATATGACAGTTCATTTAAGATGAGTAAAAAACTAGTTGACACAGCAGACGGCGATATAGGCGGCGCTGCTAGTTCAAAGATGAATGTGTCAGTACGCTAGTTCGATTATGAACGTGTGAGTATATTAGCATTAGGAGGAGAGCGGTGATGTATCTATATAGTATGACACAATGGATTGCTGGAAATGAAGCGATCGAAGAGAGTTTTAAGCGTCTTGGAAGATTCGGGTACGACGGCATTGAATTTGCCGCGGAGCCGGAGACATCGGACGTCAGTTATCTTCGGGAATTAATGTCGCAATATGACCTGGCCTGTACGTCATTATGCGGGATTTTCCCGGAAAGCAGGGATTTGTCCGGAAGCGGGCAGGAAGGAGTTTCTTATGTAAAGGCCAGTATTGATATGGCGGCGGCGTTGGGGGCGCCCTATCTTATCGTCGTGCCGTCTCCGGTGGGAAGGACGGCGCCGCCGCCGGGTTCTGATTATAAGGAGTCATGGGACCGCGCGGTGAGAAATGTACGGACTGCGGCGGATTATGCCGGTGCGAAGAATGTTAAGCTTGCGGTAGAAGCATTGAACCGGTACGAGACATATCTGGTGAACAGTATGGAGAAGAATCTTGCATTTGTGCGGGAGGTCAACCATCCGGCGGTAAAGCTTATGGCAGATTGTTTTCATATGAGTATAGAAGAGCGCAGTATTTCAGAATCGCTGCGTATGGTTTCGGATTATCTTGTCCATGTACATATTGCAGATAATACGAGAGAGGCGGCGGGGCTTGGACATACGGATTTTAAGGAGATTCTGTATACCTTAGGAGAGATTGGCTATGACGGAGCGCTTACTATGGAATTCCTGCCCCAGACGGCGGATCCGTACGCGGCGGCGGATGAGGAGACCAGATCAAAGCAGATGGATGATTATGCAGAGCTATCCATTCGTTATATGAAGACTCTGGAGCGCTGCCTGAAAATAACTTAAATTCGGCGCGGCTGATTTAAGTTATTCGTGTATAGTTCCTGAGAAAATATGAGAATGTACGGAGTACCGGAAGGAGGAGTAAAGAGATGATAAACGTAGGAGTAATCGGGTGCGGAAGAATCGCCCAGGAGAGACATCTGCCGGAATATTCACGGAATGAGAACGTGAATATTATGGGAGTATTTGACCTGAATCAGGGGAGAGCAGAGGAGACGGCAAAGAGATATGGAGCGGCGGCCTATGGTTCCTATGAGGAATTGCTTAATGATCCAAAGATTGACGCGGTCAGTGTGTGCGCGGCGAACTACGCGCATGCAGAGATAACGACGGCGGCGCTGAGAGCCGGAAAGCATGTGCTGTGTGAAAAGCCGATGGCGGTTACGTTAGAGCAGTGCAAGGAGATGGTGCGGACGGCAAAGAAGTGCGGGAAGTTCTTGATGATCGGGCATAATCAGCGCCTGGCAAAAGCCCATGGGGAGGCGAAAAAGCTGCTTCAGGAGGGGTGTATCGGAAAGATACTGACTTTTCGTACATGCTTTGCCCACGGAGGTCCGGAGACATGGACGATGGACAGGGATAAGGTCTGGTTTTTTGATAAGTCCCAATCTGCTTTCGGAGCGATGGCTGACCTTGGGATTCATAAGACGGATCTGATACAGTTCCTGACCGGGCAGAAAGTATGCGAAGTGACGGCCGTCTTAGATACGCTGGATAAGAAAAATTCAGACGGAACTCCCATCGGAGTGGATGACAATGCGGTGTGTATATACAAGCTGGACGGAGGTATATTGGGTACGATGACGGCAAGCTGGACTTGTTATGGCCCTGAGGATAATTCTACTGTACTCTATGGTACGCAGGGCAGGATGCGGATCTATGACGACCCGGAATATGCCGTTATGATAGAAAAAAAGGACGGAACGACCATACGGTATGAGCTGGATCAGATTCAGACAAATGATGCACAGACGGATTCGGGTGTGATCAATCTGTGGATTCAGAGCCTTATGACGGATACGGAACCGGAGATATCGGGACAGGAGGCGTTGAGTGCGATGGAAGCGGTCTTTGCGGCGGTTCAGTCGTCTCAGATGAGAAGGACTGTTAATCTGAAAGAATTGAGGTGACGGTGATGAGATTAGGAATTATGAGCGCGATACTGGGAGAACTGGGATTTGAGGAAATGATTGATTTTATATCGTCGGAAGGGCTTACCTGCGTGGAAGTCGCCTGCTGGCCTTCGGGAAAGGCAGAACGCAGATATGCCGGGGTGAGCCATATCGACGCGGCGAATCTGACGGAAGAAAAGGCGGAGGAGATTAACCGGTACTGTAAGGAGAGGGGAGTAGAGATATCGGCGCTTGCCTATTACCCGAATATGATGGATCCGGATTTGGAGAAAAGAGACGCGTTTATCAGCCATCTATATAAGGTTATCGACGCATCCAGATTACTGGGTGTTCACCTGGTTACTACGTTTATCGGCAGAATGCCCGCCGGGAATCTGGAAGAGAATCTGAAAGAAGCCGGAAAAGTATGGCCGCCGATCCTTGAGTATGCCAAAAAGCAGGGAGTCAGGATAGCCATCGAAAACTGTCCGATGCTTTTTACGCAGGATGAGTGGCCCGGCGGACAGAATATCATGACTTCTCCGGCAAACTGGCGCAAAGTATTCGAGATATTGGACAGCGGCATGCTGGGGATTAACTTTGATCCGTCGCATTTCGTATGGCAGCAGATGGATTATATTAAGCCAATCTATGAATTCCGGGATAAGATATTCCATATTCATTTTAAAGACGTCAGGTTATTGCGGGATAAGCTGGATGACGTTGGCATTATGGCGCCGCCGCTTGCATATATGAGTCCGAAGATACCGGGGCTTGGGGATGTGGACTGGGCAAGATATGTCTCGGCGCTTTCGGATATCGGATATGACGGGTATGCGTGTATAGAGATCGAAGATAAGGAATTTGAAGATACGATAGAAGACGCGAAAAATGCTATACGGATCAGTGCAAAATATCTGAAGAATTTAGAATATGCCTGGGAGAATATTTGAAACAAATTGTTGCTAAAAAGGCAAAAAATACATATTTAGTACAAAATTCCTGGAATTATTCACGCGATTTTTGTTAAAAATCTATATATATAGAAAATTTTAATTTTTATATAATGATTTTCGATAACTGATATTCCAAAGACTGTGATAAGCTGTTTGTTAGTAGAAAACTATATTATACACAGGAGGAAATATCATATGAAAATCGGAGTAACGGAAATCAGTCCCAGAAGCGTTCAGCAGGTGGCGGAAAAGAAATTTAAAGACGGATACTACTGCTGCGAGGCGCTTGTAAGTGCGATCCGCGACGAATTTAAGCTTGACGTCCCGGAAGAGGTTATCGCTATGGCGTCCGGCATGGCGGTCGGCGCAGGTAAATCAGGATGTGTCTGCGGCGCGTTCAACGGAGGTATTCTTGCCCTTGGAATGTTCTTTGGACGTACGGAGCAGGACGGACCTACGAATCCCAAAAGCGTAAAATGTATGGAGCTTACGAAAGAACTTCATGACTGGTTCAAAGAAGCGAATCAGAAAAACGCGATCTGCTGCCGTGTTCTTACGAAAGAATTTGACAAAGGGCGCGGAGAACACAAAGAGCAGTGCATCTTCTTCACAGGTCTCTGTACCTGGAAGGTTGCGCAGATCGTATGCCGGGAGCTTGGCATCAAGAATCTTGACGAGACAGACGAACCGGCTCCAAGACGTGCAATAGCTGAAATCTAAGACCAGAAAGGAAATATGAAACGTGAAAAATACGATCAAAAAAGTCCCGATTCCGTTATGCGGCGTAATGCTTGGATTCGCAGCCCTGGGAAATCTTCTTCAGAGCTACGGAGAGGGGATTCGCTATCTGTGCGGTATCGCGGCGGCATTTATACTTGTTCTCGTTCTTATGAAGCTCGTCATGTTCCCGCAGATGATCAAAGAAGATATGAAGAACCCGATTATGGCAAGTGTTGCAGGAACCTTTCCGATGGCGCTTATGCTTCTTAGCACTTACGTAAAACCGTTTATCGGAGCGGTGGCGAAATATCTCTGGTTCTTCGCAATCGGGCTGCATATTGCGCTGATTATCTATTTTACAATTAAATTCATATTGAAATTGCAAATGCCGAAAGTATTTGCCAGCTACTATATCGTATATGTAGGGATTGCAGTCGCAGCCGTAACGGCGCCTGCGTTTGAACAATTGAATGTGGGAGCGGCAGCTTTCTGGTTCGGATTCGCAACATTAATTTTACTGCTTATTCTGGTGACTTTGCGTTATACGAAATATCCGGAGATTCCGGAGCCGGCGCAGCCGCTGATTTGTATCTATGCGGCGCCTACGAGCCTTTGCATCGCCGGATATGTACAGTCCGTAATGCCGAAATCAAAGAGCTTCC
Organism: Lachnospiraceae bacterium; assembly: GCA_910574285.1. Taxonomy (GTDB): domain Bacteria; phylum Bacillota; class Clostridia; order Lachnospirales; family Lachnospiraceae; genus Sporofaciens. The sequence goes on along the minus strand of CAJTAL010000001.1, from coordinate 3,405 downwards.
TGTTGGCCATGCTTGTACTTGCGACGATTCTTTACATCTTTGCTCTTGTGAAGGCGGTGGGATACTTGAGATTACAATTCTATCCGAGTTACGCGGCATTTACATTCCCCTTTGTAATCAGTGCTATCGCAACGAAACAGACGATGGCCTGTCTTGCCAATATGGAGCAGCCAATGCCGTTCTTAAAGCCGGTTGTCCTTGTTGAGACAATCATAGCGGCAGTATTTGTAATCTATACCTTTATCAGATTTATGGGATTTGTTTTTGGAAAGAAGAAATAAAATACGAAATAAAATAAAGCCGCCGTGCGTGCCTTTTTTGGTGCACGGCAGCTTTATTTCTGCAAGCTGTAAGTTATAGCTAAAAATAATAAATTATTTTCCATTATTATGTTGAAATTTCCGGTGATTTTTGAGAAAATAAAGGAGATGAATTTTTTGAGGGTGCTTTTTTACTTGGGATGAAGATCTGGGCTTTTTCTGGTGGGGGAGCGCTTTGGAAAGAGAGGCGGCACGACATAGCCCCGCGCTGCTGTATACCGGGAGGAGTGGTTAAGATGAAAAAGAAAATGAATCAATCTACGTTAACGTTAATTTTGAATGGAGCATCTATATTTGCACTATGTATCGTGATCATATTTTTGGTGATTCAGGTCAAGGTGAGTCAGGAGCTTGACGGCGCCAATTCAGACAGATTTAATCTTACATATGATGCGAACAGGTTTATGAATGCGTCTTCATTTTTGACGAACGAGGTACGGGCATACACGGCGACAGGGCATAAAGAGTATTATGACGCTTATATGGATGAGCTGAATAATCAGAAAAACCGTGAGGGCGGTTTAGCGGCGATGCAGGAGATCGGAATCACAGAGGATGAGCAGTTGATGATTGACCAGATGTCCGAGATTTCCGATTCATTAGTTCCTCTGGAAGAAGAGTCCATGAAAAAGGTGGAGTTAGGGCAGATGACAGAGGCTCTCGATTTTGTCTATGGGGAAGAATACAGTACGGCGATTGCGAAGACCAATGCTTTAAAAGAGCAGTTTTTAGAGTCTATCGATAAAAGAAGCATGGAAGAAGTGAATCGTTTTAGAAGGAGCTCAAACAATATGATGCTCGCCATAGTGGCCGCGTTGTTTATGGTCGGCGTACTGCAGGTGACGAATCTGGTGCTCACCAGAAAGCGTGTCCTTTCTCCGGTAATCGCGGTGAAGGATCAGATGGGAGAGATTGCCAGCGGAAATCTTTCGGCAGATTTTGCGTTTGAATCAGATACGTCTGAGATTGGAAGACTGATAGAATCCATCCATGAGACAAAACGGGAATTGAAGAAAATCATTCAGGATATCGATTATAAGCTGGCCGAGATGGCGCAGGGAAATATGGATCTGTCAATCGGCAGCGATTATAGGGGAGAATTCCAGCCGATCCAGAGAGCTATGAGGCAGATTCTGGACGCGTTCAACGAGGCGCTTTCGCAGATCAACCAGACTGCAGAGAGAGTGACGATGGAATCCCAGCAGGTAGCGACGGGTGCGAAGATTCTCTCTAAAGGCACTGTAGATCAGGCTTCGGCTGTAGAAGAGCTGACGGCAAGCATCCAGCAGTTATCAGAGCAGGTGGACAACACGTCCTCCGATGCGGATCATGCCAGAACGAGTTCTATGGACGCGGCGGCTCAGTTGGAACTTTGTAATGCCAAGATGAAGGAATTGACCGTTTCTATGGAGAATATCTCCAAATCCTCTCACGAGATCGGCGGCATTATCAAGACGATCGAAGATATCTCTTTCCAGACCAATATTCTGGCGCTGAACGCGGCGGTAGAAGCCGCCCGGGCCGGTGACAGGGGGAAAGGATTTGCCGTGGTAGCAGACGAGGTGCAGAGTCTGGCTAATAAGAGCGCCGTGTCTGCAAAGAATATTACGATGTTGATTGAGGAATCCATGCGCCTGGTAGAACAGGGTACGGCGTTATCGGTAGATACGACGGAAGCGCTCACGGCAGGGGTTGCCGGAGCACGGACGTCTACGGAACTGGTTGAGAGGATCGCAGATTCTGCAACGCAGCAGGTAGAAGCCCTCCGTCAGCTTACGCTGGGTATGGAGCAGATCTCGAACGTGGTACAGACCAACGCTTCGACGGCGGAGAAATCCGCGTATTCCGCAGAGGAACTTCACGGGCAGGCGGAGGAGTTGAAGGTATCCGTCCAGAGATTCCGGCTTCGCGGAAAAACCTATTGAAACCGCGCCTCCAACGAGTTATAATAGCAGTTTTTCCCCCTTGTAGACCAAAAAAGAAGAATCCCTTGGGAATTCGGTGTTTTATCACGTCTATTTCCCTGAGGGATTCTTTTTATCCTCTTCATTTTTCTTTTTATTATTATTGTTGTGCACACGAAAAAAAATCCGTTTTGGACATTTCCAAGTCCATATTTTTCTCCATATCCATATTCATTCAACATGGCATCGTATCGCGCATAAAGGGCATCTATCGTATCCAGAAGTTTGACAAGGTGATAATTGATGCAGTCCAGAATCCCTCCATGAAAGAATCAAACAGGACTTTAGATGAAGTTTTTATACGAATTTTTATACGAATCAGCTTGCAAAACAGGAAGTTTTCTCTTATCATAGTATATGTCGGTAGTGCCGGAGTCACAAGAGTGGGACATGATCCCGTATACGGCAGGCACACTGGTGTATGAGAGAAAGAACGAACTGTAGGGGTGCTGTTCTTTCTCTTTTTTGTTCCATAAAAACTATATCGGAACAGCATGGAATGGTCAAGAGGAAAACGTGTTGCTTCCCGCAGCACGTTCTTATAGACGTTATTTGGCACTTGAGATTTTAATTTGACGTTTTGTGCGGGAGATTGGAACTTTAGTTTGCAGGACGACATTTTGGGCAAGAAAGGGCAAATAAAAGAGATTGCTACATAAAGGAGAATGTGTTATATTGTCGATAGGGAAAGACCATGAAGCTAGGCGGCTTTATCCCTCCAGTATAGTTTGGAGGGTTCAAGTAGCCCTCCGGACGTAAGAAAGGAGGGTGATAGAATGTATGTTACATATGCTGACCTTTTTCAGTTCTGTATCTTCATTTGCGCCCTTGTCGGATTGTGCTATACAATCTTTAAAGGGAAAAAGAAATAGCCGCCACTACACCCAATAGTGACGGCTTGCCTATGTTAAAACCATAGGAAGAAAACATTAGTTGGGGGGTAGAGCCGCTTGCGTGGCTTTCCCTCTGTCTATAATATAGCATATGTAAGGCGTGATTGCAAGCGATTTTACTATCGGTCCAGGGTTGTTTCATGAAGACTTTATCATCTATTTTTCAAATTATAAGATAAAATGTGATTTTAAAATATAGCCTTTGCAGCTTTTCAACGGCTATAGCCC